>NZ_CP103852.1:3101774-3452661 GCF_024925465.1 Ralstonia pseudosolanacearum | reverse complement strand
CGAGGCTGTTCTGTACCAGCGGCGGCTGGACCGAGCGGTCGACCGAGCGGCTGGTGCCGAAGGCTTCGAAGTTGGTTTCGGCGTAGATCTTGTCCATGACCTCCTTCTGGCCGACGATGGCGTCGGTGAGCGCGTAGGAGCCGGTCAGCTCATTCCGGTTGTGCACATAGAGCGGGTTCGTCTTGCCGTTGTACTGCTTGGCGGTGAAGGCTTCGGGCAGCAGGCGGTCTTCGGTCCAGTTCCAGTAGGGCATGGCGAATGTCTGGTGACCGGTGAGCGCGGCCACGGCGCGTTCGTACATCAGCACGAAGCCGCGGTGCCAGGGCAGGAAGTACCAGTCGCCGTGCGGGCAGTACTTGAAGCCGCCGCTGAGCGAACCGTGCTGCTTGGAAAAGCCGAGCCAGCTCAGCGACTGCGTCTGGTCCTTGCCTTTCATGATGCCGACGAACTCGCGATAGGCCGACAGGTCCGGGTCGTCCATCTTCATGCCATGCAGGTTGCGCCGCACGCGCAGCGGGGCGGCATCGGCCGCAACAGCGGAGAGGCCGGTCAGCTTGCCCGCGAATACCGTGGCGACACTTGTCCCGGCGATTGCCTTCAGCACCGTTCTACGCACGACCATTGCATTTCTCCTGGATGGATTTCTTGGTGTTGTGATGGGGCGGTGCAGGAAGGCTGGCCGCCCGGAGGCCCGCTCCTGCAATGTGCAGCGGGCACTTCAATGTAGAAAAGAAACGTCCGACCGCAAGCGGGCTCCCCGGCGCGTCAGTCCGCTTTCACGCCGCGCCGGTACTGGATGGCTTCGCCAACGTGCGCCGTATCGACAGCCGCGTCGCCCGTCAGGTCGGCGATGGTGCGGGCGAGCTTGAGCACGCGCGCATAAGCGCGGGCTGACCACGAGAAGCGCGTCATCGCCTGGCGCAGCAGGCTGTCGGCAGCGTCGGTGCGCGTGCAATGCAGATCGATCTCGTGCCCGGCCAGCAGCGCGTTGCGTTTGCCCTGGCGCGCCTGCTGCAGTGCATGTGCCGCCGCCACGCGCGCGGCCACGGCGGCGGTCGGCTCGCCGGGCGGGCCATCGAGCAATTCCTCCTGCGATGGCGTTGGCACCTCGATCTGCACGTCGATGCGATCGAGCAGCGGGCCGGAGAGGCGGGCCTGATAGCGTTCCACCTGGTCCGGCGTGCACCGGCACGCGCGCAATGGATGCCCGCGATAGCCGCACGGGCACGGATTCATGGCCGCGATCAGCTGGAAACTGGCGGGAAAGTCCGTCTGGTGCGCCGCGCGGGAGATGGTGATGTGGCCGGTTTCAAGCGGCTCCCGCAGGACCTCCAGCACGCGGCGCTCGAATTCGGGCAATTCATCGAGGAACAGGACGCCCTGATGCGCCAGCGAAATCTCGCCCGGCCGCGGTGTGTTGCCGCCTCCCACCATCGCCACCGCCGACGCCGTGTGATGCGGCGCGCGGAACGGACGCACCTTCCAGCGCTGCGCATCGAAGCCGCGTGTGGTCAGGCTCATCACCGCGGCGGCGGAGAGCGCCTCATCGTCGCTCATGTCGGGCAGCAGGCCGGGAAAGCGCTGGGCCAGCATGGATTTGCCGGTGCCGGGCGGACCGATCATCAGCATCGAATGGCCACCGGCCGCCGCCACTTCCAGGGCGCGGCGCGCCTGCGGCTGGCCGCGTACGTCGGCCAGGTCGGGATAGCAGACGCTGGCGCCGATGGGGGCGGGCACGGCGGGCGCCAGCTTGCGGTCGGGCGTGGACAGATGGTCGCAGACCTCGATCAGCGTGCGCGCCGGCAGCACCCGGGTGCCGCTGACCAGCGCCGCCTCGGCGGCATTCTCGGCGGGCAGGACAAAGGCGCGAGGGCGCGGCGCGTCGCCATCGGGCGGCCCCGGCTGGCGCGACAGCGCATACGCCATGGCCAGCGCGCCACGGATCGGCCGCAGGTCGCCCGACAGCGACAGCTCTCCCGCAAATTCGTGCGCGTCCAGGTGCGTGTGGGGGATTTGCCGGCTGGCGGCGAGGATGCCCAGGGCGATCGGCAGGTCGAAGCGGCCCGACTCTTTCGGCAGATCGGCCGGCGCCAGGTTGACGGTGATGCGCCGCGTGGGAAACTCGAGGCGGCTGTTCTGGATGGCCGCGCGCACGCGGTCCTTGCTTTCCTTCACCTCCGTGTCCGGCAGACCGACGATGGTGAAGGATGGCAGCCCGTTGGCCAGGTGCACCTCCACCGATACCGCCGGCGCGTCGATGCCGGCCAGCGCCCGCGAACGCAGGACGGCAAGACTCATCGGGTGTCCCTCTCGCGGCAGGCAGGGGGACGGCGAACAGCGGTGGACAAGGGCATCGGGCGGCGGCGTGCAACGGTAGCGAACCGTCACTGTGCCAGCCGTTCCCGGTGGGCTGGCATCACGTATTCAAATTTGACGATTGAGCGCGCGGCGCCGGACAACAAAAAAGCCGGGGCACAGGCCCTGGCTGTTTCAGTCAACAGGCTGGCTCAGGGGAAGGCCGGCATGGCACGTTCTTCGCCGCTGAAATGGCCTTCCGGGTGCGTCTGCTGCAGCAGCGCGCGGAGCTCGCTCACGCGCGAGCGCGGCACATCAACCATCAGCAGGAGCTGCCCCTCTTCCTCCACCGCTTTCTTGAAGGGTTTGAGCCGGCTGTTCGGGACCGAACTGCCGATCATGCTCGATGCCCACGCGCCGAACAGCGCGCCTAGCACGGTCGTGATGCCAATCATGCCCCACTGGGGCCCTTCGCCGATCACCGGGAACAGCGCCGCCACCACCCCGGCGATGATGCCTGCGCCGCCGCCGATCACCAGGCCGTTCTGCGTGGCATGGACGATGTCGGAGGTTTGCAGCAGGTTGGCCTCGTGCAGGCCGGTGAGGTCGGCGCCCTCGCGCGCGACGAAGTGGATATGGCGCTCGGTGATGCGCGCCAGCAGCAGGTCGTTCATGACGCGCCGGGCGCTCGCCACGTCCGGCAGCAGAAAGTAGAGGCGATGTCGCATGATCGTTCTCCCATGGCATCGCTCGCGGCCTACGTCAGGCAGCGAGCCGCCAGAGCGCCGCTGGCAAAACCCGCACGGCTGCGTTGTCCGTCCCTGCGCGTGGCCCGGATCGGGCGCGCGCAAGTGCGTGTCGGGCCTGACCGCCTACCGGGTTTTGCCAGCGGCCCGTAACGGAGTTCTAGATCAGTTCCGCCAGCCGAACAAGGCGGTTTTCGCTGTGCGCCGCAGCACGGGTGCGGTGGCCGGCATAGCGTGCGGCAACTCGGCGGGTGGTCCCGATCAGCGGTCGGTGGCGGCCGGTTCGCTCGTCTTCAGCTGCGTTTCGAGCTGGGCCACGCGGGTTTCCAGCTCTTCCAGCCGGGCGCGCGTACGGGCCAGCACCTGGGACTGGACGTCGAATTCCTCACGGGTGACCAGGTCGAGCTTAGAAAAGCCCTGGGCCATCATCGCGCGGACGTTCTTCTCGATGTCGGCGGCCGGCGAATTGCGCAGCGCCTCGGACACGCGGTTCTGGAAGTCGGTAAAGAGATCGGTGGGTTTCATGAGAGTCTCCGAGGGTCGGTCTGTTGCGCCAAACCGGTGCATGCACCTGAATTGTGCGATGGGATTGCCATGCCATGGTGCGCGCCGCGCCTGCGGTTGCGTGCTTTCGGTGCCGGATTGCGGAAAAGCGGCGACTGTAGCACGCAACGACACGAAAACACTGCCGGTGCTCGCTGCGATGCGGCAATGGCGGCGTGGAAAAAACAGGGTCAGGTTGGGGCTTGCCGCACGTCGCGCCGCGTGCTTCGGAGGGCGCGCGGGATGCAATTCACTCTATCACAGCGCTTCCGGCACGCCCATGCGCGCGTGCGGCGTCGTTGACAAAGCCGCCAGGAATAACCGATGGCGGGGTGCCGGCCGCTCCCGAAGCAGTCCGTCCCCATTTTCCGTGCTTTGACGACGCGGCAGCCTTGCCGGGCTCGGCCGTTTCGGATCCGAGGCAAGAGCCTAACGCGAATGTGTGGACATGGCATGACAGTTGCAGAACTCCCGCCGATTTTTTCTGTTTCTCACGTTCCATTTGCGCTTTTCTAAAGGGGGAGAGTCGTCATGAAGAAGTTCGCTTACGCAGCAGGCCTGTTGCTGCTGACCGGTGCCGCTGCCGGTGTGGGACAAAGCGCATTCGCCCAGACCACGCCCGCCGCCGAAGCGCCGGCCGCCGCTCCGGCGCCCGCGCTGACGGCCAACGTCACGCTGGCCAGCCAGTACCGCTATCGCGGGATCATGCAGTCCAACAACAAGCCGGCGATCCAGGGCGGCTTCGACTACGCGATCCCCGGCGGCCTGCTGCCCGAGGGCTTCTACGTGGGCAACTGGAATTCGTCGATCAGCTGGCTGGGCGATGCCAACTCCAGCGTCTCGGCGCCGATCGAGATGGACTTCTACGGCGGCTACAAGACCGAGATCGCCAAGGACGTGCCGATCGACGTGGGCGTGCTGCAGTACTACTACCCGGGCAGCTACCCCGAGGGCTTCACGCGCCCGCATACCACGGAAGGCTACGCGCAGATCGGCTACGGCCCGGTCACCTTCAAGTACTCGCACGCGTTCTCGAACCTGTTCGGCTTTGCCGATTCGCACCACAGCCAGTACTTCGACCTGTCGGGCAACTTCGACACCGGCTTCTGGGGCCTGACGCTGAACCTGCACGTCGGCTACCAGGACGTGAAGCACCAAAACCCGCGCGCCTCGTACGCCGACTGGAAGATCGGCGTGACGAAGGACTTCGGCAGCGGCTGGACGGCATCGCTCGCTTACATTGACACCAACGCCTCGCGTTTGGCCTATACCAACTCGCACGGCAACTACATGGGCCGCGCGACCGCGCTGCTGTCGGTCACCAAGACTTTCCAATAACGATTCGAGGCGGCGCCCCCGCGCTGCTGTCCGAGGAGGAATCCAGCATGAAACTCATCATGGCCATCATCAAGCCTTTCAAGCTCGACGAGGTCCGCGAGGCATTGTCCCAGGTGGGCGTGTCGGGTATCACGGTGACCGAGGTCAAGGGCTTTGGGCGCCAGAAGGGCCACACGGAGCTGTACCGCGGCGCCGAGTACATCGTCGACTTCCTACCTAAAGTGAAGATCGAAGTGGCCGTACCCGACGACGTGCTCGAGCGCGCCGTCGAGGCGATCGAGAAATCCGCGCGCACCGGCAAGATCGGCGATGGCAAGATCTTCGTGACCGACGTCGAGCAGGTCATCCGCATTCGCACCGGCGAGACCGGCGGCGACGCCCTGTAAGCGCCAACCAGCCAAGGAAGAGGTCAACAAACATGAAAACCTGGTTCACTCGATTTCTGACGGCGGGGGCCGTCGCCGTGGCGCTTGCCGGCGCCGTGATGTCCGCGCCGGCCACGGCTCAGGACAAACCGGCCGCATCCGCTCCGGCCGCCGAGGCATCGGCCCCCGCCGCTGCCGCCGCGGCTTCCGAGCCGGCCGCTGCATCGGCCGCTGCTGCCGCTCCGGCTGCCGCCGCACCTGCGGCCGCATCGGCGCCGGCGGCTGCCACGCCGGTGCCCAACAAGGGCGACACGGCGTGGTTGCTGATCTCGACCGCCTTCGTGATTCTGATGACGTTGCCGGGCCTGGCGCTGTTCTACGGCGGCCTGGTGCGCAAGAAGAACATGCTGTCGGTCCTGATGCAATGTACCGGCATCTTCTCGCTCATCATGATCCTGTGGGCCATCTACGGCTACAGCGTCGCCTTCACCGAGGGCAATGCCTTCTTCGGCGGGCTCGACCGGCTGTTCCTGAAGGGCCTGACGCCGGATTCGGTTGCCGCTACGTTCAGCAAGGGCGTGGTGGTGCCGGAGTATGGGTACTTCGCCTTCCAGGGCGCATTTGCCGCGATCACCTGCGCGCTGATTATCGGTGCCTTCGCCGAGCGCGCCAAGTTCTCGGCCGTGCTGGTCTTCGTGGTGCTGTGGTTCACCTTCGCCTACCTGCCGATTGCCCACATGGTCTGGTTCTGGCCGGGTCCGGACGGCTTCACCGACGCCAAGGCGGCCGAAGTGATGACGGCCAAGGGCGGCTGGCTGTTCCAGAAGGGCGCGCTGGATTTCGCCGGCGGCACCGTGGTACACATCAACGCCGCCGTGGCGGGCCTGGTGGGTGCCTTCCTGTTCGGCAAGCGGATCGGCTTCGGTCGCGAAGCGCTCAAGCCGCATAGCCTGACGCTGACCATGGTCGGTGCCTCGCTGCTGTGGTTCGGCTGGTTCGGTTTCAACGCCGGTTCGGCCCTGGAAGCCAACGGCAGCGCTGCGCTGGCCTTCGTCAACACGTTGCTCGCCACCGCCGCCGCCGTGCTGTCGTGGAGCTTCGGCGAGTGGATCGGCAAGAGCAAGCCGTCGATGCTGGGCGCCGCGTCGGGTGCCGTCGCCGGCCTGGTGGCGATCACCCCGGCAGCCGGCTTCGTCGGCCCGATGGGCGCCATCGCGATGGGCATCCTTGCCGGCGTGCTGTGCCTGTGGGGCGTCAATGGCCTCAAGCGCATGCTGGGCATGGACGACACGCTGGACGTGTTCGGCGTGCACGGCGTGGGCGGCATCATGGGCGCGCTGCTGACCGGCGTGTTCGCCTCGCCGAGCCTGGGCGGCACCGGCATCTACGACTATGTCGCCAACAAGGTGGCCGACGACTACTCGATCGGCGGCCAACTGTGGATTCAGCTGCAGGGCGTGCTGACCACCATCGTGTGGTCCGCGGTGGTGGCGTTCGTTGCCTACAAGATCGTGGACGCGATCATCGGTCTGCGCGTGCCGGAAGAAGAGGAGCGCGAAGGTCTGGACATCACGTCCCACGGCGAAACCGCTTACGAAGACTGAGCGTTTTCCACAGCGTTACCGCAAAGGACCCGGCCTTGTGCCGGGTTTTTTGTCGCCGCGCTTCAAGCGGGGGGCGCGCGAACGGGCGGGCCGATCGGGGTCGAGCACCTTAACTCGGATGTTAAAAAGCTTCAATTGCCAGCGGTTATGCGGACGCTTACATTGCAGACGTGGTTTCCTCCACCTGCAGAACGCTCCCCGTATCTGTCAGGCTATTCCCCAAGCGCGGCAGCCCCGCGCTTTTTTTTTTTGCTGCGTTTGCCCGAGCATAACCCGGCTTCGCGGTACCCAGGTGTCACATCATGTGACGCCGCCATCCTCTCCCCTTGCAGAACAGCCAGCCGGCCGCATATCGATAGACCTCCGCCGTCTGCAAGCAATTGCCCATTCCTCTACAATCGGAGCGGGCGATAAATTACATCAATAGGAAGGGTATGGTTCCGCACCTGATCACCGCGTTGAAAGGGCCGCTGTTGGAGCTCGAGCAGAAGATTCTCGATGCGACGCCCGCCATCGAACGCTGGTTCCGCCTGGAGTGGCAGGAACATACGCCGCCGTTCTACTGTTCGGTCGATCTGCGCAACGCCGGCTTCAAGCTGGCGCCGGTCGACACCAACCTGTTCCCCGGCGGCTTCAACAACCTCGCGCCCGAGATGCTGCCGCTGGCCGTGCAGGCCGCGATGGCCGCGATCGAGAAGATCTGCCCGGACGCCAAGAACCTGCTGCTGATCCCCGAGCGCCATACGCGCAACATGTTCTATCTGCAGAACGTGGCGCGGCTGTCGCAGATCATGCGCCAGGCCGGGCTGAATGTGCGCCTGGGCTCGCTGTCCGAAGACGTCAAGGAAGCCATGCCGATCGACCTGCCCGATGGCCAGCGCCTGGTGGTCGAGCCGATCAAGCGTATCGGTACCAAGGACCGCCGGCTGGGCATGGACGACTTCGATCCGTGCTCGATCCTGCTGAACAACGATCTGTCCGCGGGCGTGCCGCCCATCCTGGAGAACATCAACGAGCAGTATCTGCTGCCGCCGCTGCATGCGGGCTGGTCGCAGCGGCGCAAATCGAACCACTTCGCCGCCTACGACGAGGTGGCCAAGAAGTTCGCCAAGCTGATCGACATCGACCCGTGGATGGTCAACCCGTACTTCGCCAAGTGCAACGGCATCGACTTCCACGAGCGCACCGGCGAAGACGAACTTGCCCACGCCATCGAGACCGTGCTCAAGAAGACCGCCAAGAAATACAAGGAATACGGCATCCACGAGACGCCCTATGCGGTGGTCAAGGCCGATGCCGGCACCTACGGCATGGGCATCATGACCGTGCGCGATCCGTCCGAGGTTCGGGGCCTGAACCGGAAGGAGCGCAACAAGATGAGCGTGGTCAAGGAGGGCCTTGAGGTCTCCGAGGTGATCGTGCAGGAAGGCGTGCACACCTTCGAGAAGATCAACGAGGCGGTGGCTGAACCGGTCGTCTACATGATCGATCGCTACGTGGTCGGTGGGTTCTACCGGGTACACACCGGCCGCGGCATCGACGAGAATCTGAACGCGCCGGGCATGCATTTCGTGCCGCTGCCGTTCGCGTCGAATTCGCTGCCGGACAGCCACGCCAAGCCGGGCGCCGGCGAGCCGAACCGCTTCTACATGTACGGCGTGGTGGCGCGCCTGGCACTGCTGGCCGCGTCGCTCGAACTCGAGAAGACCGACCCGAACCCGCTGATCTGATCCCTGCAATACGGTCCCTGGAGCCGCCATGCGCATCCTCTTCATCGTCGATCCGCTGTCAACATTCAAGATTTACAAGGATTCCACCTTCGCGATGATGCGCGAGGCGACAGCGCGCGGCTATGCCATCTATACTTGCCTGCAGTCGCAGTTGACGCTGTCGGGCAATGTGGTCGAGACGGTCGCCACACCCCTCGCCCTGACCGGCGACGAGCACGACTGGTACCGCGCCGGCGACCCGCGCCTGCTGCCGCTGACCGGCTTCGACGCCGTGCTGATGCGCAAGGACCCGCCGTTCGACATGGAATACGTCACCAGCACCTGGCTGCTGGAGATCGCCGAGCGGCAGGGCGCGCGCGTGTTCAACAAGCCGCAGGCGATCCGCGACCACTCCGAGAAGCTGGCGATCGCGCAGTTCCGCGAGTTCACCGCACCGACCACCGTCACGCGCGACGCCAAGCGCCTGCGCGAATTCCACGCCGAGCAGGGCGATGTCATCTTCAAGCCGCTGGACGGCATGGGCGGGGCCGGCATCTTCCGGGTCGGCGCGGACGGCATGAACCTCGGCTCGGTGATCGAGACGCTGACCCACAACGGCACGCGCACGGTCATGGCCCAGCAGTACATCCCGGCGATCCGCGATGGCGACAAGCGCATCCTGCTGATCGGCGGCTCCCCGGTGCCGCACGCGCTGGCGCGCGTCCCGATGGCCGGCGAAGTGCGCGGCAACCTGGCGGCGGGCGGCACGGGCCGGGCGCAACTGCTGTCCGAGCGGGACCAGGTGATTGCGCATGCACTGGCGCCGGTGCTGTGGCAGCGTGGCCTGCTGCTGGTCGGCCTGGACGTCATCGGCGACTACCTGACCGAAGTCAACGTCACCAGCCCGACCTGCTTCCAGGAGATCACCCAGCAGACCGGCTTCAACGTCGCCGGCATGTTCATCGATGCCCTCGAGCGCGCGGCGGGCAAGGCGAGCGGCGGACTGGGGCGCAAGCTGGCGTAGCGGACCCCGCGCGGTCATCCCCCGCCGGAGGTATGCGGGCCGCATCAGCGCACAATGGCCACAAACGGCCCTGATACAATCGGTCTCATACCGATTCGCTTTTCGATCATGGCAGGGATTCTGATCATCGCCCATGCGCCGCTGGCCAGCGCATTGCGCGATTGTGCCGCGCACGTGTATTGCGGCCAGCCGGAGCGGCTGGCGGCGATCGACGTCCTGCCCGATGCGGAGCCGGCCGGCGTGCTTGCCCAGGCGCGCGCCAAGCTCGACGAACTGATCGAGGACAACGGCGCGCTGGTGCTCACCGACATCTTCGGCGCGACGCCCGCCAACATCGCCTCGCGCCTGGCCGACCCGGGACGGGTGCGCGTGCTGGCCGGCGTCAATCTGCCGATGCTGGTGCGTGCCATCTGCTATCGCGCCGAGAAGCTGGATCAGCTTGCCGCCAAGGCCCTGGCCGGTGGCTCGCAAGGCGTGCTGCAGGTCGGCTCGACCGCCGTTCAGAACCAGGTTGCCAATCATCCGGACAAATATGCTGCAGAGGGATATCACCATCATCAATAAGCTCGGGCTGCATGCCCGCGCCTCCGCCAAACTCACGCAGCTCGCCAGCAAGTTCGACAGCCAGATCAAGATGTCGCGCAACGGCCGCCAGGTCGATGCCAAGAGCATCATGGGTGTGATGATGCTGGCAGCGGGCATCGGCTCCACCGTCACGCTGGAGATCGAAGGCCCGGACGAGCAGGCGGCCATGGATGGCCTGGTCGCCCTGATCGGCGACCGCTTCGGCGAAGGCGAGTAACGCGCGCCTCGACGCTTCTCTTTACAACGTCCCTCACGCCGCTCCCATGCCCTTTACCCTGCACGGCATCCCGGTCTCGCGTGGCATCGCCATCGGGCGTGCCCACATGCTGGCGCGCGCGGCGCTGGACGTTTCGCACTACCTCGTCGACGAGGACAAGCTCGATGCCGAAGTGGAGCGTCTGCGCGCCGCCCGTACCGCGGTGCGCGCCGAACTGGTCCTGCTCAAGCGCGAACTGCCGGCCGATGCGCCCGAGGAAATGGGCGCCTTCCTCGATGTGCACGGGATGATCCTGGACGATGCGCTGCTGGCGCAGGTGCCCGAGACGCTGATCCACCAGCGCCGGTATAACGCGGAGTGGGCGCTCACGACGCAGCTCGAAGAGCTGATGCGGCAGTTCGGCGAGATCGAAGACGAGTACCTGCGCGAGCGCAAGGCCGACATCGAGCAGGTGGTCGAGCGGATCCTGAAGGCGCTGGCCGGCGCGCCGGCGCTGGCTCCCGCGCCGGTGGCCGCCGGCTGCGATCCGGACGCCGGCATGATCGTCGTCGCCCATGACATCGCCCCGGCCGACATGCTGCAGTTCCGCGCCCAGACTTTCGCCGGCTTCGTGACGGACATGGGCGGGCGCACCTCGCACACGGCCATTGTCGCGCGCAGCCTCGACATCCCGGCGGCCGTGGGCGTGCACAACGCCAGCACGCTGATCCGCCAGGACGATCGCATCATCATCGACGGCGACAACGGCATCGTTATCGTCGATCCGAGCCAGGCCATCCTCGAGGAATACCGGCATCGCCGCAGCGAGGGCGAACTGCAGAAGAAGCGCCTCGAACGCCTGCGCCACACGCCCACCGTCACGCTCGACGGCACGCAGATCGACCTGCTCGCCAACATCGAGATGCCCGAGGATGCCGCCGCCGCGCTGGCCGCCGGGGCGGTCGGCGTGGGCCTGTTCCGTTCCGAATTCCTGTTCATGAACCGGCGCGGCGCGCTGCCCGACGAGGAGGAGCAGTTCGCCGCCTACCGCACCGCGGTCGAGTCGATGAACGGGCTGCCGGTCACCATCCGCACCACCGACATCGGCGCCGACAAGCCGCTCGACGTGCGCGACGGCCGCGACGACCTGTTCGAGACCGCGCCCAATCCGGCGCTGGGGCTGCGCGCGATCCGCTGGTCCCTGTCCGAGCCGGCGATGTTCCTGACGCAACTGCGCGCGCTGCTGCGCGCATCGGCGTTCGGGCCGGTGAGGATGCTGGTGCCGATGCTCGCGCACGCCCGCGAGATCGACCAGACGCTGGAACTGGTCGAGCGTGCCAAGGCCTCGCTCGACGCCGACGGCCTGGCCTACGATCCGACCATCAAGGTCGGCGCCATGATCGAGATTCCGGCGGCGGTGCTGATCCTGCCGGTGTTCCTGCGCCGCATGGATTTCCTCTCCATCGGCACCAATGACCTGATCCAGTACACGCTTGCCATCGACCGCGCCGACAATGCGGTCGCGCATCTGTACGACCCGCTGCATCCGGCGGTGCTGCAGCTGATTGCGCGCACCATCCAGGAAGGCCAGCGCGCCGGCCGGCCGGTATCGGTGTGCGGCGAGATGGCGGGGGACGCCACCATGACGCGGCTGTTGCTCGGCATGGGGCTGACCGAGTTCTCGATGCATCCGTCGCAGCTGCTGAGCGTCAAGCAGCAGATCCTGCGCGCAGACCGTCCGCGCCTGATGCGCGAGGTCGACCGGCTGCTGCACGCCTGCGAGCCCACCGAGGTCGAGGACGTCCTGGGCGCGTTGGCGCGCGCCTGAGCACCCGCCTGGTCTGTTGCGCCGGCACATCGTCCGTGCCGGCGTTTCCCCTTTCTAAGTGATTGAAATGGCACGTCTTTTTGCGAAAAGAGGGGCCGCGTGCACCCGTATGTCCCTACCCGCTTTGTGGGGTCGAACAAGAATTGTTCTCATTTGCGTTCTCTGTTATTCTGGCCTCGCAGTGTGTCCTGAGCGCTGCTGGAGGAACCCCCGTGTACGTCTGCATCTGCAACCAAGTGACCGACCGCGAAATCCACGGTGCCGCCCGTCTGGGCGTCTCAACCCTGGATGAGCTTGCCGACACCCTGGGCGTGGGCACCTGCTGCGGACAATGCCGGGACTGCGCCAGGCAGGTGCTCGCCGAAGCGGTGAGCTGCATTCCCGTCGATCAAGTGTTGGGCCGCGCAAGCACGCATGCCATAATCGAGCATCGCGACGAGCCCGTCGCCAACGACCAGGCCGTCACGGCCGGTGCGCTGGCTGCCTGACGCTCTCCTCCCATCCTTTTCATCGCCGCGATCTGCCGCCCGGGCATTGGCCTCGGCGGCATTTGCTGCTTGGCTGGTTCAGGCAGAGGGCTCGTTTTGAACGGACGCGTGCGCGCGTTCTCCACCCGCAGGAGCCCCGAGAATGAAAGGCGACAAGAAGGTCATCCAATATCTGAACGCCCAGCTTAAGAACGAGCTGACTGCCATCAACCAGTATTTCCTCCATGCCCGCATGTATGGCCACTGGGGGCTCAAGCGCATCGGGGCACACGAATACAAGGAATCGATCGGCGAAATGAAGCACGCCGATCGCCTGATCGAGCGCATCCTGATGCTCGACGGCCTGCCCAACCTGCAGGACCTGGGCAAGCTGATGATCGGCCAGGACACCAAGGAAATACTCGAGTGCGACCTCAAGCTGGAAAAGGCGGCGCACGCCACGGTGGTCGAAGCGATTGCCTACTGCGAAGAGGTCAAGGACTACGTTAGCCGCACGCTCTTCGTCGACATCCTGGACGATACCGAAGAGCACATCGACTGGCTGGAGACGCAGCTGGATCTGATCGAGAAGGTTGGCATCCAGAACTACCTACAGTCGCAGATGGAGCCGGAAGGCGAGTAACGCTGTCCGGCGCGCAAACAAGAAAGGAGGCTACGGCCTCCTTTTTTTTTTTTTTTTGCGCCGGGGTGACCGGTCGGTCAGTGACCGCTGCCGCAGACGGGGCAGGACGGCTGCCGCGCGATGCGCATCGTCGTCCATTCCATGGCCAGGCCGTCGAGCATCAGCAGGCGTCCGGCGAGCGATTGCCCGATGCCCGCGGCCAGCTTGAGCGCCTCCGCTGCCTGCACTGTCCCGACCATGCCGACCAGCGGCGAGAACACGCCCATGGTCGCGCAGGCGACCTCCGGTGCGGGTTCGTCGGGCGGGAACAGGCAGGCGTAGCAGGGGCCGCCGGTGCGGCTGTCGAACACGCTGATCTGCCCATCGAAGCGGATGGCCGCGCCGGACACCAGCGGCACCCGCGCACGCACGCACGCCTGGTTCGTGGCCTGGCGGGTGGCGAAATTGTCGGAGCAGTCCAGCACCACCGTCACGCCGTCCAGTAGCGCACCGATGCCGTCCGCATCGAGCCGTTGCCGCACCGCGTGGACGCGCACCTCCGGGTTCAGCCGCGCAATTGCCTGCCGTGCCGATTCGACCTTCGGGTGGCCGACCGACTCGGTGGTGTGGATGATCTGGCGCTGCAGGTTGGTCAGGTCGACGCAGTCGTCATCGACGATCGTGAGGGTGCCGATGCCCGCCGCGGCCAGGTAGGGTAGGGCCGCCGCGCCCAGTCCGCCGGCGCCGATTACCAGCGCATGCGCGGCGAGCAGCCGCGATTGTCCCTCGATGCCGATCTCGTCGAGCAGGATATGGCGGGAGTAGCGCAGCAGTTGGTTGTCGTTCATGGCGCGTCGGGAATGAAAAAGGCCGTGCGGTGCACGGCCTTGCCAGTTGCCAGTTCTGGCGGATGCGGGCTTATCGTGCGCCGGTGGGTTCCGGTGCCGGAATCACGCCGCTGGCCGGACCCGAGGGCGCGGCCGGTTCGGACGCCGGCGCGGCCTTGCCCTTGGGCTGCTTGGCCGTTGCGCTCGATTCCTTCGCGGCCGGCGATTTCGCCGCCTTCTCCGGGACGACCGCCGCGGCCTCCAGCACCGACTTGGAGCGCTTGATCGGCTGGCCCTTCAGCTCGGCGACGGCCTGCTGCAGCATGAAGTCGTCGGCCGAGCCGAACTCGATCGGCTTCTTGTTGCGTTCCTTCTCGCGCTGCTCGGGCGTCTTCTTGGCGTTTTCTTCTTCCAGGCGACGCAGCTCTTCGACACGGCGCTTCTCGCGATCGGTCATCTCGGGCTCTTCCGACTCCTGCTTGTTGTGCAGGTGGCGCTCGGTGTCGATCTCGCGGGTGATCAGTGCGTCGTCCGGATCGCCTTCGGGGCTCTGGTCGACCGGCACGTCGGGGCGGATGCCCTTGGCCTGGATCGATTTGCCCGACGGCGTGTAGTAGTACGCGATGGTCAGCTTGATGCCGGTGTCGTTCGACAGCGGGCGCACCGTCTGCACCGAACCCTTGCCGAAGGTGGTCTTGCCCATCACCTTGGCGCGATGGTGATCCTGCAGCGCGCCGGCCACGATCTCGGAGGCCGAGGCGGTGTAGGCGTTGGTCAGCACCACGATCGGCACGGTCTTGAACTCGGGGTCCAGACCCACCAGCGGATCGGTGTCGAAATTGCTCAGGCGGTAGTTCGCGAAGCTCGTCTTGTACATGCGCTTGGCGTCCGGCACCTGA
Source organism: Ralstonia pseudosolanacearum (assembly GCF_024925465.1). Lineage (NCBI taxonomy): Bacteria > Pseudomonadati > Pseudomonadota > Betaproteobacteria > Burkholderiales > Burkholderiaceae > Ralstonia > Ralstonia pseudosolanacearum. The sequence continues at coordinate 3,437,613 of NZ_CP103852.1, read as the reverse complement.
CCGTTGGTCGAGACCACCGTCACGTCCGGCGGCAGGAACGCCGCCGATACGCCCACGGCCGCCTGCAGCACGCCGCCGCCGTTGTTGCGCAGATCGAGGATCACGCCCTTGAGGCGCGCATCCTGGTGTGCCAGGTCATTCAGCTTCTTGGCCAGGTCCGATACCGTGCGTTCCTGGAAGCTGGTGATGCGCACCCAGGCGATGCCGTCGCCCAGCAGCTTGGCCTTGACCGATTGCACCTGGATCTCGGCGCGCGTGATGGTGAGCGGGAAGGTGCGCTCTTCCTTCTTGCGGTAGATGGTCAGCGTGACCTTGGTGCCCGGAGCGCCGCGCATGCGCTTGACCGCCTGTTCCAGCGGCATGCCGCGCACGGGCTTGTCGTCGATGCGGGTGATCAGGTCGCCCGGCTGGACGCCGGCGCGGAAGGCGGGCGTGTCTTCGATCGGGTTGATGACCTTGACCAGGCCTTCTTCCTGCGAGATTTCGATGCCCAGTCCGGCGAAGCGGCCCTGGGTGCCTTCCTGCAGTTCCTGGAAGTCTTTCTTGTCGAGGTAGGCCGAGTGCGGATCGAGGCTGGCGACCATGCCCTTGATGGCTTCGGTCAGCAGCTTGTCGTCGTCCACCGGTTCGACGTATTCGCGCTTGATCTGCCCGAAGATGTCGGCCATCAGCCGGAGCTTTTCCAGCGGCAGCGGCCCGACCGTCGCGTTCTGCGCGGTGGCGGAAAGCTGGAGCGTCGCCAGCACCCCGGTCACGAGGCCGATGGCGATCAGGCTGATGTTCTTGAGCGAAGTTCGCATGAGTCGAGGGCGGACGTTGGGAACGTAGAAATATGGATAAACATGGCCCGGGACCGCTGGTGCGTGTCCCGGGCTGGCGTTTCGACAGTATAAAGGCGTTGGAAGTGCCCTGCGCCGTTACGCCGGGCGGTTACGCTTTATTTCGCCTTGCCCTGGCCAGCCACGGCGGCGAGCGACGCGGCGATCGCTTCCTGGTCGCCGAGATAGTAATGGCGGATGGGCTTCAGGTTGGCGTCCAGCTCGTAGACGAGCGGCGTGCCGTTGGGGATGTTCAGGCCGACGATGTCGTCGTCCGAGATGTTGTCGAGGTACTTCACCAGGGCGCGGATGCTGTTGCCGTGCGCGGCGATCACGACGCGCTTGCCGCTCTTGATGTCCGGGGCGATCGACGTTTCCCACAGCGGCATAACGCGCGCCACGGTGTCCTTCAGGCATTCGGTGAGCGGCACCTGTTCGCGCGGCAGGCCTGCATAACGCGGGTTGCCGTACGCGTCGCGCTCGTCGCCGGCTTCCAGCGCGGGCGGCGGCGTGTCGTAGCTGCGGCGCCAGACCAGTACCTGCTGATCGCCGTACTGGGCGGCGGTCTCGGCCTTGTTCAGACCCGACAGGCCGCCATAGTGGCGCTCGTTCAGGCGCCATTCGGTGCGGGTCGGGATCCACATCAGGTCCATTTCATCCTGCACGTGCCACAGGGTGCGGATGGCGCGCTTGAGCACCGAGGTGTAGGCCAGGTCGAAGGTGAAGCCGGCTTCGCGCAGCAGGCGGCCGCCCTGGCGGGCCTGGGCGATGCCGGTGTCGGTCAGGTCGACGTCGACCCAGCCGGTGAAGCGGTTTTCGAGGTTCCACGTCGATTCGCCGTGGCGGATGAGGACGAGCTTGTGCATGACTGCCATGATGAGAAGTGAGAAAACCTGCGTGGCGACCGGGACGCGCTGCGTCATCGTGCGGCCGCCGAAACGCGCTATTTTATAATGCCGCCGGCACCGTGCACCCCGAACTGTTCGGATGACGTCGCGATGCGCGCCGATTTGGCCGCCAGCCTACCTTCCAGGAACCCTACCGTGAAGTTCTTCGCCGATTACAACAATCTCGCCCTGCTTGCCGTTGCCGTCGTTTCGGGTCTGCTGCTGGTGTGGCCAGCGATCCAGCGCCGCATCGCCGGTGGCGGCGGTGCCCAGGTGAGCGCTTCGGCCGCCACCCAGCTGATCAATCGCCGCAATGCGGTGGTGGTCGATGTGCGCGAAGCGGCCGAATATGCCGCCGGCCATCTGCCGCAGGCCAAGCATGCGGCGCTTGGCGATCTGGCCGGCAAGGCCGCCGGCCTTGCAAAGAACAAAGAGACCCCCATCATCCTCGTATGCCAGACCGGCCAGCGCGCCGGGCGGGCCCAAGCAGTGTTGAAGCAGGCCGGTTACAGTGAGGTCTATTCGCTCGAGGGCGGATTGGCCGCCTGGCAGCAGGCCGGCCTGCCGATCGTCAAATAACGAGGTTTTTCCATGGCCCACGTCGTCATGTACAGCACGACCGTCTGCCCCTATTGCGTGGCAGCGGAGAAGCTCCTGAAGCAGCGCGGCGTCGCGCATATCGAAAAGATCCTGATCGATCACGAACCCGGCCGGCGCGAAGAGATGATGACGCGCACCAACCGCCGGACCGTGCCGCAGATCTACATCGATGACCGCCATATCGGTGGCTTCGACGACCTCTCGGCGCTCGACCGCGAAGGCGGGCTGGAGCCGCTGCTGGCGGCCTGACGGCCCCCGCGAAAACGCCCGGCTCCGGCCGGGCGTTGTACTTTTAGGCTGGCTCCGATGGCGCTCCACGTGCCGTCATGTACCATACGCGTCTTGCGCGCCGGGCAGCCTCCGGCCAGCACCGACCCATACCTATTTCGAAGGCGAGTCATGAGCGACCAGCAACAGCAGCAACCCGGCCAGGACGGCCAGCCGTTCTTCAATATTCAGCGTGTCTACCTGAAGGACCTGTCGCTGGAGCAGCCGAACTCGCCGCACATCTTCCTGGAGCAGGAGCAGCCGACGGTGGAAGTGCAGGTCGACGTGGCCGCCACGCAGCTGGCCGAGGGCGTGTTCGAAGTCACCGTGATCGGTACGGTCACCACCAAGGTCAAGGAGAAGGTCGCGTTCCTGGTGGAAGCCAAGCAGGCCGGCATCTTCGACATCCGCAACGTGCCGGTCGAGCAGATGGACCCGCTGCTGGGCATCGCTTGCCCGACCATCGTGTACCCGTACCTGCGCTCGAACATCGCCGACACCATCGGCCGCGCCGGCTTCCAGCCGATCCACCTGGCCGAGATCAACTTCCAGGCACTGTACGAGCAGCGCCTGGCCTCCGCCATGGAAGAGGCCCAGGCCGCCGGCGGCAACGGCGGCATCGTGATGCCGGACGGCTCCAAGGCCACCCACTGAACACGATGGCGCATTGCGCCTGATGCCCGCGCCGGCCGACCGCTCGCGCGGGTTTTTTTTGCCTGACTGACTCACACTTCTAGCTCATGCGGATTTCCGTTCTGGGCGCGGGCGCCTGGGGCACGGCCCTGGCCAGCCACGCCGCGCAATCGCACGATGTCGTGCTGTGGGGCCGCGACGCGGCACTGGTGGCCCAGATGGCGGCGACACGCGCCAACGAGCGCTACCTGCCGGGTATTCCGCTGCACGCATCGCTGCGTTTCGAGGCGGAGATGTCGGCCGCGCTCGATCATGCCACCGGGGAAGACGCGCTGGTCGTGATCGCCTCGCCGGTCGCGGGGCTGGCCGACCTGACGCGCGGCGTGGCCGCGCATGGCGGCGTGCGCAACGTGATCTGGCTGTGCAAGGGCTTTGACCCCGAGTCGGGCGCGCTGCCGCACGCCATCGTGGCCGGCGTGCTGGCGCAGACCGGCCGCGCCGATCTGGCCACCGGTGCGCTGTCCGGCCCGAGCTTCGCCAAGGAAGTCGCGCAGGGACTGCCGTGCGCGATGACCGTGGCATCGGCCAGCACCGCGCTGTGCGCGCTGACCCAGCGCGCTTTCCATCACCATGCGATGCGCGTCTACGCGAGCGACGACCTCGTCGGCGTGGAAGTGGGCGGTGCGGTGAAGAACGTGCTGGCCATTGCGACTGGCGCGGCCGATGGCCTGGGCCTCGGCCTCAATGCGCGCGCCGCGCTGGTGACGCGCGGCCTGGCCGAGATGACGCGGCTGGGCACGGCGCTGGGCGGCCGGCCGGAGACCTTCATGGGCCTGACCGGCATGGGCGATCTGCTGTTGACCGCCACCGGCGATCTCTCCCGCAACCGCACCGTCGGCATGCAGCTCGCGCAGGGGCATTCACTGGATGCGATCCTGGCGCACCTCGGCCATGTCGCTGAGGGCGTGCGTTGCGCGCGGGCGGTGGCGGCCCTGGCGCGCGCCAAGGGCGTCGACATGCCGATCACCTTTGCAGTGTGCGAAGTCCTGTTCGATGGGCTGGCGCCGTCGCGCGCCGTCGATCGCCTGCTGCAGCGCGACGCCAAGGCTGAATCCGCGCGCTGACCGGCGGGGCCGGCGCGCTCAGGCGCCGCCCGCGAATCCGTTCTGCCGCCACGCCTCGAAGACCACCACGGCCACCGTGTTCGACAGGTTGAGGCTGCGGTTGTCGGGGCGCATCGGCAGGCGGATGCGCTGCGATGGCGGAAACCCTGCGCGACGCTCTTCCGACAGGCCCCGCGTTTCCGATCCGAACACGAACCAGTCGCCCGGCTGGAACGCCAGTCCCGCGAACGGCGTCGAGCCGCGCGTGGTGAGCGCGAACATGCGCGCGGGGTCGGGCTGCGCATCGCGCAGGAACGCTTCCCAGCTCGCGTGCACGCGCATCGTGGCGTATTCGTGGTAATCCAGGCCGGCGCGGCGCATGCGCGCATCCTCGAGCGGAAAACCGAGTGGTTCGATCAGGTGCAACTGCGCGCCGGTGTTGGCGCACAGGCGGATCACATTGCCCGTGTTGGGCGGAATTTCGGGCTCGACGAGAACGACGTTGAACATGATGGCAGACCGGGCAATATCGGCGGCGAGCTTATCGGCATCGGCAACGGTTGTCACCTTGCCACAAGGGGCGCGACACAGTGTCGCAGAAGCATATCGCTAGGGCGTGCGCAAGGCGACGCAATTGGTCACCCGCGCCGCGCCCGCGCGCTTGAGCTGCGTGGCGATCTCGCTCAGCGTGGCGCCCGTGGTCATCACATCGTCGATTACGCCGATGTGACGGCCGGCGATGCGCGCCGGATCCGGCACATCGAATGCGCCCTGGAGGTTGGCGAGGCGTTCGTCGCGGTCCAGTGTCGACTGGGCGGGGCTGTCGCGCAACCGGCGCAGCCCGTCCGGAATCGCGGCGATGCCGAGCCGCGGGCCCAGCCGCCGTGCCACTTCCCAGGCCTGGTTGTAGCCGCGCGTGCGCAAGCGCGGCATGGAGAGCGGCACGGGCAGCAGCAACTCGGGCAGCGTACCCGGCGCAGCGAGCAGTGCATCGGCGAGTCGTTCGGCCAGCCATGCGGCCAGCGGCAACTGCGCGCGGAATTTCAATCCGGTGACAAGGTGGTCCAGTGGCCAGGCGTAGTCGGCGATGACGACGGTGGCGTCGAAGTCCGGCGCGCCGGCCAGGCAGGCGGGGCAATGCCGCGCGGGATGCCCCCGGTCGAGCGGCCTGGCGCACTGGCGGCAGCGGCGCCGATCCAGCAGCGGTGACATGTCCGCCATGCAGCCTGCGCAGACGAGGTCATGCTGGACGGCGCCGCACAGCGCGCAGGCGCAGGGCAGCAGGTGGCGGAGGCCGGCGGTGAGCCGGTGCAGCAGGAGCGGGGCGGGCATGGCAATGGCAATGGCAATGGCAATGGCAATGGCAAAAAGCCCCATCGAAACCGATCGGCGCGCGCCGCGCCATCGGACTGCGCCCCGAAATGGCCCGCCGGTATACTGAGCGGCCGCAGCACATTGCCTCGTGTTTCCTGTCCGATGTCCGATCCCGTTCTTGCCCGTCCCGCCGCGCTGCGGCGTGCCTTCGACCGCCGCGCCGCGCGTTTTGCCGAGGTGGATTTCCTGCTGCGCGAGGTGGGGCAGCGGATGCAGGACAGGCTGTCATACATCAAGCTCACGCCCGCCCGCGCACTGGACCTGGGCTGCGGCCTCGGCCAGGGTCTGGCGGTGCTGCGCGCGCAGTACCCCGACGCGCAGATCTGCGGGCTGGACTGGTCGGCCGCCATGCTGGCCCGCGCGCGCCAGCTCGATCCGCAGCACAGCGATGGCGGCTGGCTGGGCCGGCTGCTGAAGAAGCGGCCGGTGTTCGATTTCGCCCAGGCGGATTTCCGTGCGCTGCCGTTTGCCGATGCGTCGTTCGATCTGCTGTGGTCCAACCTGGCGCTGCACTGGGATCCATCGCCGCACGCGATCTTTCCCGAATGGCACCGCGTGACGGCCGAGGGCGGCCTGCTGATGTTCAGCCTGTTCGGCCCCGACACCTTGCGCGAACTGCGCAGCGCGCTGGCCGGCATCGATGCCTCCGTGCATACGCTGCGGTTTGTCGACATGCATGACATCGGCGACATGCTGGTGCACGGCCGCTGGTCCACGCCGGTCATGGACATGGAGCAGATCACCATCACCTACGAATCGCCCCAGGCCCTGCTGGCCGATGTGCACCTGCTGGGCGGCATGGCAGGCCTGGCGGATGGGGATGGCCGCGCGCTGTCGGGCCCGGGCCTGTACACGCCGCGCTGGCGCCAGCACCTGTTCGACGCGCTCGATGCCCAGCGCAATCCCGACGGCCTGATTCCGCTCACGTTCGAAGTCGTCTATGGCCACGCATGGAAGCTGCCGCCCAATCCGAGGCAGGCGCTGGACGAGCAGGGCCGGGCCATGATTCCGGTCGACCAGATCGGCCGCAGGCCGCGCGCCTGAGGCCTGCGGGGCCGCCGCGTCGGCATCGGCGGCCCTTGTCAATCCGGGACTTGCATCAGCCGGCTTGCCTTGTTCGGGGTCCGTTGCGGCCATATAATGCGCCAGTTTGTCGCAGCAGTCCCCCAAAGGCCTATCCCGTTTTTGCCACGGGCGAACCGATCGGGTATGCATCCGAGGCAGGCGTGGTTCAATGCATGACATTGGAATCGCGCTCCAGCCAGCGTGCGGCGCATCCAGCATCCCGGAACCGCCGCGGAAGATCTGGCTCATGAAGCGAAACTGCTCGCTTTCACCCCGCCAGGTCGGCTGGTTCTACCTCTCGATTGTCATTTTCTCGTTCGTGATCGCTTCGTTCTTTGCGTGGCAAGGGGCGTGGTTCGTACTGCCTTTCTCGGGGCTGGAAGTCACGGCCCTCGGATGGGCCTTGCTGTACTATGCCCGGCACGCCTCCGATTACGAACGCATCGCGCTGGACGACGATGCGCTGGTGATCGAGCAGGTCAACGCTTGCCGGCGGGTGCGCCACGTGCTCAACCCGCGCTGGGTGCACGTCGAAGTGGTAGAGCCGTTGCAGGAGCAGGTCGCGCTTCGTTCGAGCGGGCGCGTCGTGCGGGTAGGGCGGTTTCTTGACCCTGCCGGTCGTCGCCGGCTGGCGGATGAGCTTTCCCGGTGTCTGGGACGCGGGCAACCAACCCATGTTCCATGAGCCGCGCACCGGGCCAGAGTGGAGTCTGTAAATTGGGTAGACAAAAATGAAAATGTTCAATAAGACATTGGCAGGTTTGCTGGCGGCAGGCTCCCTCCTTGCCCTCGGTCAAACAGCCCTGGCTGTGGAAGACATGCCGGGCGGCCCCGCGGTGCGACAGCTGAATCTTGCCCCTCCGGTCACCAAGATCGCGGCGGAGATCCACTGGCTGCACTACATGATGCTGATCATCTGTATCGTGATCTTCGTCGGTGTGTTCGGGGTGATGTTCTATTCGATTTTCAAGCACCGCAAATCGCTGGGCCACAAGCCGGCGACCTTCCACGAAAGCACCACCGTCGAAATCATCTGGACCATCGTGCCGTTCCTGATCGTGATCGGGATGGCGCTGCCGGCCACCCGGGCCGTGGTCGCGATGAAGGACACCACCAACTCCGACCTCACCATCAAGGCCACCGGCTACCAGTGGAAGTGGGGCTATGACTACCTGAAGGGCGAAGGCGAGGGCATCTCGTTCCTGTCCACCCTCGCCACGCCGCGCGACCAGATCGACAACCTGGCGCCGAAGAGCAATACCTATCTCATCGAGGTCGACAACGAGCTGGTCGTGCCGGTCAACCGCAAGGTGCGCATCGTCACCACCGCCAACGACGTGATCCACTCGTGGATGATCCCGGCCTTCGGCGTCAAGCAGGACGCGATCCCGGGCTTCGTGCGCGATACGTGGTTCAAGGCCGAGAAGGTCGGCGTGTACCGGGGCCAGTGCGCCGAGCTGTGCGGCAAGGAACATGCCTTCATGCCGATCGTCGTGCACGTGGTGTCCGACGCGGACTACACCAGCTGGGTCGACGGCAAGAAGAAGGAGATGGCCGCCAAGGCCGACGATCCCAACAAGACCTACACGCTCGACGAGCTGAAGACGCGCGGCGAGAAGGTCTACACCGCCAACTGCGCCGTGTGCCATCAGCCGAACGGCAAGGGCGGCGGCGCGTTCCCGGCGCTGGACGGCTCGAAGATCGCCAACGGCCCGCTGGCCGACCACGTGAATATCGTGCTGCACGGCAAGGCTGCGATGCCGCCCTGGGCCTCGGCGCTCAACGACGTGGAGATCGCCTCCGTCATTACCTACGAGCGGAACAACTGGGGCAATCACACCAATGACGTGCTGCAGCCGACCCAGGTGAAGGAGGCGCGCAGCGGCAAGATGCCCGAGGGCGGCGGTGCCGGCAAGACCGAGGCGGCCGAAGCGGCGAAGACCGCTGCCCCGCAGGCCAGCGTCGCGGCGCCCGCCCGCACCGCCGGCTGACCGACCGTCTGCGTGACGAAACGACACCAAGGAGTTTTGCGATGAGCACTGCGATAACGCACCCGCAAGATCACGCGCACGGTCATGGAGACGACCACGCGCACGACCATCCGCATGGCTGGCGCCGTTGGCTGTTCGCGACCAACCACAAGGACATCGGCACGCTGTACCTGCTGTTCTCCTTCACGATGCTGCTCTCGGGTGGCACGCTGGCACTGCTGATCCGCCTGGAGCTGTTCGAGCCGGGCCTGCAGTTTTTCCATCCGGAGCTGTTCAACCAGTTCACCACGCTGCACGGCCTGGTCATGGTGTTCGGCGCGATCATGCCGGCCTTTGTCGGCTTCGCGAACTGGATGATCCCGCTGCAGGTCGGCGCGTCCGACATGGCCTTCGCGCGGATGAACAACTTCAGCTTCTGGCTGCTGCCGCCCGCGGCCATCCTGCTGGTCGGCTCGTTCTTCGTGCCGGGTGGCGCCACCGCCGCCGGCTGGACGCTCTACGCGCCGCTGTCGGTGCAGATGGGGCCCGGCATGGACATGGCGATCTTCGCGGTGCACATCATGGGCGCCTCGTCGATCATGGGCGCGATCAACATCATCGTGACCATCCTGAACATGCGCGCCCCCGGCATGACGCTGATGAAGATGCCGATGTTCTGCTGGACGTGGCTGATCACGGCCTACCTGCTGATCGCCGTGATGCCGGTGCTGGCCGGCGCGATCACCATGGTGCTGACCGACCGCCACTTCGGCACGAGCTTCTTCTCGGCCGCCGGCGGCGGCGATCCGGTGATGTACCAGCACATCTTCTGGTTCTTCGGGCATCCGGAGGTCTACATCATGATCCTGCCGGCGTTCGGCATCATCAGCCAGATCGTGCCGGCCTTCGCGCGCAAGCCGCTGTTCGGCTACAGCTCGATGGTGTACGCCACCGCCTCGATCGCCATCCTGTCGTTCATCGTGTGGGCGCACCACATGTTCACGACCGGCATGCCCGTCACCGGCCAGCTGTTCTTCATGTACGCGACCATGCTGATCGCGGTGCCGACCGGCGTGAAGATCTTCAACTGGATCGCCACCATGTGGCGCGGCTCGATGACCTTCGAGACGCCGATGCTGTTCGCGCTCGGCTTCATCTTCGTGTTCACCATCGGCGGGTTCACGGGCCTGATTCTGGCCGTGGCGCCGATCGACATCCAGCTGCAGGACACCTACTACGTGGTGGCGCACTTCCACTACGTGCTGGTGGCGGGCTCGCTGTTCGCGCTGTTCGCGGGCTTCTATTACTGGGGGCCGAAGTGGTCGGGCTACATGTACAACGAGACGCGCGGCCAGATCCACTTCTGGGGTTCGATGATCTTCTTCAACCTCACCTTCTTCCCGATGCACTTCCTGGGCCTGGCCGGCATGCCGCGCCGCTATGCGGACTACCCGCAGCAGTTCGCCGACTTCAACGCGATCGCGTCGATCGGCGCGCTGGGCTTCGGCCTGATGCAGGTGTATTTCTTCTTCTTCGTGGTGCTGCCGTCGTATCGCGGCGGCGAGAAGGCCGTCGACAAGCCGTGGGACGGTGCCGAGGGCCTGGAGTGGACCGTGCCCTCGCCGGCGCCGTTCCACACCTTTGAAGAACCGCCGCACGTCAAGTGAAACAGGACACGCGGGGCCGGCCGATGCCCGGTCCTGGCCCCGCGCACCTCCGGACAACGATGCCGAATCCAGGAAACAGCCCGACGCCCGAGCAGCGCGCCAGCAACCGCCGGCTCGCGTTCATTCTTGCCACCATCGCGCTGGTCTTCTTTCTGGGCGTGATTTTCAAGCACGTGGTCTTCGGCGGATAGCCGCAGCGCGCCACTGCCGATCCGAGACCACCATGACCCAGACGCCGGCCAGCCCGGACCCGACCGACGATGCCAAGGCTGCCGAGCGCGGCCTGAACCGGGCCATGCTCGGCAAGCTGGCGGTCGTGGTCGTGATGATGTTCGGTTTCGGCTACGCGATGGTGCCGCTGTACAAGAAGATCTGCGAGCTCACCAACATCAACGTGCTGACCACGCGCGACCTAGACGGCGGTGCGCTGCGCAACACGCAGGTCGACCAGGCGCGCACGGTCACGGTGGAATTCGATTCGAACAGCCAGGGGCCGTTCCGCTTCCGCCCGGTCAAGAACAGCATGGAAGTCCACCCCGGCGAGATCAACCAGATCGTCTACGAGGTGGTGAACAAGGAAGGGCGGTCGGTGTCGGCGCAGGCGATCCCGAGCTATGCGCCCAAGCAGGCGACCGAGTTCTTCAAGAAGATCGAGTGTTTCTGCTTTAAGCAGCAGACGCTGGCCGGCAACGAGTCGCGCGAGATGCCGGTGGTGTTTGTGATTGATCCGGATCTTCCGAAGGACGTGAAGACGATCACCTTGTCCTACACTTTCTTTGAAGTCGGCAAGCCGGTGGCGCAGACGCCCACCGTGCCGGGCAAGGGAACGTGAGGCCATGGACGAACTGAAGGAAGCGACCAAGCGGCGCGCGTCGTTCGCGCAGACGATGAAGGCGGTGTTCTGGTCTTTCTTCGGCGTGCGCAGGGGCAGCGACCACGACCGGGACATGGCGCAGCTCAACCCGGTGCACGTGATCATCGCGGGCATCCTGGGGGCGGTGCTGTTCATTGTCGTGCTGCTGTTGATCGTGCGCGCGGTGGTGGGTTGAGGAGGCGGTCCGGCGCGTCGCGCATCGTCGCGGCGCCGGGCGGATCGAGTGTGGTTCCAATAAGAGAGCTGGAGAACAAGAGATGAGTGCGAATCGAGCGAACGCTCCGTACTACTTCGTGCCAGGGCCCTCGCGGCACCCGATTTCGGCGAGCATCGGCCTGCTGATCGTGCTGCTCAGCGCGGCGGCATGGGTCAACGCGCAGCCGTGGGCGCCGTGGACCTTCCTGATCGGCTTGCTGTGGTTCCTGTTCGTGCTGCGCGCGTGGTTCGCCGACGCCATCTCCGAGTCCGAGGGCGGCCAGTATGGCGATCGCGTGGACGCCTCGTTCCGCTGGTCGATGAGTTGGTTCATCTTCTCGGAAGTGATGTTCTTCGCCGCCTTCTTCGGCGCGCTGTTCTATGCCCGCACCATTGCCATGCCGTGGCTGGGCGACCTGAACAACAAGCTGCTGTGGCCCGACTTCAACGCGCTGTGGCCGAACGCCGGCCCGGCCGGCACGGTGCCGCCGTTCACGACGATGGGTCCGTGGCCGATCCCGACCATCAACACCGCGCTGCTGCTCACTTCCGGCGTGACGCTGACCTGGGCGCACCATGCGCTGCGCGAGGGCAAGCGGGCGCAGGTCATCCAGGGCCTGCTGCTGACCGTCATCCTGGGCGCCACGTTCATGTGCCTGCAGGCGTACGAATACATCCACGCCTACCACGAGCTGAACCTGAAGCTGACCTCGGGCATCTACGGCTCGACCTTCTTCATGCTGACCGGCTTCCACGGCTTCCACGTGACGATGGGCGCGATCATGCTGGCGGTGGTGCTGGGCCGCGTGATCAAGGGGCACTTCACGCCGGAGAACCACTTCGCGTTCGAGGGCGCCGCCTGGTACTGGCACTTCGTGGACGTAGTCTGGCTCGGCCTGTACGTGGTGGTGTATTGGCTGTAGGCGGGCTCGGGGGCGGCCGTGCATGCGTCGCCCCTGCCGCATCGATGCCGCAGACGGGAAGCCGCTGCGGCGTTTTCTTTTTATCGGCCGAGCTGGATGCCGGTGCTGTGGATCCAGCCCAGCCGGTTCGCCACCAGGATGAACACGAACAGCGCAATCGACAAGCCGACGCGGAACATCAGCGAGCGGACGGTGCGGTTGCTGGTGCCCTTGTCGCGCATCAGGAAGAACAGCGCGGAGGCAAGGCTGCCGAGGATCAGCACGAAGGCGATGGCAACGACGATGCGCATGGAGGGTGAAGGCGTGAACGGGTTTGCGCAGCATTATCTCACCGGGCGGACGCGATGACGGCGCGGGCCGGCTTGCGCCAGTGGCTTGCGCCGGTGCCCATGCTGGCCGGCGTGCTGGTGATCGCGCTGACGTGCGCGCTGGGCCGCTGGCAGCTGTCGCGCGCGCACGAGCGCATCGAGCAGCAGGCGCGTATCGAGGCGATGGCGCATGCGAGCGCGCAGCGCGTGACCGCGCAACCGGTGGCCGCCGATGCGGTGATGTACCGGCCGGTGGTGCTGCGGGGCACGTTCGATGTCGCGCATACGGTGCTGCTGGAGAACCGTCCGCATGCGACGAATGGCGTGTCGCGGCCCGGTTTCGAAGTGCTGATTCCGCTGATGCCGGAAGGGGCGGGCGGACGCGCCGTGCTGGTCAACCGGGGCTGGTTGCCGCGCGATCCGGTCGAGCGCACCCGCATCGCTCCGTACGCCACACCGGCGGGCGTGGTGCAGGTCGAAGGGATGGCTGTGCCACATGCCAGCCGCGTTTATAGTTTCGGCCGCAAGGACGGCGCAGATGAAGCCGGCCAGCGACTTAGGCAGAATATCGACCTCGACGCGTTTGCGCGCGAAATCGGCATGCCGCTGCAGCCCTTCGTGGTCGAGCAGCAATCCGGCGTGCAGGACGGCCTGCAGCGCGATTGGCCGCGCGCAGACTCGGGTGCCGACCGCAATTACGGCTACGCCTTCCAGTGGTTTTCGATGGCGGCGGCGGTGCTGGCGCTGATGATCGTTCATGGCGTGCGGCGTTATCGGCGCTTGAATGGGGCTTCGCCCACCGACTGAATACGAACACGCGTTGCGGCGTAGTGCCGCAGTTAAAGGTATTGGGAATCACATGGTGAATCAGGAATCCGCGTCCGGCCGGCTTCAGGCGCCCGCCGATCCACGCATCGACGCGCGCACACGCCGGGGCCGCATGATGATGCTGCTGTTGCTGCTGGTGTGCGCCTCGCCGGTGATCGCGTCGTACCTGGCGTACTACGTGTTCACGCCGGCCGGCGGCAAGGCGGCGTACGGCATGCTGGTCGAGCCGCAGCGGCCGATGCCGCCCGGCCTGATGGTGAAGGACGAGCACGGCGCGGAAGTGCCGTTCGCCAGCCTGAAGGGCAAATGGCTGATGGTGTCGATGGACGGCAGCGCCTGCGATGACACCTGCGCCCGCAAGCTGTTCACCATGCGCCAGCTGCGCATCGGCCAGGGCCCGGACCGCGACCGCATCGTCCCGGTCTGGCTCGTCACCGACCAGGGGCCGATCGACCCGCGCCTGGCCACGGCCTACAACGACGACTACGCGGCCGTGCGCTTCCTGCGGGCCGCCGACCTGCCCAAGGGCTGGCTGGGCGACGGCAAGACCCCCGCGACCGACCACATCTACCTGGTCGATCCGCTCGGCAACCTGATGATGCAGTTCCCGAAGGACCCGGAGCCGAAGAAGGTTCGCGGCGACCTCGGCCGGCTGCTCAAGTATTCGCGCATCGGATAGGCCATGCTGCTGCAACTCGCATCGATCGGCATCCTGATCGCGCTGATTCCGCTGTGCTACGTGGCGGTCAAGGGCGACCGCAACAAATACCGCAAGCTGGTGTGGATCACGGCGTTCCTGACGCTGGATCTCATCATGTTCGGCAGCTTTACGCGCCTGACCGACTCCGGCCTGGGCTGCCCCGACTGGCCCGGCTGCTACGGCACCTCCAACCCCTTCCATGCGAGCGGCGACATCCACGCCGCGCAGGCGGCCATGCCATCGGGCCCGGTGACGTGGATGAAGGCGTGGATCGAGATGACGCACCGCTATTTCGCGCTGGCGCTGGGCGTGCTGATCATCACGCTGGTGGTGCTGGCGTGGGCCAAGCGCCGGGAGCTCAGGCAATCGCCGTGGTACGCCACCGCGGTGCTGGGGCTGGTGTGCCTGCAGGGCGCGTTCGGCGCCTGGACCGTCGCGCTCAAGCTGCAGCCGGCGATCGTGGTGACGCACCTGCTGCTGGGTATGTCGCTGCTGGCGGCACTGATCTGGCTCGGCTGCAAGAACGATGCGCCGCGCCTGGTGGATGGCCGGGGCGCGTCGCTGCGCGTGCCGGCGGCGATCGGCCTGGCGCTGCTGGTGGCGCAGATCGCGCTGGGCGGCTGGGTCAGCACCAACTACGCGGTGCTGGCCTGTACCGATTTCCCGCTGTGCAACGGCCAGTGGGTGCCGCCGATGGACTTCGCGCACGGCTTCACGTTCTGGCGTGAGCTCGGCCGCACCGCCGGCGGTGATTTCATCTCGCACGATGCGCTGGTCGCCATCCACTGGACGCACCGCGTGTTCGCGGCGGTCGTCCTGGGCTACCTGGCGTGGCTGGGCCTGCGCGCGCGCCGCGTGGCCGGCATCGCGCGCGTGGCGACCGTGCTGCTGACCGTGCTGGCCGTGCAGCTGGCGACCGGCCTGTCGAACATCGTGCTCGGCTGGCCGCTGCCGGCCGCGGTGGCGCACAACGGCGGCGCGGCGGTGCTGCTGCTGTTGATGGTGCGCTTGCATTACTTGATCGGCCTCGCGCAGGCGCGCGCGCCGATGCCTGCGGCAGTGGCCGCTGTTTGACTGTTTTCTATGAATACCGTGGCTTCCACTTCAACGTCGACCCAACCCTCCGGCTGGCGACACACCGCGTCGCAATATGCGGCACTGACCAAACCGCGCGTGACGCAGCTGGCTGTGTTCTGCGCCGTGATCGGCATGTTTCTCGCCACGCCGGGCATGGTGCCGTGGCCGGTGCTGATCGGCGGCGCCGTCGGCATCTGGCTGTTTGCCGGCGCCGCCTTCGCCATCAACTGCCTGGTCGAGCGCAAGATCGACGCGATGATGCGCCGCACGGCCTGGCGCCCGTCGGCCAGCGGCGAGCTGGGGACGCGGCAGATCCTGCTGTTCTCGCTGGTGCTCGGCGGCGCGGGCATGTGGACGCTGCATGTGTTCGCCAACGACCTGACGATGTGGCTGACTTTCGCCACCTTCATCGGCTACGCCATCATCTACACGCTGCTGCTCAAGCCGGCCACGCCGCAGAACATCGTGATCGGCGGCCTGTCGGGCGCGATGCCGCCGGCGCTGGGGTGGGCTGCGGTGGCCAACAGCGTGCCGGCCGAGGCGTGGATCCTGGTGCTGATCATCTTTACCTGGACGCCGCCGCATTTCTGGGCACTGGCGCTGTATCGCCGCGCCGACTACGCCAAGTCCGGCCTGCCCATGCTGCCGATCACGCACGGCGAGAAATTCACGCTGCTGCACATCCTGCTGTACACGGTGATCATGGTCGCCGCCACCATCCTGCCGTTCGTGCATGGCATGAGCGGCTATCTCTACCTGGCGGTGGCGCTGGTGCTCGGCTTCGGCTTCCTGGCCCATGCGTGGCGGATGTACCGCAACTACTCCGATGCGCTGGCGCAGAAGACGTTCCGGTACTCGATCGTCTACCTGTCGCTGCTGTTCGCGGCGCTGCTGATCGACCACTACTTCAAGTTCGGGCCGCAGGGCGCGGCGCTGTGACGCATCGGGCTATCGGCAAGAGCGTGCGGTTGGCGCTACGCTAGATGGCCGACTTCGACACGATCCACCATGCTCGTCTTCCGATCCTTCCGCGCCGTGCTGTTCGCCATGCTGGCCGCCGCCGCGCTGGCGCTGGCCGCCTGCAGCGACAAGCCGGCCTTCCAGAATCTCGACATCACCGGCGCCAAGAGCTTCGGCACCGACTTCTCGCTGACCGACCACACCGGCAAGCGCCGCACGCTGGAGGATTTCCGCGGCAAGGTGGTCGTGATGTTCTTCGGCTACACGCATTGCCCGGACGTCTGCCCGACCACGCTGGCCGAGCTGCGCGGCGTGATGGACGGGCTCGGCAAGGATGCCGACCGCGTGCAGGTGCTGTTCGTCACCGTCGATCCGCAGCGCGATACGCAGGACTTGCTGGCCAAGTATGTGCCCGCTTTCGATCCGCGCTTCATTGGCCTGCGCCCGGCCAACGACCAGGAGCTGCAGAAGGTCGCCAAGGACTTCAAGGTGTTCTACAGCAAGGTGCCCGGCAGCACGCCCGACAACTACACGATGGACCACACCGCCGGCAGCTACATGTTCGACCCGAAGGGCAATCTGCGGCTGTTCATCAAGCATGGCCAGGGGCCCGCGCCGATCGTGCACGACGTCAAGCTGCTGCTGGAGTGATCCAGCCCCGGCGCCCAAAGAAAAAGCCCGCCGGTTGGCTAATGCCGTTCAGTTAAGCATGACTTGGCAGGCTCACGGCAACGAGAACTGCGTCGACAACAAGGAAAAAGGCCGCTCCGACGTCAATCGGAGCGGCCTTTTGTGCCTTAACTGAACGGCATTACGCCGGTTGGCGGGCTTTTCGTTACGTGGGCGGCTGATCAGGCAAACGACTGCAGCGCGCCCTTCATCTTCTTCATCGCGGCCGATTCGATCTGGCGGATGCGCTCGGCCGACACGCCGAACTCGTCGGCCAGTTCGTGCAGCGTGGCGCCGCCCGAGCCGTCGTCGTTGACGTGGAGCCAGCGGGCCTCGATGATGCGGCGGCTGCGGTCGTCCAGCTTGGCCAGGGCGGTTTCGATGCCCTCGCTCTGCAGGCGGTCGAGGCCGCGCCCTTCCAGCACGCGGGTGGGCTCGTTGTGCGTATCGGCCAGGTAGGCGATCGGGGCGAACGACTCTTCGCCGTCGTCGATCTGGCCCTCCAGCGCGATGTCGCCGCCGGACAGGCGCGTTTCCATCTCGCGCACCTCGGCACCCTTGACGTTCAGCTCCTGCGCCACGGCATCGATTTCGTCGGACGTGAAGGTGGCGTGGGCGTTCTGCTTGTGGCTGCGCAGGTTGAAGAACAGCTTGCGCTGGGCCTTGGTGGTCGCCACCTTGACCATGCGCCAGTTCTTCAGGATGTACTCGTGCATCTCGGCCTTGATCCAGTGGATCGCGTACGACACCAGCCGCACGCCCTGGTCCGGGTCGAAGCGCTTGACGGCCTTCATCAGGCCGACGTTGCCTTCCTGGATCAGGTCGGCGTGCGGCAGGCCGTAGCCGAGGTACTGGCGGGCGATCGACACCACCAGGCGCAGGTGCGACAGCACCAGCCGGCGCGCGGCGTCGAGGTCGCCGGTCGCGTGATAGTCGCGGGCCAACTGCTGTTCTTCTTCGGCCGTGAGCATCGGCACGCGGTTGACGCTCTGGATATAGGCGTCAAGGTTGCCCAGGCTGCCGGGAAAGGCCAGCGCCCAGGCATTGGACGACGGCTGCGTGGCGACGGCGGAAACAGTGTTCACGGGAATGACTGCGTTCACTCAGGACTCCTGTCGAAATCCAGTGGAAGTTTGGAGAGGCATCTTAGCACTCCGTCTGGATGAGTGCTAATCAGACTTTTTGTGCTGTCTGATAGTTCCTGTTAATTGATGATGTTTTATCAATAGTGTTGTGTTTGCGGCGCAACAAAAGCCGCGCCGGCCACCTTGTCATAGACCGGGGCGAGCCGCATGGGTTCGGTGCCGGGCATCAGGCGGCGGTGTCGCGTCCGCGTGACTTTGCCCAGTAAAGCGCGCGATCCGCCTCGCGCAGCACGGTGTCCGCATCCGCTGCCTCCGGGCTGGGGCAGGCCACGCCGATGCTGGCCGTGACGTTCAGGGCGATGTCGCCGCGCAGCAGGATCGGCGGGCGGATCGCCGCCACCACTTTCCCGGCGGTGTGCAGCGCATCATCGGGGGTGTCGATCGGGTCCAGCAGGATGACGAATTCGTCACCGGCCAGGCGGGCCACGGTGTCGGTGCGGCGCACGGTGTGCTGCAGCCGGCGGGCGACTTCGACCAGCACCGCATCGCCGGCGGCGTGGCCGTAGGTGTCGTTGATGCGCTTGAAGTGGTCCACGTCGAGGTACAGCACGCCCATCGGCGCCGGCTGCCGCTGGCGGCGCTCCAGCGCGGCGCGCAGGCGTTCGTAGAGTTCGTAGCGGTTGGCGAGGCCGGTGAGCGCGTCGAAGTGCGCCATGCGCGACAGCTCCATCTCGTTGCGCTTGGCTTCGGTCACGTCCTGCACGAAGGCGTAGAAGCCGTCGCGCTCGCCCGCGTCGGTGGCATCGACGACGAACTGCCCGCGGAAGTAGCGCGTGCGGCTGCGCGCGCTGGAGCCGCTTCCCTTTTCGTACCAGGGCGCGTTGATTTCGAACTCCACCGATTCGCCGGCCAGCGCGCGCTCGATGTAGGGCGCCAGCAGCGCATAGGTGCCCGGCGTGAATGTCTCGCGCGCGTGCCGGCCGCAGACTTCCTCCGGCGTGCATTGCAGCCAGCGCGCATGCGTGACGTTGCAGAACGTGAAGACGCCGTGGGCGTCGATGTGCGAGACCAGTAGCGGGGCGTTGTCGAGCACCAGCTTGAGCGCGCGTTCGCTGCGTGCGAGGGCGAGTTCGGCGGTCTTGCGCAGGGTCAGGTCCTGCAGGACGGAAAAGTAGCCGCGCTGTCTGCCGCGGTCGTCGTAGTCGGGGTAGTAGTGGCCGCTGAGGTAGCGCGGCGTGCCGGTCTGCAGCGAGGTGATCTCGAACTGCACCGGGTAGCCTTCGAGCACCTCGGTCATGTAGGGCAGCAGGGTGCGGTAGTCGTCGGGGGCGTAGAGCTCGCGCACGGGGCGGTCCAGCACGTCGGCCTCGGTGCGGCCGAAGGCCTCCTGCAGGGTGCGGCTGGCGAAGCGCAGGACGTTACCGGAATCGACGTAGCTGAGCTGGGCGGGCACGTTGTCGGCCACCAGCCGCAGCTGTTCGCGGCTGGCGCGCAGCGCATCGCGGCGGCGTTCGAGGCTCTCGTTGGCCTTGCGCAGCGCCCGCTCCGAGGCGGCCAGCCGGTTGGCAAACGGTTGCACTGTCACGCGGATGGCCAGGACGCTGACGATCATCATGCACAGGATGAAGCTGCCCAGGCGCTCGAACTGCTGCCGCATGGGGGCGTAGAGCTCGGCGCTGGCGATCTTGCTGATCAGCGCGAGGCCGGTGTGCCCGATGGGCGTATAGCTGAAGGCGGTCGGGATGCCGTGGATGTCGCGCCACTGGCCGTAGCCGGTCTGGCCGGTGGCGGCCAGGCGCGACGGCAGCGGCCGGTGCTCGGGCATCCAGGCCGGCAGCTCGAAGACATAGGCATCGAAGCGCTGCGGGAACGACATCAGGCGCCCGTGGGCATCCAGGCCGGAGATCGCGAGGGTCTCGGTGATGCCCAGGCCGCGCGTTCCGGTATAGCGGGACGTCATGTGCGGCAGCGGGTGTTCGGCGACGAGCCAGCCGACCTGCGTGCCGTCGGCCATGACCGGCGTTTCGGTGCGCACGCTGAAGCCGTGGACCCACTGCAGCGTCAACCGCTCCGGCGCGAGGCCCGCATGCAGCCGGATGGCGAGCTCGGGCCGGGCGATCTCCGCGCCCAGCTTGAGCACGGTTTCGCCCGCCAGCGTGCGCAGCGCCAGGTACGAATAGCCGTGATCGCGGAACGCATTGAGCGCCTCCACGCCGCCCAGGCGTGCCCCGTTGTCGGCGGGATGGCGCAGCACGTCCTGCACTCGCCGGGCCGCCACGATCAGCCGTGGGCTTTCGATCCGCACCGTGAGCGCCTGGTCGAACTCCTCGGCGTAGCTGGACAGCGCCTGCGCCCGCGTGATGCCGAAGGTGGTGCCGGCGTCTTCGATCTGGAGGATGAAGGCGGTGACGGTCGCGCCCAGTCCGGCCAGCACCACGCAGCCGCCGCTGATCCAGACGATGGTGTTTTCGGGCGACAGGCGGGTTTGCCACAGGCGGGCATGCCGGGCCCGCGCGGCGCAACCGATTGCTGCTGCAGCAAAGAGATTGCAGACGGCGGTGACATTCGATGCCCGCCATTTCAGCCACACCGGGTACAGGTAGTCCAGGTCCATCGCCCTGCCCAGCAGGTCGACGCCGCTGATGAGCACCGAGATGGCCAGCAGGCCGTAGAAGGCGAGGGTCTGGCGGCGCTGCGACAGGCCCGGCGCCAGGGCCAGGGCCAGCCCGGTGATGCCGAGGGCCAGCGCGTGGCTCGGCTGCGGTGCGCCGATCCAGCCCGTGAGCCACTGGCGATCGAGCCAGCGGTGCACGTCCGGTACGTCGAGCGCCACCGACCACCCGGTGGCGGCTTCCACCACGCGCAGCGCGCAGAGCACCGCCGCCGTGCCGCCGCAGGCGGCCGTTGCCCATCCGGCGCGGTCGGCGAGGGCGGGGGCCAGGCTTCCGGCCGACAGCGCAACCACTCCGGCGCCCAGCAGCGCGAGGGCGAGCGCCGTCGAAAAGACGATCACGTACTCCGGGTTGCCCAGCGTGACCACCCACGGCCAATGCAGCAGCCAGCCGCCCATGACGGCGGTGGCCAGCAATACGAGGAATAGTCCGATGCCGCCGGCGGCAGCGGCATACGGGCGCGGAGAAACCATGCGAGAAAGCGGGTGGGCGGAATCGGGACGAAACTGTCCAACCCGGTCAATCGGCAGCCGGCCGGGCGACTTGAGCGGTTGCGACGCAACTCTGACACGCAAATGTTTGCGTGTCGAGATGTTCGCTCAAGCGGCGTCCGCCTCGTCTGCTCACAGCCCAGTTCGCTACACTGCCGTGGCGGCGCAGCCGTTGCGCGCCGGATCATTTTTCTCCCAGGAGCCCGCATGACCATCGTCGTCACCAAGGACGCGGAAGGACTCTTCCGTCATAAAGTCATCTTTCCCGAAGGCGTGGCCTATACCGACGTTCCCAAGCCGACCGGCGAGGGCAGCGCGCCCGATCCGCACGCCTATTTCGATGCCGCGCTGGCCTGCTGCAAGACGCTGACCGTGACGCTCTACGCGCGCCAGCGCAAATACCCGCTGGAATCCATCGAGGTGGCGGTCGAGCACGACGGCAGCCAGGAGCGCCAGGGCCACTACAAGCTGCGCACCGTGCTGACGCTGCATGGCGACCTGACCGACGAGCAGCGCGCCGACCTGCTGCGCGTGGCAGGCAAGTGCCCGATCCACAAGCTGATGACCGAGGTCGAGATCAGCATCGACACCCAACTGGCCGAGCGCGCCTGAAGGCCCCGACATGACCTCGATCCAGCACATCATCGGGCCGCACGTGCGTGACCTGGGCGGCTTCTCGGTCAAGCGCGTGCTGCCGTCGGCCGCGCGCCAGACGGTCGGGCCGTTCATTTTCTTCGATCACATGGGGCCGGTCGATTTCGCCCCCGGTGAGGGCATCGACGTGCGTCCGCATCCGCATATCGGCCTGGCCACCGTGACCTACCTGTTCGACGGCAGCATGGTCCACCGCGACAGCCTGGGCAGCGTGCAGACCATCGTCCCCGGCGACGTCAACTGGATGACGGCCGGCAACGGCATCGTCCACTCCGAGCGCACGTCGCCCGAGGTGCGTGAGCAGGGCGCCCGCCTGCACGGTATCCAGACCTGGGTGGCCCTGCCGCGCGGGCAGGAGAAGGTCGATCCCAGCTTCGCGCACCATGCCGCCGACACCTTGCCGAAGCTCGAATGCCCGGGCGTGCGCGGCACCGTCATTGCCGGGGATGCGTTTGGGCTGACCTCGCCGGTGCGGGTGTCGTCGCGCACGCTGTACGTGGCGCTGGAGCTGGCGGCGGGCGCATCGCTGGTGATTCCGCCGGAGCATGAGGACCGCGGGGTCTATTTGGTCGATGGCGCCGTCACCATCGACGGCGAGGCGCTGGACCCGCATCACCTGGCCGTGCTTGAGCCCGGCGGCGACATCACGCTGACCGCGCAGGTGTCGTCCCGGGTGATGCTGCTGGGCGGCGCGCCGACCGACGGCCACCGGCACATCTACTGGAACTTCGTCGCCAGCGACCGGGCGGACATCGAAGACGCCAAGCAGCGCTGGCAGGACGACCGGTTCGCCCGCGTGCCGGGCGAGACCGAGCGCATCCCGCTGCCGGCGCGCTGAGCGCGGCGGGTCAGCCGGCCGCGTGCGCGGGCCGCGCGCAGCGCACGATCGCCCGCACCTGCCGGGCGATCGGCTCCGGCACGGGCTGGCGGCCGTCGAGCACGGCTTCGATCCAGCGTGCGGTGGCCTCGGCATCGGTGCCGGCGGGCAATTCGGGAGGCTGGCTGCTGGAGCCTTCCGCGGCTTCGATCACGGTCTCGTGCAGGCCGTCGTGCAGCCATTCGACCGCGCTGCCGCGCCGCGCGTCGGCCACGGCCTCGCCTTCCGTGCCGCGCGCCAGCAAGACATTGGCGGGATGGCGCAGGAAGTAGTCGGTGAGGGTGTCGCGGTATTCGGGGTGGGTGTAGCTGACCAGCCGCAGCGCTTCGTGCGGGGCGTGGCCGCCGACCGGCTGCAGCATCTTTACCACCGTGTGCGCCGAGTTGCGCAGGCCGACGATTTCGCGCTTGTCGAGCAGCGCCTTGAGGTCCGGCGACAGCACATCGATCGGCACGAAGGCCAGGCGATCGCTCTCCAGTCGCGTGCGGGCCTCGTCCATGTGCTCGCACACGGGCCAGCCCAGCGCGTCGAACAGCGTGGCGGTGGTGATGCGGCCGTCGAAGCGGCGGATGCCGTGGACCAGCACCGGCACGCCTTCGCGCGCCAGCAGCGCGGCCAGCAGCGGCACCAGGTTGGGCTGGCGGCGCGCGCCGTTGTAGCTGGGGATGACCACCGGCAGCGTGCCGTCGGGCGCGTCCGGCGCGGGCAGCGGCAGGCAGCGCGCGTGCGTGGCCTCCAGCATGCCGTCGAGTTCTTCCGGCGTCTCGCCCTTGATGCGGTAGGCCATCAGGATCGCGCCCAGCTGCACGTCGGCCACGCGGCCTTCGAGCATGGCGGCGAACAGCGCACGCGCATCGTGCTTGACCAGCGCGCGGGCGCCGTCCGCGCCGCGGCCGATCTCTTTGATGAAGCGAGCGGCGGGGAACGGACCATTGGCGACCGCGTCTTCGGCGGCGTCGTCGGGCAGGAGGGGCGGAGCAGGCATCGGCATCGGAATGGGCAAGGAGGATGACGCCGATGATAGCGCCGCCCGGCGGGCAAAGGCTACGCCGCTTCCTCCATCGCGGGGTGGCGTTGCTTGCGGTAGAGGAAATCGAGCACGGCGGTGCGGCACGCGTGGTAGGCCGGATCGTCGGCCAGCGCCAGCCGCACGCGCGGACGCGGCAGGCCGACGGTCAGCACCTCGCCGATGGTGGCGGCCGGGCCGTTGGTCATCATGACGATGCGGTCGGCCAGCAGCACGGCCTCGTCCACATCGTGCGTGACCATCACCACCGTGCTGCCGGTCGCGGCGATGATCTTCAGCAGCGCGTCCTGCAGGTGCGCGCGGGTGAGCGCGTCGAGCGCGCCGAACGGCTCATCCATCAGCAGCACCTTCGGTTCCATCGACAGCGCGCGGGCGATGCCGACGCGCTGCTTCATGCCGCCGGAGATCTCGTGCGGATGCCGGTGCTCGGCGTGCGACAGGCCGACCAGCGCCAGCGCCGCGTGCGTGCGCGCCTCCAGGTCTGCCTTCGATTCGGTCCTGCCGAACACGCGCTCGACGGCCAGGTACACGTTGTCGAAGCAGGTCAGCCACGGCAGCAGCGAGTGGTTCTGGAACACCACCGCGCGGTCCGGCCCCGGCCCCGCGATCTCGCGCTCGGCCAGGATCAGCCCGCCCGAGGTCGGCCGGGTCAGCCCGGCGATCAGGTTCAGCAGCGTGGATTTGCCGCAGCCCGAGTGGCCGATCAGGGCGATGCACTCGCCGCGCGCCACGCTCAGGTCGATGTCGCGCAGCGCGACGAACGGGCCTTTCCGGGTCTTGAAGACCTGGCCAACGCTTTCGATGCGCAGGAATTTGTCGGACATGCCTGGCTCCTCAGATGGCGTCGTACGAGAACCTGCGGGCGACGGCCAGCAGCGCCTGCTCCAGCAGCAGCCCCACCACGCCGATCACGAAGATGGCGATGACGATGTGCTCGACCTTCAGGTTGTTCCATTCGTCCCACAGCCAGAAGCCGATGCCGACGCCGCCGGTGAGCATCTCGGCGGCCACGATCACCAGCCACGCGGTGCCGATCGACAGCCGCACGCCGGTCAGCATGTAGGGCAGCACGGCGGGAAACAGCACGCGGGTGAAGATCTTCCATTCCGACAGGTTGAGCACGCGCGCCACGTTCAGGTAATCCTGCGGCACGCGCGTCACGCCCACGGCGGTGTTGATCACCATCGGCCAGATCGAGCAGATGAAGATCGCCCAGATCGCCGCCGGATTGGCGGACTTGAACAGCAGCAGCCCGATCGGCAGCCACGCCAGCGGCGACACCGGTCGCAGCAGGCTGATGATCGGCGAGGCCATCGCGTTCAGGAAGGCGAAGCGCCCGAGCAGGAAGCCCGCCGGAATGCCGATCACGGCGGCCATGCCGAAGCCCGCGCCCACGCGCGCCAGCGACGACAGCACGTTCCAGCCGACGCCCTGGTCGTTCGGTCCGTTGCGGTAGAACGGATCGGTAAAGAGGGCCACCGCGGCCTTCCAGGTGAGCGCCGGCGTGGGCAGCGCCGGGACGGCCATGGCGATGCCCTGCCAGGCCAGCACGAACAGCGCGAAGCCCAGCATGGGCGGGAATCCCTTGACGACGGCGGCCGCCAGCCAGTCGCGCCAGGCGGGTTTGGGCGGTACGGAACCGGCGCTGGCGTGCGCGCCGGGCAAGGCTTTGGCAAGCGTGTTCATGTCGGGCTCCATCGACGTGACGATCCGAAGATCAGGCCTTGATCTTGAAGCTGTCGGCGTAGGCGGCGGGGTTCTTTGCATCCCACACCACGCCGTCGATCAGCTTGGCGGTGCGCAGGTCGCTCTTGGGCAGCGGTGTGCCGGTGGCGGCCGCGGCCTGCTTGTAGATGTCGACGCGGTTGACCTGCCGGGCGACCGCCAGGTAGTCGGGGTGCGTCTTCAGCAGGCCCCAGCGCTTGTGCTGCGTGAGGAACCACATGCCGTCCGACAGGTACGGGAAGTTGACCGCGCCGTCGTGGTAGAAGCGCATCGGGTCCGCATCGTCCCAGGTCTTGCCCAGGCCGTTGGTGTAGCGGCCGAGCATGCGGTCCAGGATGATGTCCATGTCGGTGTTGACGTAGGACTTGGCGGCCACCGTCTCGGCCGTCTTGCGCCGGTTCGAGGCCGAGGCATCGATGAACTTGGAGGCCTCCAGCACGGCGGCCGTCAGCGCGCGCGCGGTGTTCGGATACTTCTGCGCGAACTCGGCCGTGGTGCCGAGCACCTTCTCGGGATGGTCCTTCCAGATCGCCTGCGTGGTCTCGGCGGTGAAGCCGATGCCGTCGGCGATGGCGCGCGCGCCCCACGGCTCGCCCACGCAGTAGCCGTCCATGTTGCCCACGCGCATGTTGGCGACCATCTGCGGCGGCGGCACGGTGATCGCCTTGGCGTCTTGCAGCGGGTGGATGCCGTGCGCGGCCAGCCAGTAGTACAGCCACATCGCGTGCGTGCCGGTGGGGAAGGTCTGGGCGAAGGTGTAGTCGCGCTTCTCCCGGGTCATCAGGGCCTTGAGCGAGGCGCCGTCCCGCACGCCGGCTTCCTTGAGCTTGGACGACAGCGTGATCGCCTGGCCGTTGTTGTTGAGCGTCATCAGCACGGCCATGTCCTTCTTCGGGCCGCCGATGCCGAGCTGCACGCCGTAGACGAGGCCGTACAGCACATGGGCCGCATCCAGGTCGCCCGAGACCAGCTTGTCGCGCACGCCGGCCCATGAGGCCTCCTTGGACGGCACGATCTTGATGCCGTATTTCTTGTCCAGGCCCAGCGTGGCCGCCATCACCACCGATGCGCAGTCGGTGAGCGGGATGAAGCCGACCTTCAGCTCGGTCTTCTCGGGCGCGTCGGAGCCGGCCGCCCAGGCCCCGGCGCGCACCAGCGGGTCTATCAATGCCATTGCGCTGCCTCCAGCGACGGTTGCCAGCACACGCCGGCGCTTGGGGTTGATCGGGGTGTCGGTCTTGCTCGGCGCGGCCATCCGTGGCTCCAAAGAAAAGGCGTCCCGGCACGCCGCGCCGCCCGTCGCGAGGAGGGGTCGTCCGCGGTTACGCCGGGACGCCGTTGTCCCATGCCGATACCCACGTTGGCACCGGCTGGGACGACATTCGCAAGGGGTATGCCATGCGCACGGGCCGGGGAACGGAGTGGATGGCGACCATGCCGCGGCCTCGCCCGGCCGTGCGGCCGTGCGCGATTGGTGCACCTGGTTGCGCCGCCGTTGTGCGGCGCACCAGAAGTGGGCGGTGCCGGCGGCCTATCCGGCCATGACGTCGATGACCCGCTGGGCTGCTTCCACCAGCTTGATGTTGCGGTCCATCGCCATCTTGCGCAGGCGCTTGAAGGCTTCGTCTTCCGACAACTGCATCTGCTGCATCAGCAGGCCCTTGGCGCGCTCGAGTACCTTGCGCTCGGCCAGCTGGGTCTTGGCGTTGTCCAGCTCGGCGCGCAGCGCGCGCTCGTGCTCGAACCGCGCGTAGGCGACATCCAGTACCGCCTTCACGCGGGTCGGCTTGAGCCCGTCGACGATATAGGCGGTGATGCCGGCCGCGAACGCCGCCTTGATGCGGCTCGCGTCGTCGTTGTCGGTGAACAGCACGATGGGGCGCGGCGCATGCTGGGTGGCCACGCAGACGTGCTCGATGGTGTCGCGCGCGGCCGATTCGGAGGCCACGATCACCATGTCCGGCTGGGTCTGGGCGATGCGCTCGGGCAGCATCAGGTCGGCATCGGCCACGCCCACGTCCACGAAGCCGGCCTCGGCCAGTCCGGCGCGGATCAGCTCCAGGTTGACCAGCTCCGCGTCGAGCGGATCGCGCACCAGCAGCACGCGCGTAGGTGCCATGGCACGAGGAACGGAGGGGGCGGGCGGCTTGGTTTGCATGGTGCAAAGTGGGGCGTGATGCACGCCACCCATGCAAGAACCGCGCCGGGGCGGTGCGCAAGCGGGCAATGGCCACAGTGTATCCTCACTGCTTCGCTGGCGGCACGGAAGCCGCGGCCGACCGGAACATCACCTGAGGAGATCCGCATGACCGATTTCGTCGTCACCCCGCCGGCCGTCACCGGCATTCCCGTCCGTGGCGCAGCCGGCGAGTTTCCGGTGCGCCGCGTCTATTGCGTGGGCCGCAACTACGCTGCCCATGCGCGGGAAATGGGCTCCGACCCGGATCGCGAACCGCCGTTCTTCTTCTGCAAGCCGGCCGATGCCGTGCGCTACGTCGCCGACGGCACCACTGGCCAGTTCGTCTATCCGACCGAGACCCGCGATTGCCACTACGAGATCGAGCTGGTCGTCGCCATCGGCACTGGCGGGCGCGACATCGCGGTGGAGTCGGCCGCCCAGCACATCTACGGCTACGCCATCGGTCTGGACATGACCCGCCGCGACCTGCAGAACGCCGCCAAGAAGGGCGGCCGCCCGTGGGAGACCGGCAAGGCCTTCGACGGCTCCGCCCCGATCGGCCCGATCGTGCCGGCCCAGGCGGTGGCCAGCCCCGACCGCGGCGCCATCACGCTGTCGGTCAACGACAAGGCGCATCAGCACGGCGACCTGTCCGATCTGATCTGGTCGGTGCCCGAGACCATCGCCCACCTGTCCCGCCTGTTCGAGCTGCGCCCCGGCGACCTGATCTTCACCGGCACGCCCGAGGGCGTCGGCCCGGTCTCGATCGGCGACCTGATGGTCGGCCGGATCGACGGCGTGGGCGAGCTGCACGTGAAGGTGGTGTGAGCGATGTCGGTCAAGCTGTACAACTACTTCCGCAGCTCGGCGTCGTTCCGCGTGCGCATCGCGCTGGAGATCAAGGGCCTGCCGTATGACTATGCGCCGGTGCACCTGCTCAAGGGCGAGCAGGCCGCGCCCGACTTCGTCAAGCTGAACCCGGATGCGCTGGTGCCGGTGCTGTGCGACGGCACCGAGGTCCTGAACCAGTCGCTGGCGATCGTCGAGTATCTGGAAGAGACGCATCCCGAGCCGACGCTGCTGCCGGGTTCGGCGGCCGATCGCGCCCACATCCGCGCCATCGCGCTGGCGATCGCCTGCGAGATCCATCCGCTGAACAACCCGCGCGTGCTCAAGTACCTCAAGCACACTTTCAACGTGGGCGACGACGCCCGCAATGACTGGTATCGCCATTGGGTGCGCCTGGGCTTCGCCGCGCTGGAGACGCGCCTGTCGCAGTCGCCGCGCACCGGCGCCTGCTGCGTGGGCGACACGCCGACGCTGGCCGACCTGTGCCTGGTGCCGCAGGTCTTCAACGGCAAGCGCTTCGATGTGGCGGTGGAAGACTACCCGACGCTCGCCCGCATCTTCGCGCACTGCATGGCCCAGCCGGCGTTCCAGCGCGCCGCGCCCGCCGCCCAGCCCGACGCCGCATCCGCATGACGGGCGCCGGCCCGGAGAGCGCGCCGCTGATCGGCGCGGCGCTGTCGGGCTTCGGCCTGGGCGCGAGCCTGATCGTGGCGATCGGTGCGCAGAACGCGTACGTGCTGCGGCAGGGGCTGCGCCGCGAATACGTGCTTGGCGTGGTGCTGATCTGCGCGCTGTGCGACATGGCGCTGATCGCGCTGGGCGTGGCAGGCATGGGCACGCTGATCTCGGCGCACCCGGCCTGGCTGACGGCGGTGCGCTGGGCCGGCGCGGCCTTCCTGCTGGCCTACGGCGCGCGGGCGTTCCGGGCGGCGTGGCACGGCGCCGAGCGGTTGCAGGCGCGCAACGGCGACAAGGCCTCGCATGCGCAGGTGCTGGCGTCCGCGCTGGCGCTGTCGCTGCTCAATCCGCACGTCTACCTCGACACCGTGGTGCTGCTGGGCGCCATCGGCGGGCGCTATGCGATGCCGGCCAACGTGGCGTTCGCCGGCGGCGCGATGTGCGCGTCGATCCTGTGGTTCTCGCTGCTGGGGTTCGGCGCGCGGCTGCTGGAGCCGGTGTTCGCCAGGCCAGTCGCCTGGCGGGTGCTCGATGCGCTGATCGGCGTGGTGATGTGGGCGATCGCGCTGACGCTGCTGATGGGCGCTTAGCCCAGCAGCGCGTCGGCGAACTCGCGCGCGGAGAACGGCTGCAGGTCTTCCACCTGCTCGCCCACGCCGATGAAATACACCGGTACCGGCCGCTGCCGCGCGATGGCGGCCAGGATGCCGCCCTTGGCGGTGCCGTCCAGCTTGGTGACGATCAGGCCGGTCAGGCCGAGCGTATCGTCGAAGGCTTTCACCTGCGCCAGCGCGTTCTGGCCGGTGTTGGCGTCGATCACCAGCAGGGTCTCGTGCGGCGCGGTCGCCATCGCCTTGCCGATCACGCGGCGCACCTTCTTCAGCTCTTCCATCAGGTGCAGCTGGGTCGGCAGGCGGCCGGCGGTGTCGGCCATGACGATGTCGATGCCGCGGGCACGCGCCGCGTTCACCGCGTCGAAGATCACGGCGGCCGGGTCGCCCGATTCCTGCGCCACCACGGTCACGTTGTTGCGCTGGCCCCAGATCACCAACTGCTCGCGCGCGGCGGCGCGGAAGGTGTCGCCGGCGGCCAGCAGCACGGACTGTCCATAGGTCTGGAAGTGCTTGCACAGCTTGCCGATGCTGGTGGTCTTGCCGGCGCCGTTGACGCCCGCGATCATGATCACCGTCGGCTGGTCGCGGCCGAGCACCATGGTCTTTTCGAGCGGATGCAGCAGCTCGATGAGCAGGTCGCGCAGCGCGGTCTTCACGCCCTCGGCGGTCTCGATGCGCTGGGCCTTCACGCGGCGGCGCAGTTCGTCCAGCAGGTATTCGGTGGCATCGACGCCGGCATCGGCCATCAGCAGCGCGGTCTCCAGCTCCTCGAACAGCGCTTCGTCCACCTTCACGCCGACGAACAGCGTGGTCAGGCTCTTGCTGGTCTTCGACAGGCCCGAGCGCAGGCGCGACATCCAGCCCTTGCGTGCCTGCTCCACCACGGGCGGCGTCGGCACGGTCTCGATGTCGTCGGCCTGCATGTCCAGCGCAGCCGGCGCGGCCGGCGTATCCGGCACGGCGACCGGGGCGGGCGCCGGCGTGGGGACGGGGGCGGCAACCGGGGCTGGGGCCGGGGCAGGAGCCTGTGCGGCTTCGGGTGCGGCGGCGGGCGGCGCCGGTTCGGCAGCCGGCTGGGGCTCTGCCTTGCGCTTCTTCCAGAAACTAAACATCGTAAAAGGCAGTCAATTTCGCCGTTAGAATCAAGCGTCGAATTTTATCAGACGGCCTCTATGCGCTCTTCCCCGCAATCCGTTTCAAATTCCGCCCGCACCGGCCTGCGCTGGGCGGGCATCACCCTGGCGGTTGCCCTGCTGGCCGGCGAGGCCGGTGCGCAGGTGCCGGCTCCGTCCCCGATGGCGGCGCGCCAGGCCGCCGCGCTCACCGGCGCCAAGGTCGGCGCCAGCCAGGCCGACACACACGAATACCGGCTCGCCAACGGCCTGCGCCTGATCGTCAAGGAAGACCATCGCGCGCCCACCGTCGCCCACATGGTGTGGTACCACGCCGGCAGCATCGATGAGCACAACGGCACCACCGGTGTCGCCCACATGCTCGAGCACATGATGTTCAAGGGCACCCGGGTCGTCGGCCCCGGCGAGTTCTCGCGCCGCGTCGCCGCCCTGGGCGGCCGCGAGAACGCCATGACCACGCGCGACTTCACGATGTACTTCCAGCAGATCGAGAAGTCGCACCTGGCCGACGTGATGGCGCTCGAAGCCGACCGCATGGCCAACCTCCAGCTGACCGACAAGGAATTCAAGCCGGAGATGAACGTGGTCAAGGAAGAGCGCCGCATGCGCATCGACGACTCCGCCCGCGCCACGGTCTACGAGCAGATGCTCGCCGTGCTCTTCAACGCCGCGCCGTACCGCAACCCGACCATCGGCTGGCCGTCCGACCTCGACACGATGACGGTGCAGGACGCGCAGGACTGGTATCACAAGTGGTACGCGCCCAACAACGCGACGGTGGTCGTCACCGGCGACGTCAACCCGGACGAGGTCTTCCGCCAGGCCCAGCGCACCTACGGCAAGCTCAAGCCGCACGCACTGCCGCGCCGCTATGTGCAGGACGAGCCCAAGCAGGTCGGCGTCAAGCGCATCTGGGTCAAGGCGCCGGCCGAGAATCCGTATGTGGTGCTCGCCTACAAGGCGCCGCCGCTGCGGGACGTGGAGAAGGATGTCGATCCGTATGCGCTGGAAGTGCTGTCCGCCGTGCTCGACGGCTACGACAACGCCCGCTTGCCCAACCTGCTGGTCAAGGGCAAGGATGAAAAAGGCGGGCGCCTCGCCGACGACGTCAACGCCGGCTACGACGGCATGAACCGTGGCCCGTCGATCTTCCTGCTGGACGGCGTGCCCGCCGACGGCCACACCACCGCCGAGATCGAGCAGGCGCTGCGCGCGCAGATCGACCGCATCGCCAAGGATGGCGTGACCGAAGCCGAGCTCAAGCGCGTCAAGGCCCAGGTCGTGGCCGCGCAGATCTACAAGCGCGATTCGGTGTTCGGCCAGGGCATGGAGATCGGCATGGCCGAGATGACCGGCCTGTCGTGGCGCGACCTGGACCGTATTCTGGAGAAGATCAAGTCCGTGACGCCCGCGCAGGTCCAGCAGGTCGCCAAGACCTATTTCACCGAAGACAACCTGGTCGTGGCGACGCTGTTGCCGCAACCGATCGACCCGAACAAGCCGGCGCGCAAGCCCGTTCCCGGCATGCGAGATGAAGGAGGGCTGCGTTGATGCGCGCCATGTCCCTGACCCTGAAGACGTTCCTGGCCGGCATGCTGGCCGCCGCGGCGCACGGTGCGCTGGCCGCGCTGCCGATCGAGCACTGGACGGCCGCCACCGGCGCGCGCGTGTTCTTCGTGCCGAGCCCGTCGATCCCGATGCTCGATATCAACCTCGATGTCGATGCCGGCACGCGCTATGAGCCGGCGGCCAAGGTCGGCCTCGCCTCGCTGACGGTGGGCATGCTCGACAAGGGCGTCGAGGCCGTCGGCAGCACGCCGGCGCGCGACGAGGCGGCCATCGCCGATGCCTTTGCCGACGTGGGCGCCAGCTTCTCGGGCGGCGCCGGCGGCGACCGCACCAGCCTGCGCCTGCGCACGCTGTCCGATCCGGCCGAGCGCCAGCCCGCGGTGGACCTGATGGCGCAGATCGTCGCCGCGCCCACCGTGCCCGACGCCGTGCTGACGCGCGACAAGCAGCGCACGGTCGCCGCCATCCGCGAGTCGCTGACCAAGCCCCAGGTGCTGGCCGACCGCGCCTTCGGCACGGCCATCTACGGCACGCACCCGTACGGCCAGTCGGCGACGCCCGACACGGTGCAGAGCATCACCCGCGACGACATCCTGCGCTTCTACCACGCCAACTACACCGCCAAGCGCGCCGTGGTCACGCTGATCGGGGCGATCAGCCGGCAGGAGGCCGAGGCCATCGCCGAGCAGGTCACGCGCGGCCTGCCGCCGGACGGCGCCACGCCGCCCGCGCTGCCCGCCGTCGATGCGCCGCTGGCCAAGGCCGACATCGTGCGCATTGCGCACCCGGCGCAGCAGGCGACCATCGTGATGGGGCAGCCCGGCATCGCGCGCAGCGACAAGGACTACTTCCCGCTGCTGGTCGGCAACTACGTGCTGGGCGGCGGCGGCTTCAGCTCGCGCCTGACCAACGAAGTCCGTGAGAAGCGCGGCCTGACCTACAGCATCGGCAGCTATTTCGTGCCGGCCGCGCAGCTGGGCCCGTTCGAGCTGGCGCTGCAGACGCGCAAGGACCAGACCGAGCAGGCGCTGACCGTGGTGCGCGATACGGTCGCCCACTTCGTCGCCGAGGGCCCGACCGATGCCGAGCTCAAGGCCGCCAAGGACAACCTCGTCAACGGTTTCCCGCTGCGCCTGGACAGCAACCGCAAACTGCTGGACAACGTCGCCAACATCGCGTGGTACAACCTGCCGCTCGACTACCTGGAC
The DNA here is from genome assembly GCF_024925465.1 of Ralstonia pseudosolanacearum. Classification (NCBI taxonomy): domain Bacteria; kingdom Pseudomonadati; phylum Pseudomonadota; class Betaproteobacteria; order Burkholderiales; family Burkholderiaceae; genus Ralstonia; species Ralstonia pseudosolanacearum. The sequence goes on along the minus strand of NZ_CP103852.1, from coordinate 3,403,934 downwards.
ACCTGGACGCAGCGCATCGCGGCCGTCACGCGCGAGCAGGTGCGCGCCGCGTTCCAGCGCGTGCTGCAGCCGCAGACCATGGCGACCATCGTGGTGGGCGGTCCGGCTCCGAACTGACGGCCGGGCTGGCTCCCGACCGAAAAAAACCGGCGGCATCCCCGCCGGTTTTTGTTTGCGCAGGCTCTACAATCGCGCCCATGGCTTCCCGTACTCCCAATCGTCCCAAGACTTCGTCCGCCACGTCGCATGCCCGCGCGCCGCACCAGGTGCGGATCATCGGCGGGCAATACAAACGCACGCCGCTGCCGGTGATCGATGCCGAGGGCCTGCGCCCGACCGGCGATCGCGTCCGCGAGACCCTGTTCAACTGGCTCGGCCCGGACCTGGCCGGCTGGCGCTGCGCCGATCTCTTCGCCGGTACCGGCGCGCTCGGCTTCGAGGCCGCCTCGCGCGGCGCGGCGCGGGTCACGCTGGTGGAAAGCCATGCGCCCGCGCTGCGCGCCCTGCACGCAGTGCGCGACAAGCTGCGCGCCGGCATGGTCGACATCGTGGCGGGTGATGTCTTCGCCTGGCTCGCGCGCCAGGCCGACGGCGCATTCGACCTGATCTTCATCGATCCGCCGTTCGTGCAGGACTGGACCCTGCGGGCGCTGGAAGCCGCGCTGCGCGTGGTGCCCGAGGGCGGGCTGATCTATGTGGAGTCGCCGCGTCCGCTGGTGGAGGCTGCGTCGGGCGAAGGCGCTGTACCGGAGGCCGGCATGCCGCTTCCGGCCGGCGTGGTGCTGCACAGGCACCTGCGCGCCGGCGCGGTGCATGCCCATTTGCTGCTGCGCAAAAACGGTTAAACTACGCCGCTTGTCGCCGGGGCATGGGCAGCCGGCGGCACGTTGCCGCCGGGCTTGGGCGTTCCGACCCGATCCTGGCAATGCGGGCGGCAGATTCGGGGTCTGCCGCGCACGACAATCGTGTCCGACCGCAGCAGGCGCGGCCAAGTACCTCGCCGCGCCACCGGACGCTTTTTTCCCCTTGGTGGAGGAACCATGGTGATCGCGGTTTATCCCGGCACATTCGATCCGTTCACGCGCGGCCACGAGGATCTCGTGCGGCGCGCATCCAACATCTTCGACGAGCTCGTCGTCGGGGTGGCACAGAGCCCGAACAAGCGGCCCTTCTTCGCGCTCGAGGAGCGCATCCACATCGCGCGGGAAGTGCTGGGCCACTACCCCAACGTGCGGGTGGAAGGCTTTTCCGGCCTGCTCAAGGATTTCGTGCGCAAGAACAACGCGCGGGTGATCGTGCGCGGGCTGCGTGCCGTGTCGGACTTCGAGTACGAATTCCAGATGGCCGGCATGAACCGCTACCTGCTGCCGGACGTGGAAACCATGTTCCTCACGCCGTCCGACCAATACCAGTTCATCTCCGGCACCTTCGTGCGGGAGATTGCCCAGCTGGGCGGCGATGTCAGCAAGTTCGTCTTCCCGTCGGTGGAGCGGTGGCTGGTCGAGAAGGTCGGCCGCCGGCATGCCGAGTCCGACAAAACGGCTTAAAATGGCCGCTTGGCGGGAACGCTCCCGCCGGTCATTTCAAGGAAGGCATCATGGCGCTCATGATTACCGATGAGTGCATCAATTGCGACGTCTGCGAGCCCGAGTGCCCCAACGGCGCGATTTCGATGGGCCCGGAGATCTACGTGATCGACCCGGGCAAGTGCACCGAGTGCGTCGGCCACTTCGACGCACCGCAGTGCCAGCAGGTGTGTCCGGTCGAGTGCATCCCCAACGACCCGGCCCATGCCGAGACCCCCGAGCAGTTGATGCAGAAGTACCTCAAGCTGACCGCTGCCTAGCGCGCGGCGCACGCAAAAAAAGAGACGGTTCCGGCCGTCTCTTTTTTTTCGTGAATGCGCTCGCCCGCTCCCTCATTCCACCGGCAGCAGGTCCTCCGGCCCGTCATACACGTAGCCAGGCTCGCAGACGATGCGGTAGGCCGGCGGATACGGGTGGTGCGGCGGGCGCGGCACGATCGGCGCGGGGCGGGTGACGGGCGCCTGCACGAACGGCAGCGGCTTGCCGCCGCTGTTGCCGGCCTGTTGCCCCGGGACGATGCGCGGCATCGGTGTCGGAATCTGCACCGGCGGCGGCGCCATCGGGACCGGGTACGGATACGGCATCGGGCCAACGTAGACCCGATGGCAATAGCGCGCGCCCACGTCCTGCTGCACCAGTCGGGCGCGTTTCTGATCGCGCCGCGCCTGCTCGGCGGCCTCGGCGGCAAGGCGTGCCTCGGCGGCAAGGCGCGCGTCTTCTGCCGCCTGGGCCTTGCGGCGGGCGGTCTGTGCCTCGCGCACCTGTACCGCTTCGTCGGCAGCGCGTTCGCGCGCGGCCTTCTGGTCGGCGGCGCTCGGCGTGCTGTCGAGCAGCGGCACGGTCACGGCGTGCGATCCGCAGGGATGATCGGAGTACACCGTCTGGCCGTTCTCGGTGCAACGATAGACCTCGCCGGCGGCGGGCAGGGCCGTCGCCGCGGCCCATAGGCCGAGTGCGAGCGCAATCGGCGCACAGGTGCGGGACGACAGGATGGGTGGCTTCATGGTGCTGTCCTGCGCGCGTCAGCCTGTGGTGTGCAGGCGCATCATCGCGCGCTCGGCGTTGCCGGCAACCAGGTCCGGCAGCGCATCCAGGCTGCGATCGATGGCGCGGTCGATCAGTTCCTGTTCTTCCCTGCGCGGCGCCTTGAGCACGAAGTTGGCGACATCGTGCTGGCCGGACGGCGCCGTGCCGGGCGGCAGCAGATTCCGCGGATGCCCGATGCCCAGGCGCAGCCGCCAGAACTGCTGCGTGGTCAGGTGAGCCGCGATGTCCTTCAAGCCATTGTGCCCGCCCGAGCCGCCGCCCAGCTTCAGCTTGACGGCACCCGGCAGCAGGTCTAGTTCGTCGTGCACGACCAGGATCTCATCGGGCAGGATTTTGTAGAAGCGCGCCAGCGCCACCGTGGCGAGGCCCGAGCGGTTCATGAAGGTCTGCGGCTGCAGCAGCCAGACCTCATGGCTCCACAGCGTGGCACGCGCCGCGTAGCCGTGGAAGCGCGTTTCGTTGCGCAGCGTCACGTGGCCCATGCGTGCGAGCTGGTCGACCAGCCAGAAGCCGGCGTTGTGCCGCGTCGCTGCATATTCGGCGCCCGGGTTGCCGAGCCCGACAATGAGTTTGATCATGCGATTCGGAGGGAAGCGGGTGAACGATGCGCCCCGTGATCGTACAAGCATAGCCGCTTCGCGTGAGCGGATGCACGGTGGCGCAGGCAGAAAAAAAGCCCGGCGAGACAGGCTCGGCGGGCTTTCCTTCCGATCGCGCCGGTATGGCGCGACGGTCCGGCACCTTAGGCGGCGGGCTTGTCGCCTTCGCCACCCGACTCGGCGGCAGCGGCGGACACTTCGCCAGCCGGCACGCTGATGTTGGCCACGGCCGGGTTTTCGTCGCCACCGTGCGTCACGATGGTCACGCCCTTCGACAGCTTCAGGTCGGAGATGTGCAGGGTCTGGCCGATTTCCAGGTTGCCCAGGTCCACTTCGATGAACTCCGGCAGGTCGGCCGGCAGGCACGACACTTCAACGTCGTTCAGGATGTGGTTGACGATGCCATGGCCCAGCTTCACGCCCGGCGCGGTTTCCTGGTTCAGGAAGTGCAGCGGCACCTTGACGTGGATCTTTTCCGTGGCCGACACGCGCTGGAAGTCGACGTGCAGAACCAGTTGCTTGAACGGGTGCAGTTGGAAATCGCGCAGCAGCGCCTTTTCCACCGTGCCGGCCACTTCGATGTCGAGGATCGACGAGTGGAAGGCTTCCTTCTTCAGCGCGTGGTACAGCGCGTTGTGATCGAGTTCGATCAGTTTCGGCTCTGCGCCAGCACCGTAGATGATGGCCGGGGTCTTGCCAGCATTGCGCAGGCGGCGGCTCGCACCCGTACCCTGGACGCTACGCTCGAAAGCGACAACTTTCATGATTGCTCCAAACGAAAAAGACGACTCGCGACCAAGCCGTCTGGTGAAACGGGGCGCCGATGCACCCCGTTGGATATCGCGCAACCGCCGACTAGGCCGGCATTTGCGCAGTAAAGCACTGAATTATAACAGGACGCCCGAGCCCTGCTGAATTATTCAGCAAACAGCGACATGATCGAGTCGCCGCGCACGATGCGGGTGAAGGTCTCGGCCAGCAGCGGCGCCGTCGACAGCTGGCGGATCTTGCCGCACTGGGCAGCATCGTCGCGCAGCGGGATGGTGTCGGTCACGACCACTTCGTCCAGCGCCGATTCGGCAATGCGCGCCGCCGCGCCACCCGACAGCACCGGGTGCGTGCAGTACGAGAACACCTGCTTGGCGCCGCGCTCCTTGAGCACCTGCGCAGCCTTGCACAGCGTGCCGCCGGTATCGATCATGTCGTCCATGATCACGCAGTTGCGGCCCTCGACCTCGCCGATGATGTTCATCACTTCGGCCACGTTGGCCTTGGGGCGGCGCTTGTCGATGATCGCCAGGTCGACACCAAGCTGCTTGGCGAGTGCACGTGCACGCACCACACCGCCCACGTCGGGCGACACCACCAGCAGGTTGTCGTAGTTCTTCTTGTTCAGGTCTTCGAGCAGGATCGGCGACGCGTAGATGTTGTCGACCGGGATGTCGAAGAAGCCCTGGATCTGGTCGGCGTGGAGGTCCATCGTCAGCACGCGCTCGACGCCGGCGACTTCCAGCATATTGGCCACGACCTTGGCCGAGATGGCCACGCGCGCCGAACGCGGACGGCGGTCCTGGCGGGCATAGCCGAAATAGGGGATGGCGGCGGTGATGCGACGGGCGGACGCCCGCTTGAGCGCATCGACCATCACCATCAGTTCCATCAGATTGTCGTTGGTCGGCGCGCAGGTGGATTGCAGGATGAACACGTGCTTGCCGCGCACGTTTTCCTGGATCTCGACCTGGACTTCACCATCCGAGAACCGGCCGACAAGGGCCTTGCCTAGCGGGATGTTGAGATGCTTGACGACAGCGTCTGCGAGTTTCGGGTTGGCATTGCCGGTAAAGACCATCAAGCCTTCGCTGCTCATCGGGGCACCTGTTTTTCGACTTCAGACGCGCCGGTTGGCTGAAGCGCCAACCGGGCAATTGCTGGGAACATGAGGAAGAAAATGGCAGGGGAGGAAGGACTCGAACCCTCGCATGCCGGAATCAAAATCCGGTGCCTTGACCAACTTGGCGACTCCCCTACACAACCGATCGGCCCTTGCTTCCGTTGCAGAAGCAAAAGCTGTAAACCTTATACAGCAAACATCGCGAGCGGGTGATGCGTCAGACCTGCCGCACACCGACCTTCCCATTCGGAAGGCACCTGATCCGCCACCGCTTGTGCCTGTTCTGCACGATCAAACGGTGCGAACACGCAGGCGCCGGATCCGGTCATCCTTACCAGTGGGCTGAACTGACGCAGCCAGGCAAGAGCTCGGGCGATTTCGCCGTATTTCCTTTCCGCCACCGCTTGCAGATCGTTGCGACCGTAAGCGAAAACAATTTGTTGGTCAGGAAAGTCCGTAATTATGGTGAGGGGAGTGTTACGTGTCAACCCCTCATCGCAAAAAATTTCGGGGGTGGGGACATGGACGCGCGGATGGATGACCACAAAGGTTGCCGGCGGCAGTGCGATCGGTGTCAGTTCTTCGCCGATGCCCTCGGCAAATGCGTTCTGGCCGAACAGGAAGAAGGGCACATCGGCGCCCAGGCGCAGGCCCAGCGACATCAGCTTCGCGCGCGGCAGGTCGAGCCCCCACAGGCGGTTGAGCGCCAGCAGCGCCGTCGCCGCATCGGACGAGCCGCCGCCGATGCCGCCGCCCATCGGCAGGCGTTTTTCCAGCGCGATGTCGGCGCCGTAGGCGCAGCCGGTCTCTGCCTGCAGCAGGCGGGCGGCACGGATGACCAGGTCTTCGTCAGCCGGAACGCCGGGGATGTCGGTGGTGCGCACCAGGCGGCCGTCGGCGCGGCGGCCGAAGTGCAGGGTGTCGCACCAGTCGATCAGCTGGAACACGGTCTGCAGCAGGTGATAGCCGTCCGGCCGGCGGCCGACCACGTGCAGGAACAGGTTGAGCTTGGCGGGCGCGGGACAGTCGCGCAGTTCGGTGGGCGCGGAGGGCATGGCGGGATGGTGACGGTCTTACTGGTCGAGCACGAGGCGCACGGACAGCGGGCCCGGCGCGCCGCCCGCGCCCTGGGGCCGGTCGAGATCCAGCCGGCGTACGCGGGCATTGGTGGCGCTGTTGTCGCCATCGTCGCTCCAGGTGACGTAGTGCACCGTCCACCCGTTCTGCTCGATGGTTTCGGGGCGCGATTGCGCGTCGCGCGCCACGCGGGCCGGCGTGCCGGGCGTGGGGCGGGCGCGCAGCCAGTCGCGCAAGCCGGAGACCGGCAGCGAGAAGCCGAGCGCGTCCTGCATCAGCGTATCCACTTCGGCGGCGCGGCGCGGCGGCTGGTTGGGCAGCTCGAGGGTGGCGCCCTGTCGGTTCTGGCTGACGATGGCGAGCGTCTGGCCCAGCGGCGACATCAACTCCAACTGCACGTCCGCCCCCCGTTCGCGCCACAGAAAGCTGCCGACCGCGCTCTGCTGCGCGTCGTCCTGCACGTAGCGCGCCGAAAAGCGGCCCTGGTAGCGCGTGATGGTGGCGTCGCCGTCCTGCGTGCCGGCGAAGAGGTCGTTGGCCGGCCGCACGCTGGCGCAGCCTGCAAACAGCGCGCACGCCGCACCCAGTACCAGCGCGCCGAGTGCTCGCGAAAACACGGTCGCCATCAGTTCGCGCTCGTGGGCGCGTCCGGCAGCGGCTGGCTGAAGCGGTGCAGTGTCTCGCGCAGGGTCGCGTCGTTGACATCGAGCTTGGCGGCTTCGGTCCAGACCTTGCGCGCATCGTCCTGCTTGCCCGACTGCCACAGCACTTCGCCCAGGTGGGCGCCAATCTCGGCCTGCGGCGCGGCGGCCCAGGCTTTGCTCAGGATGTCGGTGGCGGCCGGCAGGTCGCCGCGGCGGTACTTGACCCAGCCCAGGCTGTCGGCGATGTAGGGATCGTCCGGCGCCAGCGATACGGCTTTTTCCAGCAGTTCCTGCGCCTCCTGCAGGCGGATGTTGCGATCGGCCAGCGAGTAGCCGAGCGCGTTGTAGCCGATCGCCTGGCCCGGGCGCAGGTCGATCACCTTGCGCAGCAGGGTTTCCATGTTGTCGTAATGGCCGTCGTGCTCTTCGAGCATCGACAGCTGATAGGTGTATTCGACGCTATCGGGGCTGGTCCTCAGGAGGTCGTTGACGCGGGCACGTGCGCGTCCGTACGCCTTGGCGTCCATCAGCATGCCGACCTCGGCCTGGCGGATGCCGTCCATCAGGGCTTGCCGGCGCGGGCCGTCGGGCACGTCTTCGGTGTCGGCGATGAGCTCGTCGAAGGCGTGCTGCGCTTCATCGATGCGACGCAGCTTGCCGAGCAACTGGGCGCGCTTGATGCCGGCGGCAAGCGCCACCTGGCCGTCGCCCTCGCCGTTCGAGGCGCCGGCGATCTTGTCCAGCCACGTGATGGCGCCGGCGTAGTCGCGTTTTTCCTCGGCCACCTGCGCCAGGCCCTGGTAGCCGGGCTCGGGGCTCAGCGCGGGCGACTTGGCGGCCTGCGCGACATATTCCTTCAGATACTGTTCGGCCGAGTCGTACTGCCGTTGCTGTAGGTTGAGCAGGCCCAGCGCCAGCGGGATGCGCGGGTCGGTCGGGGCGATTTTCCTGAGCGTCTCGAATTCGGCGCGCGCCTGGTCGTTCTGATTGCGGACCAGGTACATGCGGGCCAGCGCGAGGTGCCCGTCGATGGAAGCCGGCGCCGCCTTCAGGAACGTACGCAGGCCGCTGATGGCGGCGTTGGGATCGTTGTCGGCGCGCAGTTCGGCGGCCAGGATGGCGGCATCTTCATAGCCGGGGCGCAGCTTGAGCGCGGTGTCGAGCTCGGACAGCGCGCCGGTGTTGTCCTTGGCGACCACCTTGGCGCGGGCCAGCGCCAGGTGGGTTTCCGGTCGCTGCGCGTCGTGCGTGGTCAGGTGCTGCAGGGCGGAAACGGCACCGGCCGGGTCACTGCTCTTGGACATCTGCTGCTGCAGTTGCAGGATGGCCTCGGCGCGCTGTCCGGGCGAGACCTTGTTCAACTGTGCCTGCAGCATCGGCTCGACTTCGCTCCACTGGCCCGTGGCGACCATCAGCAACTGCTGCACCTGGCGCGCCGGCATCGAGGTGGGGGCGAGCTCGACCCACAGCTGCGCGGCCGTCAGCGCCTGCGAGGGGGAGCGGGTCAGGAAGGCGATCTCGGTGGCGCGCTGGGCGAAGCGCGGGTCGCGCGTGTCCTGCGCGAGGCCGAGGTAGGTGCGGTAGGCCGGCTCGATCAGGCCGCGCTGCAGCGACACCTCGGACGCCAGCACGCGGTACATGATGTCTTCGGAGAGCGGGACGGCCGGCAGGTCGGTGCGATCGGTCGCCAGCAGGTTGCCGCGCGGTCGGGATCGTTCGAGCTGGACCGCTGCCCGGCTGGTGCCTTCAGGGGCCGCCTGTGCCGTCCGCGTGGCCGGTGCCGCGGCCCACGCCGGCAGGCTCGCCAGTCCCGCCGCAAGCAGCGAGGCCAGCAGGAGCGCCCGGCTGCGCGGAAAGCGCCCGGAACGGTGCGTCGCGGGCGGGCGGGAGAAGGCGTGCGGCATGGTGAAAAGACTCCGGATTCGGTTCGGCCCATTGTAGCCTGACCGCTACAATTGCCGTCTGATCAATCACCGATTGGAGCCGCGCATGCGGCGGAGGTTCGATGCCTGAATTGCCCGAGGTCGAGGTCACCCGGCTGGGACTCGTCCCGCACCTGACCGGTCGGCGGATCGTCCGTGCCGTGGTGCGGCATCACGGCCTGCGCTGGCCGGTCGATCCGGCGCTGCCCGAACTGCTGGGCGGGCGCACGGTCGCGCGCGTGCTGCGTCGGGGCAAGTATCTGCTGATCGAATGCGTGCCCGACGTTGCCCACGGGCCGCAGGCGGGGGCCGGCTGGCTGCTGGTCCACCTGGGCATGACCGGCACCCTGCGCGTGCTGGAGACGCCTGCCGCACCCGGCACCCACGACCATCTCGACATCGAGCTCGCGGACGCGGCCGGCCGGCCCATCACATTGCGCTACCGCGATCCGCGCCGTTTTGGTGCCGTGCTATGGCACGACGGGGACGAGGCCGCGCTGTCGGCGCATCCGCTGCTGCGCAACCTCGGCATCGAGCCCTTCGACGCGCGCTTCGACGGCAACTGGATGCATGCCCGCACCCGCGGCCGCAGCGCCGCCATCAAGACCGTGCTGCTGGCCGGCGACATCGTCGTCGGCGTCGGCAATATCTATTGCTCGGAAAGCCTGTTCCGAGCCGGTATCCGGCCCACCACGGCGGCCGGGCGCATCAGCCGGCCGCGTTATGCGGCGCTGGCGGAGGCCATCCGCGCCACGCTGGCGGACGCCATTGCCCGCGGCGGCAGCACGCTGCGCGACTTCGTCGGCTCGGACGGGCAGAGCGGCTATTTCCAACTGGATGCGCTCGTCTACGACCGCGCCGGCCTGCCGTGCCGCGTGTGCGGCACGCCGATCCGCCAGATCGTGCAGGGCCAGCGCTCGACTTTCTATTGCCCGGCTTGTCAGCGCTGAAGGCCGGCACGCCGTGAGGCAAACGGCGCCGTAAAGCGATTTGCACAGTATTTCGCAAGATTTTCGAAGTGGGGTGTCGCGTCGCCGATGGCATCCCGCAACACTTGCACCCGCAAGCCCTTGTCGGAGCGCGGAAAGTTCCCCCGAAACCTTGCAGTTCCCTGTATCGTTCCACCTAAAATTGTGCATTTCTGTGCCGTAAGGGCGGTAATCAGAGATGCCTGACGCGCGTGATCGGGGCGCGCATCCAAACGATAGAACGATGAACAACACACTGAGCACTCAGTTCGAGCAATACAGCGCCTGGCGCGCGTCGGTATTGCAATCCGTGGGGGAATTTCAGGACTGGCTCCAGGCCCAGGAACTCTACGACGCCCAAGCCGACATGCGCGCCCAGCGTATCCGCGGCGTACTGCGCAGCGATAAGCTGAAGGTCGCCTTCATCGCCGAGTTTTCGCGCGGCAAGAGCGAACTGATCAACTCGATCTTCTTCGCAGACTTCGGCCGGCGCATCCTGCCGTCGTCGGCAGGCCGGACCACGATGTGTCCGACCGAGCTGATGTACGACGACAGCCATCCGCCGTCGATTCGCCTGCTGCCGATCGAGACGCGCCTGCACGATGCCTCCACCGCCGATTTCCGCGACGCCGGAAGCCACTGGCTGTCGGTGCCGCTCGATCCGTCGTCGCCCGAGGGCATGCTGGAAGCGTTCCGCCACGTGGTGGAGACCGTGCGCGTGCCCAAGGAAGAGGCCGAATTGCTGGGCCTCTATAACGATGCCGATCCGGACGCCGCCTTCTCGGTGGATGCCGCGGGCACCGTCGAAGTCTCGAAGTGGCGCCACGCCATCATCAATTTCCCGCACCCGATGCTCAAGCAGGGTCTGGTGATCCTGGACACGCCGGGCCTGAATGCCATCGGTACCGAGCCGGAGCTGACGCTGCGCCTGATTCCGGATGCGCACGTGGTCGTGTTCGTGCTGGCCGCCGATGCCGGCGTGACCAAGAGCGACCTGGAGCTGTGGCGCTCGCACGTGGGCGGCGGCCAGCGCAAGGGCTGCATCGCCGTGCTCAACAAGGTCGACGGCCTGTGGGACCCGCTCAAGAGCGAGCGGGAAGTCGAGGCCGAGGTCAACCGCCAGATCGTGACCACCGCGCAGGTGCTGGATATCGACGTTAAACGCGTCTATCCGGTCTCGGCGCAGAAGGGCCTGCTGGCCAAGGTCAGCCATGACCCGGCGCTGCTGGCCAAGAGCCGGCTGCTGGAGCTGGAGTCGGTGCTGTCCGACCAGCTGATTCCGCAGCGGCGCGAGATCGTCACCGAGCAGGTGCAGCTGGCCGTCAAGGACATGGCCGCCGGCGCGCAGCAACTGCTGCAGACGCGCCGCCGCGACATCGTCGAGCAGCTGTTCGAACTGCGCGGCCTGCGCGGCAAGAACCACACGATGGTCAAGCACATGCTGTTGCGCGTGCAGGGCGAGAAGGAAGAGTTCGAGCAGAGCATCGCCAAGTTCCAGGCGCTGCGCACGGTGTTCGGCCGCCACAGCGCGGAGATCATCAAGAGCGTGCAGCTCAAGCAGATCCGCACCACCATGCGCGACGCGCGCGAAAAGATGAAGGAACGCGTGTTCTCGCGCGGCCTGCGCGACGACATGGAGAAGCTGTTCGGCCACCTGAGCGGCCTGGTGCGCGATGCTACCAACCGCATCGACCAACTGCACCAGATGGTCGACGGCATGTACAAGAAGTTCAACGCCGAGCACGGCTTCACGCTGTCGCCGCCGCTGCGCTTCCTGGGCACGCGCTATGACGCCGATCTCAAGGAGACGCTGGCGCTGGCGCACGCGCACTTCGGCGCGTTCAGCTTCCTGACCCGTCCGAAGCCGCAGCTCGTGCACGGCGCGTTCTCGACGGTGGCCAGTCGCGTGCTGGATACCTTCCAGGACATGAACCGCGACATCGAGATCTGGCTGAAGTCGGTGATGTCGCCGCTCGAAGCCCAGGTGCGCGACCACCAGAAGCAGCTGCGCAAGCGTGTCGATTCGATCGAGCGCATCCACGAGGCGACCGACACGCTGGAGGCGCGCATCGCCGAACTGGAGGCCATGCTCAACACGCTGGACGAGCGCAGCGGCACGATCGCCGACTACTCGTCGCGCATCCTGTCGGCCGGCACGCTGCTGGAGACCCAGTCGGTGGCCGCCTGACGACCGGACGGTATGTCGAAGAAAAAGGCGCCTGCGGGCGCCTTTTTCGTTCCGGTATGATCCCCGCCAGCGCAGCCTCCCTGCGCGCCGTCTCTCCATCACACGCATGACCTCCACACCCCGCCGTTCGCGCCGCGCCGCGCCGTCCGCCCCCGTCCTGCCGCCCTTGCCCGAGGATTTCGCCGTCCGCGTGATCGCCTGGCAGCGCCGCCACGGCCGCCATCACCTGCCGTGGCAGAACACCGGCGATGCCTATCGCGTGTGGCTGTCGGAGATCATGTTGCAGCAGACGCAGGTGTCGGCGGTGCTGGGCTACTACGCCCGCTTCGTGGAGCGGTTCCCGACCGTGCAGGCACTGGCCGCGGCACCCGCGGACGACGTGATGGCCGCCTGGGCGGGCCTGGGCTACTACACCCGCGCGCGCAACCTGCACCGCTGCGCGCAGATCGTGGTGGCCGAGCATGGCGGCGTGTTTCCGCGCGATCCCGAGGCGCTGGCGGCGCTGCCGGGCATCGGGCGCTCCACCGCTGCGGCCATCGCCGCGTTTTCGTACGGCGTGCGCGCGGCCATCCTCGATGGCAACGTCAAGCGCGTGTTTGCGCGCGTCTTCGGCATCGACGGCTTTCCCGGCGACAAGCGCGTCGAGGAAACGATGTGGCGCATCGCCGAGACCGTGCTGCCCCCGGCGGACGGCATCCAGTCGTACACGCAGGGCCTGATGGACCTGGGCGCCACGGTCTGCACGCGTGGCAAGCCGGCATGCCTGACCGGCGAGCGCGCATGCCCGCTCGAATCGCTGTGCGAGGCGCGCCGGACCGGGCGCGTGATGGAACTGCCCGTGCCGCGTCCGCGCAAGGCCATCCCCGAGCGCGCGGCCACCCTGCTGATGGCGCTGCATGACGGTGCGGTGCTGCTCCAGCGCCGTCCGCAGCGCGGCATCTGGGGCGGGCTGTGGTCGCTGCCGCTGGTGGGCGACATGGACACGGCGCTCGACGCGCATCCGGTGGCGATGGACGCAGCGCATGCCGCTGCGCAGGCCTACGGCACGGTGTCATCGATCGAGCCGGCCGGCGTGCTCATGCATACCTTTACGCATTTCCGCCTGCAGATGCACCTGCTGCGCGTGGACATCCGCCAGCCCGCCGCGCTGGGCGACGACTGGCGCTGGGTGCCGCTCGCGCGGTTCGATACCGTGGGGATGCCGGCGCCCGTGAAGCTGGCGCTGGAAATGCTGGCGCAGCCGAGCCTGGTGTGATGGCCGGCGGTGGCCGCGCTACAGGATGTGGTGCTGCTTCATGTAGCGATGGACGATCTCGATGCGCATGCCGGCATCCATCAGTTCCATCAGCTTCTGCTTGGCCTTGAGCGGCACCGGCAGCAGTTCGCACAGCCGGTTACCGACCCAGCTCGGGCTGGCCCAGTCATAGGGCTCGGCCAGCGGCACCTGGCCTTCCTCGCGCGCGCCCAGTGTCGTGACGATGCGCCGCAGGGCATTGACGCAATCGTCGAACAGTTCACCCTTGCAGTCTTCCAGGTCGGCGCCGATCGGCTCCACGGTGCCGCGCAGTAGGCCGCCGGCGGTGGTGTCGGCCGACCGCACCTTGAAGCGTTGCGTACCGCGCACCTTGATCATCAGCAGGCCGAGCTGCTCCATGTCGCATTCGACGATATGGGCGATGCAGCCGATGTCGACCGGGAGGGGCGGCGTGTCCGCGGCGACCTCATTGCCGCGCTCGATCAGGCAGACGCCGAACGGGGTCTGCTCGCGCAGGCAGGCGCGCACCATATCGATGTAGCGGGCCTCGAAGATGCGCAGCGGCAACAGGCCACCCGGAAACAGCACCGTGTGCAGCGGGAACAATGGCAGCTCGGTCGGCAGCGGAGGCAGCGGGGAAAACGGGGAGAGGGCAATATCGTCTTGCATGGGCGGGCGTCGGCGGAACCTTCGCGGAGCGCTACGTGGCCGGGCGGCGAGTCGCGGGCCAGTGGGGCAGACGCGGTTTAAGCGTCTACCGCCAGTTCGCGGTGGCGGACCAACACATTACCATGCGCACGGAAGTAGGTGGCGAGCCGTTCCGCGATATAGACGGAGCGGTGCTGCCCACCCGTGCAGCCGATGGCGACGGTCAGGTAGCTGCGGTTGTCGGCAATGAAACTCGGCAGCCACTTTTCGACATAGGCGCGGATGTCCTCGGCCATCGCCAGCACCATCGGCTGGCTTTGCAGGAAGTCGATGACGGGCTGGTCACGCCCGGTCAGCGGCCGCAGCTGCGTATCGTAGTAGGGGTTGGGCAGCGAGCGCACGTCGAACACGAGGTCGGCGTCCGTCGGCACGCCGTGCTTGAAGCCGAACGATTCGAACATCAGGGTGATGTCGTGCGGCTCGTCGCTGATGAATTCCTTGATGTACGCGCGCAGGGCGTTGGTGCGCAGGGTGCTGGTGTCGATGCGGTGCGCCGGATCGGCGAGCGGGCTCAACAGCTCCCGCTCCATTTCGATGGCTTCGATGAGCGAGGTGTCGGGACCCTTGAGTACGCTGGGCGGATTGCCCGCATCGGGCCGGCCGTTGCGGATCGACAGCGGATGGCGCCGGCGCGTCTCCGAATAGCGCTGCACCAGCGCATTCGTGCTGGCCGTCAGGAACAGCATGCGGACATCGTGTTCCTTGCGCAGCTGGGTGATCGTCTCGGGCACCTTGCGCAGCGATTCGCGGCTGCGGATGTCGGTGGCGATGCCCAGGTGCGTGTAGCCCTGGTCCGCCAGATAGCGCGCCAGCTCGGGGATGAACTGCGCGGGCAGGTTGTCCACGCAGTAGTAGCCTGCGTCTTCGAGCACATTCAGGGCGACCGACTTCCCCGAACCCGACATACCGGTGATGAGAATGATCCGCATCCTGCGAGGATAGCATCCTTGTGTGGCAGGGCAGCGACCAACAAAAAAGGCGACCTGGGCGGCCGCCTTTCTGGCATTGCGCTAAGCGGATGCTCAGCCCTTGAGACAATCGCTCTGGGCCTTCTTGTATTCGTCGCCCTTCTTACCCTTGTTGGCCTTGGCGCAGGATGCCATCTTTTCCTGTTGGGTCATCGGTGCTGCTGCCGGTGCGGCGTCGGTCTTGCCGGACAGGCATTCGCTTTGGGCCTTCTTGTAATCGGCGCCCTTCTTGCCTTTGTTGGCCTTGGCGCAGGTCGCCATCTTCTCTTGCTGCGAAGTCTTGGCTGCGGGTGCGGCCGGAGCTGCAGCAGCCGGTGCGCTGCCTTGGGCAAACGCCTGGCCGGCCAGGAACGGGAGCGCGAGGGCGCAAGCGGCAATCAGTTGTTTCATCGTTTTCTCCTTGGATACCGTCAGAAGGGCGGGCGGATCGAGCGCCGCGCCCGCGATGAACGCCGTCGCGGGTGCTCGGCGCATTCCCTCCCACAACGGAATGGCCGTGTGTCGGGTTGACGTTTTTCAACAAAAGTTTGAGAAAGCCGCCGCGCTCGCCTGCTGGAGCGCGCTTTGTGGCGACTTTGTTAAAGCAGGCGGCCCTGCGGCGAGTGCGATGCGGCTTCGGCTTGCATGGCGGCACGCTGGCGGTCCATGAAGTCGCGCAGCGTGTCGATGCCGCGCAGCCGCAGGATGGTGTTGCGCACGGCGGCCTCGACCAGCACGGCCAGGTTGCGGCCGGCCGCCACCTGGATCTTCACCATGTGGATCGGCAGGCCGAGCACATCCATGTATTGCGAATCCAGCGGCAGCCGCTCGAATTCGCCGTCGTTGCGGCGCACGAGCTGGACGATCAGCTTGATCTTCATCTTCCGGCGCACCGCGGTCTCGCCGAAGATGGTCTTGATGTCGAGCAGGCCCAGGCCGCGCACTTCCAGCAGGTTCTGCAGCAGCGGCGGGCAGCGGCCCTCGATGAAGTCCGGCCCCAGGCGCACGAAGTCGACCGCGTCGTCGGCCACCAGGCCGTGGCCGCGCGAGATCAGTTCCAGCCCGAGCTCGCTCTTGCCCAGACCGGAATCGCCCATGATCAGCACGCCCATGCCGAGGATGTCGAGGAACACCCCGTGCATCGTCACGCGCGGCGCCGAGATGCGCGACAGGTACAGCCGCAGGTGGTCGATCACGGCCGCGGAGGAAATCGGCGACGTGAACAGCGGCGTGGACGACCGCGTGCAGCGCAGCTCCAGGTCGGGCGGCGGATCGACACCATCGGCCACCACCAGGAAGGGCGGCTCGAGCAGGATCAGCTCGCCCATCTGGCGCTTGCGGTTTTCTTCGGACAGGCGCTGGTAGTAGGTGATCTCGGGCTTGCCGAGCACCTGGATGCGGTTCGGGTGGATCAGGTTCAAGTGCCCCACCAGATCGGCTGCGGAGGTCGCTTCCTTGGCGAAATCCACGTCGAATGCGCGGTCCGCGCCTTCCAGGCCTGCGACCCACGACAGCTTCAGGTCGGCGGCATTGTCGTCGAAGATCGATTGGGCGGTGACGCCGGTCAGTTCCATGTCGGTGCGTTCCGTGGCGCTCGGGTGGAGGGCGGTCGGGCCGCGGCATCCGCGGCGTGCTGCCTTTGACCTAAGGGCGCCAGTCGGTGAGTAGCTGGTGAATCGCCTCGGGCGACGGCAGGGTGGTGAGTCCCTCGCGCATGTCGCGGTCGGACAGCAGTTGGGCGATTTCGGACAGGATCTCCAGGTGCTGCTGGGTGGCCTGTTCCGGCACCAGCAGGAAGATCAGCAGCGAGACGGGCTTGCCGTCGGGTGATTCGAAGGGCACGGGCTCGGACAGGCGCATGAATGCCGCCAGCGGCTGCTTGAGGCCCTTGATGCGGCCGTGCGGAATGGCCACGCCAGCTCCCAGGCCCGTCGATCCGAGGGATTCCCGCGCAAACAGGTTGTCGGTGACGGTCGCGCGGGCAACCCCGTGATTGTTCTCGAACAGCAGGCCTGCCTGTTCAAACACCCGCTTTTTGCTGGTTACGCTGACGTCGAGGGCAATGTTCCCGGGCGGCAGCAGTTTGGCCAAGCGATTCATGTGCAATGCGTGAAATGAGCGGCGTCCTTCTGCACCAAAGTGGCGCGCGGACAATCGGGTCATTATAGACCAGCGCACCGCTCGATTTGTGCGGCGCACCAGCGATGGCCGCATCTGGCAGAAAGGCGACTCCCCCAAGGCTGCGATCGGTTGCAGCAAGCGTTTTCGCGTTGCCGCAGCCCCTGTGTGTCGCATAGCGTGATGCGGAAACCCGCATGGCGCCATACGTTCATGCTTTGGTCAGATTTTAGCCCGACTGAAATCCGATGCAATCGGATTCATCGGGCACGCACCAATACATAAAAAAACCGCGCCATCCCGGGGCGCGGTTTTTTGTGGTGCGTCGTGCTATTGCTGCATCTGCGCGGCGGCGAGCTCCTGATGCTTCAGGGCGTCGCGATCGTGCCCCTGGATACGGTCCTTGTATTTGAGGACCTGCCGGTCGAGCTTGTCGACGAGGAGATCGATGGCCGCATAGAGATCTTCATGGTGTGATTCGACGAAGACATCCTTACCCTTGAGATGCAGGTTGATTTCCGCGTACTGGCGACGACTCTTCTCCTTGTGGTTATCGACCGATAGCAACACGCTGACGCCAATCACCTGATCGAAGTGTCTGATCACACGCTCCAGTTTCGTTTCCACGTATTCACGCAACGGCGGCGTGATGTCCAGGTGGTGTCCACTGAGTTTGAAGTTCATAGCGGTTCTCCTTCTCGCGGATGGGCCGCACCGGAACTGCCCGCGATGCGGCTATAAAGACTTGCGCAGATTCACTGCTGGGATCTTGAGGGCTTCGCGGTACTTGGCCACCGTCCGACGGGCCACCACGAATCCTTGTTCGCCTAACAGCTCGGCAATTCTGCTATCGGACAGAGGATTCTTCGGGTCTTCGGCTCCTACAAGTTGCTTGATGAGCGCGCGTATCGCGGTGGATGACGCGGCCCCGCCGGTTTCCGTCGATACATGGCTGCCGAAGAAGTACTTCAGCTCGAAGGTCCCCATGGGGGTTGCCATGTATTTGTTGGTCGTCACACGGGAGATCGTGGACTCGTGTAGACCCAGTGTATCGGCTATTTCCCGCAAAACCAAGGGGCGCATGGCGATTTCACCGTGCGTGAAAAAGCTCTTTTGACGTTCGACAATGGCTTGCGAGACACGCAGGATGGTGTCGAAGCGCTGCTGGATATTTTTGATCAGCCAGCGCGCTTCTTGCAGCTTCTGCTGCAGGTTGGCGGCGCCCGATTCGCCACGGCTGCTGCGCAGGATCTGCGCATACATGTCGTTGATGCGCAGGCGTGGCATCACGTCGGGGTTCAGCTGTGCCATCCAGCCCGCGGCGGTCTTGCGCACCACCACGTCGGGCACGACGAAGTCGGCCTCGGCCCGCCCGAAGGCGTGGCCCGGGAAGGGCGCCAGCGAGCGGATCAGCTCATGCGCGGCCTTCAGCGCGCCATCATCGACGGACAGCGCTTTCTTCAGCCGCGTGTAGTCGCGCGCGGCGAGCAGTTCGAGATGCTGGTTGACGATGGCCAGCGCCAGCGGCTTGGCTGGGGAGTCCAGGCGCTGCAGCTGCAGCGTCAGGCATTCGGCCGCCGAGCGCGCACCGATGCCGGCCGGATCGAAGCTCTGCAGCATCCGCAGCGCGGCTTGCAATTCATCGAGCTCGACCTCGAGTTCGGGCGGCAGATCGGCGAGGATCTCATCGAGCGAGCCGGTCAGGTAGCCTTCGTCGTCCAGCGATTCGATCAGGAAGATGACGAGGCCCTTGTCGCGCGGGGACAGCTTGAGCGGCGCGAGCTGTTCCATCAGGAATTCGCGCTGCGTGGGTTCGGCATCGCGCAGCTGCATCGGCGCGCGGTCGTCTTCGTCGGACTGGGGTTTGCGCGCGAAGTCGTCGAGGCTCCAGTCGGACCGATCGGTGCCGTAGTCGCTGTCGAAATCGCTGCCGTTTTCGTACGATGCCTCGGCCGTGTCGGGATGGTCCGCGCCGTTGGCGGTGGGCGGCGGCGATTCGGTCGGCATCGGGGTGGCACTGCTGCTCTGCAGGGCGCTGACCGAGCCGTCGGCGCCGATGCGCGCGGAGGTGTCGAGCCACTCGTTCTCGCGCTCAAGCAGCGGGTTCTCAGTCAGCGCCTGCTCGACTTCCTGTTGCAGTTCGATGGTCGACAACTGCAGCAGCCGGATCGACTGCTGCAGTTGCGGCGTGAGCGCCAGATGCTGGGAAAGGCGGAGCTGGAGCGACTGTTTCATGCGGGCTATTCTATGCCCAACAGTCGGTTGATGGAACGGAATTTGCTTGATTGTGCCGCTTCGCTACGTCCATAAGGCGTAGGCACGCGCGCCGGGCTTACATCCGGAAGTTGTCGCCCAAATAGACCTTGCGCACGTCTTCGTTTTCGACGATCTGCTCGGGCATGCCGGCGGCGAGCACCGTGCCTTCGCTGATGATGTAGGCGTGGTCGCAGATGCCCAGCGTTTCACGCACATTGTGATCGGTGATCAGCACGCCGATGTTGCGGTCTTTCAGGAAGCTGACGATGCGCTGGATTTCGCCCACGGCGATCGGGTCCACGCCGGCGAACGGTTCATCGAGCAGGATGAAGCGCGGCGAGGAGGCCAGCGCCCGCGCGATCTCGACGCGGCGGCGCTCGCCGCCGGACAGCGAGAGCGCGGGGTTGTCGCGCAGGTGGGCGATCTGCAGGTCGTCGAGCAGCGCGTCCAGCCGGCGGTTGACTTCGGCGGTCGACAGCGGCTTGCCGTCCTGCTCCTGCAGTTCCAGCACGGCCCGGATGTTTTCCTGCACGTTGAGCTTGCGGAACACCGAGGCTTCCTGCGGCAGGTACGACAGTCCCATGCGCGCGCGCTGGTGGATCGGCAGGCGGCTGATGTGCTGGCCGTCGAGCACGATATCGCCGGCGTCCAGCGCCACCAGCCCGACGATCATGTAGAACGAGGTGGTCTTGCCCGCGCCGTTCGGGCCGAGCAGGCCGACCACTTCGCCGCTCTTGACGTCCAGCGAGACGTCCTTGACCACCGTGCGCGTGCCGTAGCGCTTTTTCAGGTGCCGGACCACCAGCGTGCTGGAGGTGGCGGCTTGCGGCGCGATGGCGGCGGTGGCTTGGGCAGTGGCGGGCATAGGCGATGCGGAAAAGCGGGTCGGCGGGACGGATCAGGGTTTGGCGGCCGGCGTCCCGCTGCGCGGCGCGAGCACGGCACGCACGCGGCCGGACGGGTTGGCGGCGGTTGCGTTCTCTGCGCCGCCCGAGGCCGTGTAGAACTCCTTCTGGCCGTCGTAGGTGATGATCGCGCCGCGGATCTCGTCGAGCTGCGTGGCGCCCTGCAGGCGCTCCATGCGGGCACGGTTGATCAGCTTGGAGATCTCCTGCTTGCCGTCGTACTCGATGCGCTCGCCCCAGCCCTGGATGTACTCGTCGACGTTGTCGCGCTTCTGGCGGATGAAGGCGAGGTTGCCGGGCTTGGCGATGGCGATGGCGTAGTTGTAGCCCTCCGGGTCCGTGCGCAGATCGGCGGTGTCGGAGCGCAGCACCATGGTGCCCTTGGTCAGCACCACGTTGCCGGACAGATGATAGACCTGCTTCAGGTCGTCGTAGCTGGCGTTGTCGGCTTCGAGCACCAGCGGCTTGTCGCGGTCGGCGCGCTCGGCGTGCGCGGGCAGGGCCGGCAGCAGCAGCGCGGCGCTCAGGGCGAGGAAGGCAAGGCCGCTGGCGCGGCGGGTGTCGGTCATGGAAATCGGATCGGAGAAGGCGCGGTGGATCGGGAGCGTCGGGGGCCGGAACGTTGCCGAGGGCGCAGTTTACTGCTTCGGCGCGCCCAGCCCTTCGATGCGGCCGCGCACATTGCCCAGCAATTGTACTTGGCGCGTCACGTTGTTGAAGACGAGGCCGTTGGCATTCATGATCGACGGCCCGCGATGGAGTTCGACCGGCTTGTCGGTGCGCACCACGTCGTCGTTGAGCAGCACCTGGAAGTAGGTCGAATCGGCGGTCATCAGCGGGTCCTGACGCAGGTCCGGGCCCTGGGCGCGGACCACCTTGGCGTTGTCGTACAGGTCGATGATGCTGCCTTCGCCGTTCATCTTGCCGAGATCGGCGCGCGCGGTGACCTGCGGGTGGTCCGGCGCGTAGATGCGCAGCGCGGGGAAGGTGACGTCGTAGGTCAGGTCGTCCTCGTAGTGGTTCATGTGGACGCCGGTGAAGCGGTATTTGGTGATGCCGCGCTCGTCCAGCGCGGTGGCCGAGATGCCGTCCATGGTGTAGTCGGCCACGTGGCGCTTGGCCTGGTTGGCGGTCTCTTCGGTCTGCGGCGTGTTGACCTGCACCAGCAGGAAAGTGACGCCGCACACCACCGCCATCAGCAGGATGGGCAACCCGCGCAGCATGATCTGCAGCAGGGAGGAGACGAGGCGTTGGGAGCGTTCGCTGGCCATGTCAGGGGGCGTTGGGCGCTTGCAGCAGTTGCGCGAGCAGGTCGTCGTAGGCGCCCTGGGCCTTGAGGATCAGGTCGGCGACTTCGCGCGCCGCGCCGCGACCGCCCGTGGCCCGGGTCACATAGTGGCAGCGGCTGCGCACCTCGGCGTGGGCCTGGGCGGGGCAGGCGGCAAAGCCGACCTGCGCCATGACCGGCAGGTCGGGCCAGTCGTCGCCCATGTAGCCGGCGTCGCCGGGCTGCAGCGCTGTGGCGGCAAGCAGGTGGACGAAGGCCTCGTGCTTGTCGGCCACACCTTGGTACAGATGTTCGATGCCGAGTTCCCCGGCGCGCCAGGCCACGATCTCGGACTCGCGCCCGGTGATGATGGCCGGCGTGATGCCCGCCTGGGCCAGCAGCTTGATGCCGTGGCCGTCCAGCGTGTCGAAGGCCTTGCTGATCTCGCCCTGCGGGCCGACCAGCAGGCGTCCGTCGGTCAGCACGCCGTCCACGTCGAAGATCATCAGGCGCACGCGGGCGGCGCGCTCCATGGCTTGCGGGAAGCGTGCTTCGATGTTGCTGTGGACGGGGGAATCGGCCGGGCTGGACATCGGCGGAGCGTCTGGGTGTCGGCGCTGCAGGTCAGATGACCTTGGCGCGGGTCAGGTCGTGGATGTGCAGCGCGCCCATCAGCTGCCCGGCGGCGTCTACCACCAGCAACTGGTTGATGCGATGCGTTTCCATCACTTCGACCGCCTCGACCGCCAACTGGTCGGGGCCGACCGCGTGCGGGTTGCGGTGCATCACTTCGTGCATCGGCACGGTGCGCCAGTCGCGCGGGGTTTCCAGCAGGCGGCGCAGGTCGCCGTCGGTGAAGACGCCTACGGCTCGGCCCGTGGCGTCGACTACGGCGGTCATCGCCATGCCCTTGCGGGTGATTTCCATCAGCGCCTGCGACAGCGGCGTGTCTGCGGTCACGCGCGGCACGGCGTCGCCCTGGCGCATGATGTCGCGCACGTGCGTGAGCAGCTTGCGTCCGAGCGAGCCGCCGGGGTGCGAGCGGGCGAAGTCGTCCGCGCCGAAGCCGCGTGCATCGAGCAGAGCCACGGCCAGAGCGTCGCCCAGGGCCATTTGCGCGGTGGTGCTGGCGGTCGGCGCCAGGTTGAGCGGGCAGGCTTCGACCTCGACGCGCGAGTTGAGCACGACGTCGGCGTGCTGCGCCAGCGACGATTGCGGATTGCCCGTCACGGCGATCAGCCTGGCGCCCAGCCGCTTGACCAGCGGCAGGATGGCGGTCAGCTCCGACACCTCGCCGGAATTGGAGAAGCCGATGAAGACGTCGTCGCGCGTGACCATGCCGAGGTCGCCGTGGCTGGCTTCGGCGGGGTGGACGAAGAACGCCGGCGTGCCGGTGGAGGCGAGCGTGGCCGCCACCTTGCGCGCGATATGGCCGGATTTGCCGATGCCCGAGACGACCACGCGGCCGGTGCAGCGCAGCACCATCTCGACCGCGCGCGCAAAGTCGGCGGAAACCTGGGACTTGAGACCGAGCACGGCCTGCGCTTCGATGTCGAAGGTCTGCTGGGCCAGGGCCAGCGCTCGATCCGGATTGAAATTCGCTATCATGGCGGCGAAGTATAACAACGATTGACCATGGCCACGGCCGCCCGGAGCGCGCCGCGGCTTGGCCCGCGGGGAGCGGACGGGGCGTGCGGGCGCACCGCTTTGCTGTGCATCAACGCCCCGCCCCGATGACTGCTTTCTCCCCGCCACGCTCCGGCATTGCGCCGTGGCGTCCCGCGTCGCTTGTTCTTGTTGCCTTGGCATTGGTTTTGCGAGGTGCGGCGTGTCATTTGTCGCACGCACCATTCCGATGCCGGGGCATCGTCCCGTATTGCCAACCCTTTCGCCTGATTGTTCGCGCCGCATGCATTCGCCGCTGGAACTCACCCTCGTGTTGTTGGCCGCCGCCGTGATCGGCGTGGTGCTGTTCCGCATGCTGCAACTGCCGCCGATGCTGGCCTACCTGGTGGTTGGCGTGGTGATCGGCCCGAATGCGACCGGGCTGGAGTCCGATTCGGCGCAGACGCGCTATCTGGCCGAGTTCGGCGTGGTGTTCCTGATGTTCTCGATCGGGTTGGAGTTCAGCCTGGCCAAGCTGCGCTCGATGCGCCGGCTGGTGCTGGGGCTGGGCGCCTCGCAGGTGGTGGCGACCATGCTGCTGACGGTGCCGGCCTCGCTGCTGCTCTCGCGCTGGTATCCGCTGTCGTGGCAGGCGAGCCTGGCGCTGGGCGGCGCGCTGGCGATGTCGTCCACCGCCATCGTCTCCAAGATGCTGGCCGAGCGGCTGCAACTGGAGACGGAGCACGGCCGCAACATCATCAGCGTGCTGCTGTTCCAGGATCTGGCCGTGGTGCTGCTGCTGATCGTGGTGCCGTCGCTCGGCAAGAACCCGACCGACCTGGTGCTGACGCTGTCCATCGCGGCGGTGAAGATCATCGTCGCGCTGGTGCTGATCCTGTTCCTGGGGCAGAAGCTGTTGTCGCGCTGGTTCCACCTGGTGGCCGCGCGCCGCTCGCAGGAGCTGTTCATGCTGAACCTGCTGCTGGTGACGCTGGGCATGGCGGCGCTGACCGAGCGGCTGGGCCTGTCGATGGCGCTGGGTGCCTTCCTGGCCGGCATGCTGGTGTCGGAAACGCCGTACCGGCTGCAGGTGGAGGAGGACATCAAGCCCTTCCGCGACGTGCTGCTGGGGCTGTTCTTCGTCACAGTGGGCATGATGCTCGACCCGCGCGTGGTGATCGGGCACTGGGGGCTGGTGATCGGGCTGGTGATCGGGCCGGTGCTGTTCAAGTTCGTGCTGATCGCCGCGCTGGCGCGCGCCTTCGGCTCGGGCGGCGGCACGGCGATCCGTACGGCGCTGGGCCTGGCGCAGGCCGGTGAGTTCGGCTTCGTGCTGCTCAACCAGATCGACGGGATGCGGCTGATCGATCCGCTGCTCAGCCAGGCGATCCTGGCTGCGATGCTGCTGTCGATGCTGCTGGCGCCGTTCCTGATCCAGTACAGCGATGCGATCGCCATGCGGCTGTCGCGCACCGACTGGCTGATGCAGTCGCTGGCGATGACCAAGATCGCCGCGCAGAGCCTGCAGACCGAGCGCCACGTCATCATCTGCGGCTACGGGCGCAGCGGCCAGAACCTGGCGCACATGCTGGAGCAGGAGGACATCAGCTATGTCGCCCTCGACCTGGACCCCGACCGCGTGCGCGATGCGGCGGCGGCCGGCGAGCGCGTGGTCTACGGCGATGCGGCGCGGCGCGAGTCGCTGGTGGCGGCCGGGGTCCACCGCGCGGCGGCGGTCGCCGTCACCTATGCCGACACGGCCTCGGCGCTGAAGGTGCTGCACCACGTGCAGGCGCTGGCACCGACCTTGCCCGTCATCGTGCGCACCATCGACGATGCCGATCTCGACCGGCTGCAGCAGGCCGGCGCCGCCGAAGTGGTGCCGGAGATCATCGAGGGCAGCCTGATGCTGGCCTCGCACGCGCTGGTGTTGCTGGGCGTGCCGCTGCGGCGCGTGGTGCGCCGCGCGCAGGAAATGCGCGATGCGCGCTACGGCCTGCTGCGCGGCTACTTCCACGGCCAGGACGACGACGAGGACATGCTCGAGCGAGACGCCGTGCGCCTGCACTCGGTGCCGCTGACCAAGGGCTCGCCCGCGATCGGCCGTCCGCTGGGCACGCTGGGGCTGGAAACCTTCAAGACTTCGGTGACGGCGATCCGGCGCCAGGGTATCCGCGCGCTCGACCCGGAGCCGAACACCCTGCTCGAGCTGGGCGACATCGTCGTGCTGCGCGGCACGCCCGACGGCCTGCAGCAGGCCGAGGAGCACCTGTCGCCCCGCTGATGCGGGTGCGCTATTTCGCCACGGCTTCGAGCAGCGGCCCGCGCGAGCGCCGCGGCCGCGGCGGCTCGGCCAGGCTCGGCGGCAGGCCGGCCAGCACCGCGGCCGCGTTCAGCGAGCGGATCGGCACGCGCGTGTCCGACGGGATGCGCCCGTCCTGCTGCAGCATCAGGTAGCGCAGGCAGCTGACGCGCAGGAACGAGGCGAAGTTGGCAATCTCGCCGCGCCGCTCCAGCAGTTCGTCGTAGAGCCTGCCGATCAGCTGGGTGACGCTCAGGCTGTCGCGCCGGCCGATTTCTTCGAGCACGTCCCAGAACAGGCATTCGAGCCGCACGCTGGTCGCCACGCCGCGCAGGCGCAGCGAGCGGGCCTGGGTTTCGTACGACTGCGGATTGGCGCGGATGAAGATTTCGCACATGGCGGGGTCTCCGGGCGGGAGCGCCCGGCGCGCGGGCAGTCCGATCAGTGTAGGACCCGCGTCCCCAGGACTTCAAGAAATTGCGCCAACCATGCGGGGTGGGCCGGCCACGCGGGCGCGGTCACCAGGTTGCCGTCGGTGTGGGCCTGGTCGACGGGGATGTCCTGGTAGGTGCCGCCCGCCGCCGTGACTTCCGGGCCACATGCCGGATAGGCGGAGCACGCACGATCCTTCAGGACGCCCGCCCCCGACAGCAGCTGCGCGCCGTGGCAGATCGCGGCGATGGGTTTGCCGGCGCCGCTGAAGTGGCGCACGATGTCGAGCACGCGCGGATCGAGGCGCAGGTATTCGGGGGCGCGGCCGCCGGGCACGACCAGCGCGTCATAGGCGGCGGGATCGACGTCGGCGAAGCTGGCATTGACGGTGAAGCGGTGGCCCGGCTTCTCGGAATACGTCTGCGCGCCCTCGAAGTCGTGTATGGCGGTGGCGACCGATTCGCCGGCCTGCTTGTCCGGGCAGACCGCGTGCACGGTGTGGCCGACCATCTGCAGGGCCTGGAAGGGCACCATGGCTTCGTAGTCTTCGACATAGTCGCCCACCAGCATCAGAATCTTTTTCGCCATCGTCGTCTCCTGTATGGTTGCGGTTTGTGCGTGGCGGCGGCCGTGCACCGTGCCTGCCGCATTGTGGTGCGGCGCCATTCGGGCCGGGTGGTAGCCGGCTACCGCATCGTCTTTTCTCCTTCTGTTTCAGCAATGACCGACGCCAGCATCTCTCCGTCCTCGCCCGTTCCCGCCTCGACCGAACTGGGCGACGTGACGCGCTACTTGCGCGAGCGCATCCGCACCGTGCCCGACTGGCCGCAGCCGGGGGTGATGTTCCGCGACATCACGCCGCTGCTGCAGGACCCGAAGAGCCTGCGCGTGCTGGTGGACGTGTTCGTCCATCGCTACATGGGACAGGGGCTGAACCTCGTGGCGGGCATCGATGCCCGCGGCTTCATCCTCGGCTCCATCGTTGCGTACGAGCTGAACCTGGGCTTCGTGCCGATCCGCAAGAAGGGCAAGCTGCCGTTCACCACCGTGGCCGAGGAGTACATGCTGGAGTACGGCAGCGCCACGGTGGAGATCCACGCCGACGCCTGCAAGCCCGGCGACCGCGTGCTGCTGATCGACGACCTGATCGCCACCGGCGGCACCATGATGGCCGGCAAGCGCTTGCTGGAGCGGCTGGGCGCGACGGTGGTGGAAGGCGCGGCCATCGTCGATCTGCCCGAACTGGGCGGCTCGCGCCTGCTGATGGACGGCGGCCTGCCGCTCTTTACGGTGTGCCGCTTCGACGGGCATTGATGGCCGCCGGCGATGCCCTGGCCGCATGCCTGATGTCGCCGCAACAAGACGCCGCCGCGCGGCGGCATGACCTTTTGTTGATGAGAGGACCACGATGCCCAATGTGCTGCTGTTCCTGCTGTCTTCCGTCGCCATCACGGTGATGCCGGGGCCGGACAACCTGCAGGTGATCGCGCGCGGCGCGAGCCAGGGCCGCAAGGCCGGGCTGGCGGCGGCGGCCGGGTTTGCCTCGGGCTGTCTGTTCCATACGACGCTGGCGGCGCTGGGGCTGGCGGCGGTGCTGCAGTCGGCGCCGGTGGCGTTTCAGGCGATCCGCTGGCTGGGCGCGGCCTACCTGGTCTGGCTGGGCGTGCAGGCGCTGCGCAGCAAGGGCGGCGTCGGGCCGTCGGTGAGCGCGCAGGCGGCGGCGCCCGATCTGTGGCAGGTGTTCCGCCAGAGCGTGCTGGCCAACATGCTCAATCCCAAGGTGACGCTGTTCTTCGTGGTGTTCCTGCCGCAGTTCGTCGATGCGCAGGCCGGTCATGCGGCGCTGCAGATGCTGCTGCTGGGCGGGGTGTTCATGGCGCAGACCATCGTGGTCTTCGGCCTGTATGGCTGGTGCGCGGCGGCGCTGGGCGGCTGGATGCGCCGCACGCCGCGCGCGTCGCTGTGGCTGGATCGCGTGAGCGGCTGCATTTTCATCGGGCTGGGGCTGCGGGTCGCGCTCACCAAGTGAGTCGCGCGCCAGGCTGGAAAGGCGGGCCGCGCTGCTCGGGCTGCCGGCCCGCGGCCGCACCCGCGAGGCGGAAGCGGCCCCGGCTGCCGGGGCCCCTGGCGCTACAGCTTGTAGCCGATCTGCCGCAGCAGGTCCTTGCGCCACGCGATGTCGGCGTCGGTCTCGATGCCCAGCGGCGAGGCGCCGTCCACCACGCCCAGCACGCCGCGGCCCTGCTCGGTCTGCGCGACGATCACCTGCGTCGGGTTGGCGGTGGCGCAGTAGATGCGGCACACCTCCGGCACCGCGCGCACGGCGGCCAGCACGTTGACGGGGAAGAAGCCGTCGCCCAGGAAGATCAGGAACGCATGGCCCGCGCCGATGGCGAGCGCGTTGTCGCGGGCCAGCTTGAGCGCGGCGTCGTCATTGCCGGACCAGCGCACCAACCGCTTGCCGGAGGCCTCGCAGAAGGCCAGTCCGAAGCGGATGCCGGGCACCGCGCCGACCAGCGCTTCGTGGAGGTCTTCCACGGTCTTGATGAAGTGCGACTGGCCGAGGATGAAGTTGGTGGCTTCCGGCTTGACGATGGGGACTACCGTGAGTTCCATGGCCGCGCTCCCGCGAGTAGGGCAACGCCATCCATGGTAGGCCGCCGCGATGCCATTGCAAGCCGCGGCGGCCGTGGGCCTTACTTGCGCTTGAGCAACGGCGCCAGATATTTGCCGGTAAAGCTCGACTTGCTCTTGGCCACCTCTTCCGGCGCGCCCTTGGCGATGATCTGCCCGCCGCCGGCGCCGCCTTCGGGGCCGAGGTCGAGCAGCCAGTCCGCCGTTTTGATCACGTCGAGGTTGTGCTCGATGATCACGATCGTGTTGCCATGGTCGCGCAGCTTGTAGATGACCTTGAGCAGCAGTTCGATGTCGTGGAAGTGCAGACCAGTGGTTGGCTCGTCGAGGATGTAGAGCGTGCGGCCGGTGTCGCGCTTGGACAGCTCCAGCGACAGCTTCACGCGCTGCGCCTCGCCGCCCGACAGCGTGGTCGCCGACTGGCCCAGGCGGATGTAGCCCAGGCCCACGTCCAGCAGCGTCTGCAGCTTGCGGCGCACCACCGGCACCGGCGCGAAGAACTCGTGCGCCTGCTCGACCGTCATCTCGAGCACTTCGGTGATGTTCTTGCCCTTGTACAGCACCTCCAGCGTCTCGCGGTTGTAGCGCTTGCCGTGGCACACGTCGCAGGGCACGTACACGTCGGGCAGGAAGTGCATCTCGACCTTGAGCACGCCGTCGCCCTGGCACGCCTCGCAGCGGCCGCCCTTGACGTTGAACGAGAAGCGGCCCGGGTCGTAGCCGCGCTCCTTGGCGGCCGGCACGCCCGCGTACAGCTCGCGGATCGGCGTGAACAGGCCGGTGTAGGTGGCCGGGTTGGAGCGCGGGGTGCGGCCGATCGGCGACTGATCGACGTTGATGACTTTGTCGAAGTGCTCCAGGCCGTCGATGCGGTCGTGCGCGGTGGGCTCCGGGGTGGAGCCGTAGAGGTGGCGCGCCACCGCGTTGTACAGCGTGTCGTTGATCAGCGTCGATTTGCCCGAGCCCGAGACGCCCGTCACGCAGGTGAGCAGCCCGACCGGGATGTCGGCGTTGACGTGCTTCAGGTTGTTGCCCGACGCGTTGACGATGCGCAGCCAGCGCGCTTCGTCGGGCGCGGTGCGCTGCGCGGGCACCTCGATGCGGCGCTTGCCCGACAGGTATTCGCCGGTCAGCGAGCCGGGCGACAGCTCGATCTGCCTGGGCGTGCCCTCGGCGATGATCTGGCCGCCGTGCACGCCGGCGCCGGGGCCGATGTCGACCACGTGGTCCGAGGCGCGGATCATGTCTTCATCGTGCTCGACCACCAGCACCGAGTTGCCGAGGTCGCGCAGGTGCTTGAGGGTGCCGATCAGCCGGTCGTTGTCGCGCTGGTGCAGGCCGATGGAGGGCTCGTCCAGCACGTACATCACGCCGGTCAGGCCCGAGCCGATCTGCGAGGCCAGGCGGATGCGCTGCGCCTCGCCGCCGGAGAGCGTATCGGCGCTGCGCTCCAGCGACAGGTAGTCGAGCCCGACGTTGTTCAGGAAGTTCAGCCGCGAGGTGATTTCCTGGACGATCTTGTCGGCGATCTCGCGCTTGGCGCCGTGCAGGTTCAGCGTGAGGAAATACGTGAGCGCATCGCGCAGCGGCCAGCCGTTGATCTCGTAGATGGCGCGGGCCTGGTCGCTGTCGCCGAGCTTGACGTGGCGCGCCTCGCGGCGCAGGCGCGTGCCTTCGCACTCGGGGCAGGCCTGGTTGTTCTGGTACTTGGCCAGCTCTTCGCGCACGGCGATGGAGTCGGTTTCCTTGTAGCGCCGCTCCAGGTTGGGGATGATGCCCTCGAAGGCGTGCTCGCGCACCGTGGTGCGGCCGCGCTCGTTGATGTACGTGAACGGGATCTGCTGCTTGCCCGAGCCCTGCAGCACGACGTCCTGGACTTCGGTGGGCAGCTCTTCGAACGGCGTGTCGGTGTCGAACTCGTAGAACGCCGCCAGGCTTTGCAGCATCTGGAAGTAGAACTGGTTGCGGCGGTCCCAGCCCTTGATGGCGCCCGAGGCCAGCGACAGGTTGGGGAAGGCCACCACGCGCTTCGGGTCGAAGAAGGTGATCTGGCCCAGGCCGTCGCAATGGGGGCAGGCGCCCATCGGGTTGTTGAACGAGAACAGGCGCGGCTCGAGCTCCGGCAGCGAATACGAGCAGATCGGGCAGGCGAACTTGGAGCTGAAGACGTGCTCCTTGCCCGTGTCCATCTCCAGCGCGAGGGCGCGGCCGTCGGCCAGGCGCAGCGCGGTTTCGAAGGATTCGGCCAGGCGCTGCTTGAGTTCCGGGTTGACCTTGACGCGATCGACCACCACCTCGATGGCGTGCTTGTCGTTCTTCTTCAGCTTGGGCAGCGCGTCGACCTCGTAGACCTTGGCCTCGGCCTCGTGCGCCGTGCCGCCGCCCGAGCGGATGCGGAAGCGCACGAAGCCCTGCGCCTGCATCGCCTCGAACAGGTCGACGTGTTCGCCCTTGCGGTTGGTCACCACGGGCGCCAGGATCATCAGCTTGGTGTCGGCCGGCAGCGCCAGCACGGCATCCACCATCTGCGACACGCTTTGCGCTTCCAGCGGCTGGCCGTGCTCCGGGCAGTAGGGCGTGCCGGCGCGGGCGTACAGCAGGCGCAGGTAGTCGTGGATCTCGGTGACGGTGCCGACGGTGGAGCGCGGGTTGTGGCTGGTGGCTTTCTGCTCGATCGAGATGGCCGGCGACAGGCCTTCGATCAGGTCGACGTCCGGCTTTTCCATCAGTTGCAGGAACTGCCGCGCATAGGCCGACAGCGACTCCACGTAGCGGCGCTGCCCTTCCGCATAGAGTGTGTCGAACGCGAGCGAGGACTTGCCCGACCCCGACAGCCCCGTGATCACCACCAGCTGGTTGCGCGGCAGATCGAGGTTGATGTTCTTCAGGTTGTGGGTCCGGGCCCCACGAATCTTGATGGCTTCCATGTGCGGCGTCGCGCTGTCGGGCCCCGTGCCACAAGAATTGGCAAAAAGGCGGAAGGGGCGAAAAGGGTAAGCCTGCTAATATACCGAACTTCGGTTTTGCGGGTGCTGGCCCCAGCATGGGGCGATTCGCGGAGCCGTTCAAGTGTCCTTGCCGTCGCTCGATGGCGGCGGTCCCCGCACATGTCTTCCGCTTCCCCAATCATGACTTCCGCCTCCGGCCGTATGACCGGTTTCGAGTTGCGCGCCGCCACTTCGCTGGCCGGCATCTTCGCGCTGCGCATGCTGGGCCTGTTCATGATCATGCCGGTGTTCGCCGTGTTCGCGAAGTCGCTGCCGGACGGCGGCAACACCCAGCTGGTCGCCTTCGCCATCGGCGTGTACGGCCTCACGCAAGCCATGCTCTACATCCCCTACGGCTGGCTATCGGACCGCTTCGGGCGCAAGCCGGTCATCGTGGCGGGGCTGCTGATCTTTGCCGCGGGCAGCCTGGTGGCGGCGTTCTCGCACAGCGTGGCGGGCATCGCGGTGGGCCGGGCCATCCAGGGCGCCGGCGCGATCTCGTCCGCGGTGATCGCCTTCGTGGCCGACCTGACGCGCGAGGAGCACCGCACCAAGGCGATGGCGATGATCGGCGGCAGCATCGGCGTGTCGTTCGCCGTGGCCATCGTCAGTGCGCCGGTCATCTTCCGCTGGATCGGCATGCCGGGCATGTTCATGGCCATCGGCATCCTGGCGCTCATCGCCATCGGTGTGGTGCTGTGGGTCGTGCCTGATGCGCCGCGCCCGGCGGCGCACGTGCCCGCACCGTTCCGCGAGGTGCTGCACAACCGCGAGCTGCTGCGCCTGAATTTCGGCGTGTTTGCGCTGCATGCCACGCAGACGGCGCTGTTCGTCGTGCTGCCGCACATGCTGGAGACCGCCGGCCTGCCGGTCGATTCGCACTGGAAGATCTACCTGCCGGTGATGGGCGTGTCGTTCGTGCTGATGGTGCCGGCCATCATCGCCGCGGAGAAGCGCGGCAAGATGAAGGCGGTGCTGCTGTCGGCCGTCGCGCTGGTGATGGTGGCGCAGTTGGCGCTGGGCGAGGCGCAGCCGACCCTGGCCTCGCTGACGGTCGCGCTGCTGGTGTACTTCCTCGGCTTCAACGTGCTGGAGGCCTCGCAGCCGTCGCTGGTGTCGAAATATGCGCCGGGCGTGCGCAAGGGCGCCGCGATGGGCGTCTACAACACGACGCAGGCGCTCGGGCTGTTCACGGGCGGGGCCGGCGGCGGCTGGATCCTGCTGCATGCGGGGCAGCATGCGGTGTTTTTCACCTGCGCTGGCCTGGCGGCAGCCTGGCTTATAATCGCCGGTCCCATGCGGATGCCGGCGCTGCGTCGTCACTAAATAAAGCCGGCCGATACGGCGGCATCACTTACTTATCTTCGGAAACTCATCATGGCGTCCGTCAACAAAGTCATCATCGTCGGCAATCTCGGCGCCGATCCCGAAACGCGTTACATGCCGAGCGGCGACGCCGTCACCAATATCCGCGTGGCGACCACTGACCGCTACAAGGACAAGGCCAGCGGCGAAATGCGCGAGGCCACCGAGTGGCACCGCATCGCCTTCTTCGGCCGCTTGGCCGAAATCGCCGGCGAATACCTGAAGAAGGGTTCGCAGGTCTACATCGAAGGCCGCCTCAAGACCCGCCAGTGGGAGAAGGACGGCCAGAAACAATACAGCACCGAAATCGTCGCCGAGCAGATGCAGATGCTTGGCAGCCGCCAGGGCATGGGCGGCGAGGGCGGCGGTGGTGGCGGTGGTGGCTACTCGCGCGGCGAATCGTCGGGCGGTGGCGGCTACGGCGGTGGCCGTGCCCAGGGCGGCGGCGGTATGAGCCGCGGCGAAGGCGGCGGTGGTCAGCAGAGCGGCGGCGCGCGCCGTCAGCAGGCGCCGTCGAATGGGTTTGAGGATATGGATGACGATATTCCGTTTTAATCGGAACTTGAGCTAAAAGTGTAAAGAGGGGCCCTGAAATTTCTGTCTAATCAATGGGTTAGGCAGGAATTTGCGGGGCCTTTTTTTGCTGTATCGCCATCGCTAGTCGGAATTTTGCAGGCAGTAAAGAATGCTCCTCGTCACCCGATGGGGCATGAAGTGAATCCCTTCTCCGTTCGCGAAGGGCGCCTTGAGCGTGGCGAACGTCTTCACCCTCCAGTCGACGGTGGCCCCCTTGGCCTACCTGTTCAAGGCGTTCTCCAATACACGCTCACAAGGTTGCGTGCCCGAGGTCTCAGGCGAAATAGCATGAGGAAGCGCATGGATGCGCTAGGACTTGAACTGGCGAACTAAACTTTAGGGGACGATGCCTGCCGCCCTGGGGAGAAGCCATGAAACGCGTGATCAAGAGTTTCCTGCTTGCCGTTGCCCTACTGACCGTGGTTGGCGGCACCGTTGGAACTTATGCGGTCCTCTCTGCACCGTCGGCTCATGCTGAGCCGTGCGGCGGCCGTGGGTATCCGCAGGGTGGTGGCGGCAGCCAGCCCTAGCCCAAGTACATAGCGTGGCACCGTGCCCTTGCGTGGGGCAAACGTGGTGGACTAGGAGGCTCGCTTTTTCAGCGAGTTGTTCTTGCGAAAGCCCTTTTTCGACCCTCGCCGATGGCGTGCTTCGTGACCGGATCGAGACCCCGGTTCGGATGTGTATGGTGCCGAACGTGTTCGTTGGTTTGCGGGCGAAAGCACCAGCAATTTTGAGAGCTTTTGCAGAACTAGTACCAGTCGGCCGCGATTGAGTGGAAGAAATTTCGGGCCTCAGGCGCGTCGATCGTGTTATGGTGAAGCGCCTCGCCGCGGTACAGCTTTACACTCTGCGCAGACTCCGCAGCGGAAGTGATGGCGGCCAGCGGGATACGGGGCGCTCTTTACAGCCGGATGTTCCGCTAAGGAAACGCTGATCAATGAGGTTTGCGCGTGATGTTGCACAAGCCAATGACCTGGGTTTTCTCCAGGCGGGAGGGGTAGGCCGATTCAAGCCGGGTTTTCTATCGTTTCGGGCCGTTTCTGCCGCGCTTTGCGCGCTCAGCGCGGACTGCTCCCCGGCAGCGCCAACAACTGCTTTTTCGCCAGCACCAGATTCGCCAGACCAAACAGGCTGAACAACTGCGCTGTGTTCTTGGCCAGGCCCTTGTAGCGAACCTTGCGATGACCGAACAGATTCTTAATGACGTGGAACGGATGCTCGACCCGCGCCCGAATCTGGGCCTTGGCCCGCTCGACGGCGATCAGCAAGTCCTTGACGATGCCCTCACGCATCGCCTTGATCTTGCCTCGCTTGACGGCCACCTGCCACTTCACGGACTTGCCTTGCATCTCGTCGCGCTTTTCCACGCCCGTGTAGCCCGCATCGCCAAACGCGTGCTCTTCGTGGCCATGCAGCAAGGCGTGCGCCTGCGACACATCCGACTCGTTGGCCGCGGTGCCCACCACGCTGTGTACCAGCCCAGACGCCGCATCCACGCCCACATGGCTCTTCATACCAAAGTGCCAGGCATTACCCTTCTTGGTCTGGTGCATCTCCGGGTCGCGGCTCTTCGTCTCGTTCTTGGTCGACGGTGGTGCAGCGATGATGGTGGCATCCACAATGGTGCCTTCCTTCATCATCAGCCCCCGCTCGCACAGCATGATGCCGATCTCGTCGAACAGCTTTCGCGTCAGCTCATGCTCCACGAGCATGCGGCGAAACTTGAGCAGCGTCGTTGCGTCCGGCACCGCTTCGACTGCCAGGTCGATCCCGGCGAATGCGCGCAGGGCCATGCTGTCGTACAACGCATCTTCCAGCGCCTCGTCCGACAGCCCGTACCACTGCTGAGTCGGAGTAGGAATGCCAGTCGCCCAGCACCCCCCTCCACAGATCCGTACGAGCGGAATTACCGCATACGGCTCCTGCCTTGGGTCGTGACGATCAGACGCTGGTGAGGATAGGGATGACAGATTTGCGTGGGAGGTAACCAATGCGCAATGAGCCGGGTCATCCGTTGCCACTTAAGGCGATTCTTCTGACTCCGGCGGCGCAGGGCGCGGTGCCACAGTTTGCCAACGCACAAACGGAAACGTCTGAGACTTTCTCCATTGCGCGGCACTCCGAAGTACCGCACATACCCAGTCACCACGGCTCTCAGATACTTCCCTTGCTCCGCGACGGTCTGATGCATGCGTCTGCGCAGTTGCTCCTTGACCGCCCGCAGCTTGGCGCGCATGCGCTTGGCGTTGGTCAGCCTCAGGACCGCGAACTTCCCTTTGCTGGTCTTCCCACAACAGTGTGTGAAGCCCAGGAATTCAAAGGTAGGCGGCTTACCCCCATTTCGGCGTCGGCAATTCTCGCGCGCAAAGCGTCCGAACTCAATCAGCCGCGTCTTGTCTTTGTGCAGCTTCAGGCCGAAGTGGGTCAGCCGTTCGGTCACCGCGCGCTGGAAGCGCCCGGCGTCTTCAAGGTACTGGAACCCAGCGACCCAATCATCGGCGTATCGCACAACGATCATGTCGCCTTCGGCATGCCGCGCACGCCACTGTTTCACCCACAGGTCGAACGCATAGTGAAGGTAGATATTGGACAGCAGCGGGCTAATGCTGCCACCCTGAACTGTCCCCACCTCGCTCTGCGTCAGCCTGCCATCCTCCAGCACGCCGGCGTGCAGCCATTTCCTGATAAGCCGCACGACCCGCGTGTCAGCCACCCGGTGTTCGATGAACCTGATCAGCCAGTCATGATCGATCGTGTCGTAGAACTTGCTGATGTCGGCATCGAGTATCCAGTTCACCTTCCGCTTCTCTACACCCACGCTCACGGCGTCCAGCGCGTTGTGCGCGCTCTTGCCGGGACGAAAGCCATAGCTGAACCCAACAAAGTCCTGCTCATAGATTGCGTTCAGTACCTCGGTCGTGGCGAGCTGGACGAGTTTGTCCTCCAGCGCCGGCACGCCCAGCGGGCGTTTGCTGCCGTCAGCCTTGTCGATGTACACACGCCTCACAGGCTGGGGCCGGTAAGCCCCCCGGGCCAGCCGGTCGGACAGGTCCAGAAGCCGCGCCTCCAGATTCTCCCCGTACGACTGCCATGTCTGGCCGTCTACCCCGGCTGCCGCCTTGCGTTTGAGCGCAAAGTAAGCTGCCCGCAGGCGTTCGGCCGCGTAGATGTGGTGCATCAGGGTGGTGAACTTCGCACCCAGTCGGCCTTTGGCCGTCTGTCGTATGCCGTCGAGCGCCTTTCCCATGTCGTATTCCCGCCCCAATCTGCGGGACATGCGCGCCGCGACTGCATTGCCCTTGGCCTGCCGCCTTCCCTCCACCGCCTCCGCCGCCGCAGGACTTTCAGCCACGGCCTTGTTCAGCAGCTTCCCCGGTACTACGCAGCAGTCCGACTTCCCGCGCCCGTGGCTCATCGTCGTACGCCCTCAGGCTTCACGATGCGCACTGCGTCTGACGCTTCCCAGCGCGATGCAGTAGAGCGCGGGATCTCCCGGTTCCCGTGCGAGATGTTTCCGTGCGTGCACGGGGTCTCTGACCGCGCGAGGTCCGGTGCTGCCTTGCCATGGCGGCAGCACCGGTGTGGCCTTCGGCTACTTCCTACAGCCTCGGCACCCCGGTCTACCCGCAGCTTTCGCCACGGGGCATCTATTACGCGGCTCAATACCCGGCCCGCGCGTACCCCTGTCAACGCTTCGCCTGCATCCTCACGGATGCACACGCATGACTCGGGGCCGTCGTAGCTGGCTAAACCTTCAACGTATGACTCTTTCATTCACAACATCTCGCCGGTTTTGACCGGCGCACAGGAAATAGATGCGCAGCATCCGCTCCAGTCCGATCGGTGGCCGCCCACGTTTGCCTTTGGGGTAGTACGGCTCGACCGCCGCTATCAGGCGCGACCACGGCACAACGCGTTCCATCTCCGCCAGGAAGCGCTGGCGGCGCGTTACACGCTTCTGACCGTGGCCTTCCGCTTCTGCAAAACTGATCTGTCGCTTCATCTCGACTCATCTTTTGGGGCACACACTGGTCAACGTCTACAAGCCACACAACGATGACCGTCGCGCTGAATAAATCAGTCTTTCCCTAACCGTTCTGACCGGAGTTTTTCTTAGAAGTATAAAGAAGGTCTCTGAAATCTCTGTCTAATCAATGGGTTAGACGGAAATCTGCAGGGCCCTCTTTTTTGCCTGTATTCGTCGCTAGCCGGAACATGCTTCGGCAGTAAAGAATGCGCTCCATCACACGATGGAGCATGTGGTGAGTGACTTCTCAATTCGCGAAGTGCAACTGGAGGACTGTGAGCGCTTGCCAATCCTTGTGGAGGCGGGTCGCTTGGACTGTCGGTGCAGGGAGAGCTCTTCAGTACGCTCTCACAAGACTGCGAGCGCGAGGTCTCCTGATGCATCGCGGTCATTTATGCCCGACGGCGATTTGTCGTAATCAGGGCTCACCGTTTCAAGATTTCCGAGGTCTCGTTGCCTTCGGTGCGGCCGTCCGGAAAGATGCGCAGATAGTCAAAGAGCTCAGATTGGCGTGCTTCCACCATCTGCCCAGCCTTCAGGCCAGGCACGTTGCGCGGCTGGTTGCGCAGCATCCCTTTGATCCTGTCGCCCTTCCATTCCGTGACTTCGATCCACATCCATTCGCGGCTATTGTCTCGTGTGGCGAAAGGGGCCTTAACCTGTAACTGTTCGCCAGGTGCCAGTCCCCGCTGAAAGGCTTGCTGCAGAGTTGGTAGCCGAGCGCGCGCCCGCTCACTTGCGGCGAGCAATGCAGTGCTCTCTCTCACATAGGCCACGTCGTCCGGCTGGGAGCCAAATACGGCTGCGACGAAGTTAGTCTGACGTTCGGTTGTGTCCCGGCCAGGATAGGCATCAAAGCTCAAGGCAGCGAGCGCATTGTTGGGGTCGCCTGCTTCTGCT
This sequence comes from Ralstonia pseudosolanacearum, assembly GCF_024925465.1. Lineage (NCBI taxonomy): Bacteria > Pseudomonadati > Pseudomonadota > Betaproteobacteria > Burkholderiales > Burkholderiaceae > Ralstonia > Ralstonia pseudosolanacearum. Next base: position 3,365,725 of record NZ_CP103852.1, on the reverse strand, counting down.
GGGGTCTCCAGCAAACGCAGCAGCCCTTCGCCTTTGCCACCCGGCAGGATGCTACCGGTAAGGTGCTTGCGTGCTGCCGCATGACGCACACTAGCCAGTCTCAGTTGCAGTGTGGTGTTGTCGCCGGGAGGGCCAGCTTCGACAAGTTGCTGGCCTAAGGCATTGATGGTGTTCCCAAGCGGACGGCTGAGGGACAAAGTGGTATCGCGGATAACCAGGTCGGGAAAGCCAAACCGCGCCATGCCTAGCGAAATTGCGCGGGTAGCGCCGTTGTTGTCATAGGCATGGATGACGATCTGCTTTGATATGTCAGGAACGTCGCCATCCCAAGTCTTCAGGCGACTCGTCTCCCACGCCTCCGGGGTGAAGGCTTCACGTGTTTCGTCATCCCAGATGATGACTCGATCCTTCTTCGCCAACTCGGCAACGAATTGTTCGGCTCGCCGCAAGCCCGCGGCGTTTTCGCTCGCGGGGTGGGCGAAACTCAAGGTCAGCGCGCGAGGCGCTTTCTGGACGGCCTCAGCTTGCTCCTGGCTTAGGCCATGGCCAGAGTAATGCAGGGATCTAATTGATGGGGGCGCGTAGTCGCTGGCCACTTTGCTGCTGTAGGTGATCTGCAGCGAGGCTTGGTTCTGTGCCGTCTTGTCGAGTTTGTCGACGACTCGCAACGCGAAGCGTTTGTCTCCCGCCAAGGCGCGTGCCGCCTTCGCCGGATCCGTTGCGGGAACCGTCAGGTAGTACAGGCCGATGGAAAAGCCCACGGCCTTTCGGTGCCAAGCTTGAGCGGGGAGAGGCTGGCCTGGTGTGGCCTGGGCCGGTGTGAGTGAAATCAGTGCTGCAATCAGGAACAGGGTTCGAGTCAGGGACATTCGTATTTGCTGTGTAACGGGTCTCAGTCGGTGACTGTGGTTGAAGAATACTGGCTTGTGTGGTTCTTTCCGATTTGCCAACGTTCTCTGCTGCGAGGTCACTGGCCCCAGCTAGAATGGCTTTTCATCGATCCCGCCACCTTTGCCATGCCATACGCTCTGACGTTTCACAAAGCGCTTGAGATCGTAGATCGGGATCGGTACTTTAATGCGTGCTGCGTCGGCGGTGATCTGGTGTTGGCGCAACTGTTGCCTGTTCTGCGTGAGGCCTATGGTGAAGTGCAGTCCGACCAAGAGGACTGGGGCTGGTTTGCATGGTTCGAGCACTCAGGTATCAAGCTAGCGGTAGACGTGTTTGCCGACGACGATATGCCTCAGGCGTTCACCGTACACCTCACCGCTCGCGTACCGCGCTTCTTTCTCGGCGCGAAGGTACGTGATACCGGCGAACTAGAGCAGTTGCAGCACTGCGTTTGCAATGCGCTTGCAAGCTGGCCTGTGGTGAATCTCAACGCGGAACGGGTCGACGACAAATACCGTCCTGCCAAAAATACGGCCTGACTCTGACATAGCCCTGCGCTGGCCGATGTTCCACATCGGCAAACCATGTCCTCTCTTCCTTTCCCAGTTTCAAGATGGGCACCACCAACAACGCTCTCCCAAATTGGCCGCGTGAATTCTATGAGCCGAGCGACCAGAGTGCTTTCCTGTTCTACGTTGTCTTCGGTGCAAACGTCGGAGAGCTGCGTCTCTCACGGAGTCAGTATCGTTGCGAAGGCGTTCCAACCGGAATTGACGTGATGGCCTACGGGCCGAGCGAGCACGCCGAAGTCGCCGACTCGTTTCGGAAAGGCTATGTATGGGACGAGTTGCAGGCTCGGCGGCCAGCGCTGGCGGCGGATGTCGCTGCGCAGTTGGCGTGCGTCATTGTCCGAGGCTCGGTTCCTGATGCGCCGTCGCTCAACTATTTCCGCGACACCATTGGCTTACTGACATGCCTGCTGGATAGCGGAGGTGTGGCGATCTACGATCCGCAAAGTTTCGCCTGGTGGTCGCCCGATGATTGGAAGGCAAGGGTTTTCGAGCCAGCTTCGCCGCAGCCATTCGAACACGTCACCATTCTTGTTTCCGACGAGGGTGGCGATCTGCAGTGGTTCCACACACGCGGTCTACGCAAATACGGGCGCCCCGACCTGAGTTTGCACGGGGTGCCAATCGACTACCGCGCGGCCGTCGTGGATTTGTTCAATCGCTTCATCACCTTCCAGGCTTCCGGGGGCGTCATCAGGGAAGGGCAGCAGATCCGCGTGCAGGCTTTGCCTGAGGGCATGGTCTGCGTGCATGGCGGTGATGAAGACGACCCAGACTTCAACAACACCCGTATTGAGATCGCATGGCCGGCCACTGTCGATGGCTAGTCGCGTGCCCTGTCTGTCTGTGAGTGCTGGTGTGTGAGGCTTCGCTCGGTGGCGTTGCCCCAAGCGTTCATTTGTCGCTGACCGGCAAGGAAGCGCTAACAATGTCGGTGAAGTCCGTGTCCCAACTTCGCCACTCGTCGCTTAGATGAAAGTGGGCGATCTCACTTCCGTTCAAGGATTCAAACCTCTCGGCGCACGAGGCCAAGAATTCTCCGATGGCTTTCAACGCGCTTGGCGTGCCTTGGATGGATATATCGGAGCACTGCAGCAATCCGCCCTCGAACTCCACGCCGTCTTTTAGATGGCAATATATTCTGAACGCGTTTTTCATGGCTTGTCCCTCAACTTTGCGGCTACCGCTTCATCGTTTGTGTGTTTCGGGCGGTTGCTAGTCGTGAGCGCCAAATCCAGTACCCTGCGGCTGCGAGTGCACAAGGTGCGGCGATCGACAGCGAAAGACGCGTAAGCACGAAGACAATGCGCTCATAGTCGTGGCCTGCGGCATACCATTCCGCACCGTGCGTTGGTTTTGAGGTGAACTGCGACAAGTGAATGCCGACGCAAAGAAACCAGGCCGCAAGGGCAAACCATCGGAAGTGCTTCATTTGTCGGGGCGCTGGGCCGACCAGCCCGTTGCAACACCGTTTGCAGCAACGACAACAAAGCCGCGGAACGCTCTATCGCTGATGCGGATGGTTCCCTGCCCCAGGTGCTCACGGATGAATCGGATGGCCTCCACCTTCGGGAGCGCTGCCGCAACTTTCCGGCGGACCTCAACTATTGAGAATTACATAACCCATGACATCACCACAACTCAGCCTGCTTCCAGCACGCGGCGATGATCGATGGGCGTTTCTGGCCGCTCTTGAGCTTGCGGCGGGCGGTGTGTTTGAGTTCGGCGAGGGTATCGGGACAGAAGTTGGCCAACGCGTGCCGCTTGAGCCAGGCCCACAGGTATTCGACCGGGTTGAGGTCTGGGGAATAGCTGGGCAGCAGCGCCATCTGTACGGCGCCTCGCGTACTGTCGAGGTACTCGCGCACAACGCGGCTCTTGTGCTGTGGCGCGCCGTCCCACACGATCAGCAACTTGCGCTTGAGCTGCGCACGCAGCGCCTTGAGGAACTCGATGATCTGCGCACTCTTGATCGCGCCGTCGTGCAGTCGAAACACGAAGTTCGTGCGCGTGAGGCCGGCGATGACCGAGACGTGCTTCCAGTTGAAGTGGAACTGGATGACCGGCGTGCAGCCCTTGGGCGCCCAGGTGCGCACGCGCGTGGGCCGCTCCGACAGGCCCGACTCGTCAATGAAGACGATTAGCCGTCGCTCGGCGGCACACTTTTTTTTAGCGCGGGCCAAGTCTTGCGCTTGAAGCGCTGTACCGCGTCTTCGTCGCGTTCGATGGCCCGGCGCTCAGGCTTTTGCGGGCTGAAGCCCAACGCACCCAGCAGCCGCCAGACATGCACCTCGCTGAAGGTGACGCCATACAGTCGTTCGATGAGCATGCGCACGCGCTTGAGGGTCCACAGCTCGGTGCCGAAGCCGTGCGCCAGCGCACCTTGCAGCAGTGCCACGCGCAAGCCTTCGAGCTGGCACGCATCCAGTTGGGCTGCACGACCTACGTTCATTGTCCGCAATGCGTCAATGCCACCTTCGTTGAGCCGGGCTTTCCAGGTGTACGCGGTTTGCCGTGCCACACCCACCGCCTTCGCCGCTTCGGCCGGCGTCTTGCCCGCAAGCATCAAGCGTCCGGCACGTACCCGTTTGCGCGTCGCTTCGTCCATCTTGGTCATGAACCGATCCTCCATACACGGTGCTGACCATATAACGCGCCTACGGACGATCGGTTGTCATGATTTAGGTAAAGATCAATAGTAGCGGCTCCGTCGGGATGTATTCGTCTATCAAGCCGAGGAGCTGCGCCTCGCGCAGGCCGTCGCGGTCAGCCACATTGATCCAGATCCGAGATGACTCCTCCAGGGCCAGGAAATGCTTGCGCATGAGTTCATGAATTCGTCTCGGATTCATAGCACCTGCGATTGCTAACGGGGTTTGCTCGTGCCCAGGAGCTGCATCTCACTCAACAGCCCGGCGCCAATCGTTGACGTTTGCACTTCCTTGTAGCCCACAGCCTTAATGCCAGACCGCTCCTCCGCCTGCAGCACAATGACCGGAGTCTTCTTGCCAGAAGCGCCATCAACATGAAACGCATACTGAGGGATTTGGATATCCAACGGCGTCCCACCCGATTTCTCGGGCCCCCCGATCAAGAAGGCAGCGCAGTTCTGGCTCAGGTCACTTACGGTAGAAGGCCGCCGGCTAACAAAGCACGTCTTTGGCAGCTCTGGCCAGTTGACGTCCTCAGCCTGCGAAGCGGTGCAGGCTAGCGCGCAAGTGAGCGGTATCAATAGGCGGTGCAATCTGTACATGGTGGGCACTGTGCGGTTCGTTCTGTTCCGCTGAAATAGCAGCGGGGGTTCGGCGGGTGGGTGGCCCGTTGATATTGTCAAAGAGCGCCAAAGCGTTTGGCGGCCACTGCTTCTTCGTAGGCCGAAAGCATGGAGGCGACGCTTTGCCCTTCATCGGAGGCGCGCCGCACGTCCCGAGATGGGCGGATCCGGACACACCGCTAGTCCGGCATCCCGACCGCTATTCCGAATCGTTCTTGTGAAAGAGCCGCTTGGTGGCCCGCTTGGTCTCGTGCGCCGCGTTCGCCACGCCATGACCGACCGTTCTGGCCGCGTTGGCGGTCGCGTGGCCGAATTCCCGCGCGGCGTGTCCCGTTTTTTTCGCGGCATCTTTCGAGCCTTGCTTGATGTCCTGCTTCATCTCGCCCAGGTCGGCGCGTGCCGCGGGGCTGAGGAGGGCGAGCATGAGCGCGGCGAGCGCGAAGTGGCGACGGTTCATGGTGTCTGTCCTCCGAACAAGTGTTGACTTGACGCTACCGCGCCTGAGCGTTGGCTTGGGCGCCTGCTCCGGCATCCGGCAGGCCCAGGCCGGCTGCATCCAGCACGACGGCGGCGCGGCCGGTGAGCAGCACGCGCTCGCCGCAACGCACCGAGAAGCGATACAGCACGTTGTTGCCGTCGCCGCCCATGTGCTCGGCCTCGATGGTCAAGGGAGCCTCGATCGTATCCAGGCGTTCGACGTGCGCCTCGACACTGCGCACGCTGGCGAGGAAGCCCGCGCGCGGGCGGTCTTGCGCGTTGCCGAGGATGGCGCCGTGGACGGCCATGGCCTGGGCGGCGTATTCGATCCCGCAGACCGCCGCCAGCCGGCCGTGGGCACGCAGCGGGTTGTCGGGGGCGCGATGGCTGGTCGCGGTGCAGCGGATGTGCGTGTCGTCCCACGCGACGACCTGGTCGAGCAGGCACATCGCGCCGCTGTGCGGAATGCGCGCGGCGATCCAGGCGTGGTCGAGCGGCGGCGAGAGGGGGCGGTCGGCGGTCATTGCGGGAAGGCGCCGGAGGCCGCCGGCATGACGATGTCGATGTGCAGCCGGGTGTCCGGCAGGTAGTCGAGCACCACGCTCGCCGGGCGCCGGGCGGCCAGCGCTTCGAGCAGCGGCAGCGCGCGGGCGGCGGGGTTGCCCGCGCGCAACGGCTCGAACTCGGGTGAGGCGAGCGCGGTGGCGGGGGCATCGGTGAGCCGCGCATCGATGCGCGCCAGCGTGTGCGGGCCGGCCTCGGGCGCCAGCACCAGCGCCACGCCGAATGCATCGGGAATGGGCCGCACCGCGCGCAGCGGCTCCGGGTAATCGGTGTCGAAGGCGATCAGCAGGGTGGGCACCGCGTCGACCGTCACCTGGCACAGGCTTTCGAGCAGGCCCGCGGCGAAGCTGCCGTCGTAGGCGCACAGCACGTTGGACGGCGCCATGGCGCGGGTGGCGATGCTCCAGTAGCCCGCCGGCGCGTTGTGCACGGAATTGTGGAAGCGCGTCGGCGAGAGCTGGCGGTCTTCGCCTGCGAGCGTTTCGCAGATCGCGTGGCAGTTCTGGCCGTCGCCGCTGGATGCGGCAAAGACGGTGGCGAGCGTGGCGGCGTCGCGGCCGCTCGCGGCCACCGCTTCCAGGCCCACCGCCAGCGCGACGCGGACGGCGGGGCCGGTGCGGCGCCGTTCGGCCGCGGGCAGGCCGGCGGGCGGCGGCAGGGCGGTGCGTTCCGGCGCGTAGGGCGCCTGGCCGGTCAGCAGGGCGGCCGCGTGCGGCCACTGGTTCAGGCCGGGCCCGAGCAGCCCGACGCCTTCGATGAATGCGCTCAGTCGGGTCATGGGGCGATGGAGGTGGCGAAGCTGTCCGCGCGGCCGAGCACCAGGCTGCAGTTGGTGCCGCCGAAGCCGAACGCATTGCTGAGGGCGGCGCGCAGGCGGGCCGGTCGGCTCGTCAGCACGTAGTCGAGCGCGAGCACCGGATCGGGCCGGGTCGTGTTGATGCCGGCGGGCAGCAGCTGATGGCGCAGCGCGAGCGCCGCGATCACCGCTTCCAGCGCCCCCGCCGCGCCCAGCGTGTGGCCGGTCGCGCCCTTGGTCGAACTGCACGGCGTGCCGCTGAACAGGGCGTTGACTGCGTGGCTTTCGGCGGCGTCGTTGCTGGCGGTGGCGGTGCCGTGCAGGTTGATGTAGTCGATCGCGTCGGCCGCGATGCCGGCCGAGGCCAGCGCCTGTTCCATCGCCAGGCGCGCGCCCAGTCCCTCCGGATGCGGCGTCGACATATGGTGCGCGTCGCTCGATTCGCCGACACCGAGCAGCAGGATGGCCTCGTCGCCGGGTCTCTGTCCGGACTGGCTGTCGGCTCGCTCGAGCAGGACGAAGGCCGCGGCCTCGCCGATCGAGATGCCGTCACGCGCCACGTCGAACGGCTTGCATGGTTGCCGCGACAGCAGTTCGAGCGAGTTGAAGCCGTACAGCGTGGTCAGGCACAGCGAATCCACGCCGCCCACGACCGCCGCGTCGATCAGGCCGGCTTCGAGCATGCGCCGCGCCGAGCCGAAGACCTTGGCGCCGGACGAGCAGGCCGACGAGACCGACATCGCCGGGCCGTGCAGCCCGAAATAGGCGCGCACGAAGGCGGCGGACGAGTAGGGGCTGTGCGTGTGCGCGTAGTGGAAATCGGCGGGCAGGGCGCCGGTCTGCGGATCGCGGTGCCGGTAGGCGAGTTCGGTCTCCAGGATGCCGGCGGTGCTGGTGCCCACGAAGACGCCGATGCGCCCGGCGCCATGGCGCGCCCGCGCTGCCTCGACCCGTTCGGCGAAGCCGTCCTGCGTCAGGCCGATCTGCGCGAGCCGGTTGTTGCGGCACGCGAAGTCGCTCAGATCGGCGCGCACGGGCTGGGCGTCGACGCTCTCGACCGCGCCGGTCCAGGTGTCGAGGTCGGCGCGCTCGAAGCGGCAGGGCGCGAGGCCGCCGCGCTGCCCGCGCAGGGCATCGAGCGTGGCGTCGAGGCCGCGTCCGAGGCAGCTCGTGGCGGTGAAGTGCGTGAGCAGGAGGGGTTTCAACGGGGCGGGTCCGGTGGCGGCCTTGCGGGGCCGCGATGGGGTTGTCGATGGGACGGTCTGGGCGCCGGTCTTGTTCAAATTTTATCAAGCAGCCGGGGCGGGCTGGGCCGGATGGATCGGCCCCGGCGCGATCGCGGCGCGCAGCGTGGTGCACTGCAACTGAGCCTCCGCCGCCGCGTGCAGTAAGGCCGGCAGCACTTCCAGGACGACCGGCCCGCCTTGCGTGCTGTGTGCGGCATGGCCGTCATGGAGGAGCAGGATGTCGCGCGGGGCGAGGCCGCGCAGCAGGCGGCGCGTCACCACGGCGGCGTCGCGCGTGCGGGTGTCGAAGCCGCGCCGGGTCCAGCTTGCCAGTTGCAGTCCGAGCCGGCACAGCACCGGCTCGAGGAACGGGTTGCGCAAGCCCGCGGGCGCGCGGAAGAACAGCGGTTGCATGCCGCTGATCCCGCTCAGCGTGTCCTGCGCGGCCTCGATCTCGCGCCGCAGCGCGCCCGGGCCCAGCAGAGAGAAGTTGTGCCAGTGCCGCTGGCTGTGGTTTTCCACCGCATGCCCGCGCGCGACGATGGCTTCGACCAGCCGGGGGTGTTGGCGCGCCAGGTCGCCGATGCAGAAGAACGTTGCCTGCGCGCCGTGGTGGTCGAGCAGATCGAGCACGCGCGGGGTGACTTCCGGATGCGGGCCATCGTCGATGGTGAGGGCGATCTTGCTGCCCGTGCTTTCCGGCAGCCGGGTCCAGTTGGGGCCGAGCAGCGCACTGCGCGGCCACAGGCCGGCGGCGGCCAGTGCCAGGTGGGACGCGATCACTCCGCCGGCCGCCCACGGCCACCAGTCCGGCTGGGCCACCACAGCCGCCGCGGCGCCGGCGTGCAGCACGGCGGTGCCGGCGATGAGCGGCGTCGGCTTCCAGGGGCGCGGCGTGCCGGGCGGAATGGGCAGCGGCGGATTCATGCCGGATCTCCGTGATGGGGGTGGGCCGGTGCGGGCGCGGTCGCTTGTGCCGCCGCCGGCGCGAGGATGGCGGCAAACACCAGCGCGAGGATGGCGCCGGGGCCGACAGTCAGTCCGAACGTCTCCAGCATCGGCACCCGCGACAGCGCCAGCAGGCCGAAGCCGGCCACGGTGGCGAGATTGGCGATCAGCAGCGAGACCAGGGTTTGCGGCGTCACCGGCTGCGCGCCGGCCGATGCGTTCGCGGCGTTCGTGCGCCGGCTGAAGAACAGCGCGTAGTTCGAGCCGACCGCCACGATCAGCAGCATGCCGATCAGGTGCAGGATGGTCAGCGGCACGCCCGCCAGCGCAAAGCCGGCGGTCACTGTCAGTACGGCGGCGGCCAGCGGCGCGAGCGCGAGCACGGCGCGCCGTGCGGACCGCAGCGCGATCGCCAGCAGCAGCGCGATGGCGCCGACGCCCGCGAGCGACAGGCGGATGTCTTCGCGCACGTAGTTCACATAGAGGCGGTCGGCCTCGGCCTTCATGTCGATGAAGAGCGCATCCGGCAGGCCCGCGCGCTCGACGGCGGCGCGCACCCGGGCAGCATCGAGGCCGGGCTGGTCGGCGCTGCGCGCTTGCGCGTCGGTGGGCGCGCGCAGCGGCAGCATCGCGCTCCAGCGGCCGGCGCGTTCGGTCAGCAGGGCATCGACGGCCAGCGCCATCGAGGTGCCGCGCAGGTCCGCGCGCGTGAGCAGCGGCTGGTGCCGCGCCGCTTCCACATCGGCGAGGAACGGTGCGAACCGTTCCGGCTTCACGCGGATGGGCTGATCGATGACGGCGGTGCGCAGGCGCGCCGCGAGCACATCGGTGCTCGGCAGGCTCGCCAGGCGCGCACGCTGCGCGGCCTCGCTCGGCAGGAAGCGCGCCGGGCTGTCGTAGCCGCCGAGCACGCCCGCATCTACCAGTGGCTGCAGCTGCGCCGACACTTGCTCGGCGCCCTCGAGCACGGCCTGCTCGCCGGCGCCCGAGATCACCACCAGATAGCGCACGTCGGGCGCGCCGGCGTCGGCGCGCAGGCTCGCATCGAGCGCCTGGCTCTGCGCCGGCACCGGGCTCAGGGCGGCCAGTTCCCGGTTCCAGAGCCGGTCGTGGTGCAGCGCGAGCGCCGCGCAGGCGGCAACCAGCAGCGCCGCCAGCGGCCAGCGCAGCCGAGGCGCCGCCCGGGCCGTGCGCGCCAGTGCCGCGCCCAGCCGCGAGACATCCCGGATGGCGGCCTGGCCGCCGCGCAGATGCGGTAGCACGAAGCGCGTGACCAGGGCGGCCGTCGCCAGGCCCGCAATCGAATACAGCCCGAGCTGCACCAGGCCGGGAAAGCCCGAGAACAGCATCGACGCAAAGCCGCACACGGAGGTCAGCACACCGAGCCGGATGGTCGGCCAGTACTCGGCGATCCAGCCGCGCATCGCATCCTCCCGGCGCGCGCCCGGCTGGGCCGATTGCACGAACAGATAGATCGAATAGTCCACCGCTTCGCCGATCAGCGTGGTGCCGAACCCGAGCGTCAGTCCGTGGACGGCGCCGAAGGCCAGGCTGACCGACGCCACGCCCGCGGCCACGCCCGACAGCACGGGCAGCAGGCCGAGCGCGAGCGTGCGCGGCGACCGGTAGACCACGAACAGCAGCGCGACGATCAGGGCGAGGCTCAGCGTGGAGAGACGCTCCACGTCGTGCCGGATGGTGTCGCGCGTGTCGACGGCGAACACGCCCGGGCCCGTCATCAGCAGGCGGCAGGCGGCGGCGTCGGGCACCGCGTGCGCGGCGGCCTCGAAGGCGCCGCGCACGGCGGCCATGGCGCTGGCCTGCGCGTCGGTGTCGGCACCGGCGCCGGCGGTCTGGGCGACCAGCACGGCGCGCCGGCCGTCGCGCGAGACCCAGACGCCGTGGCGCGACGGCGGCTGCGCGCTGCTGTCGAGCTGGCTGACCAGCGCGGCCACTTCACCGGTGGGATCGTGCGGCAGCATGCCCTTGGCGACGAGTCCCGCCGACGAGCTCAGCAGGTCGAGGCTGTCGCCCAGGGCCTGGTGCAGCCCGTCGGCGGAAAAGCGCTGCGGCGTCACCGCCGGGCTCAGCAGGTAGCGGTGATCGAAGACGAAGCGCTGGTCCCGCTCCCGGCCGACCGGCTCGCCGTTGCTGACCGACGCGAAGCGGGCATCGCCGCGCAGGGTCGCCGCCACCCGCCGCGACAGCTCGGCGCGCACCGCCGGCTCGCCGCCCTCGATCGCCACCAGCATCAGCCGCGACACCAGCCCGTCGCGCAACTGGTCGACCAGCACGCGCTGCTCGGCGCTCGGCGCGCTGGGCAGGAAGGCGGACAGATCGGCCACGAAGCTCGCGCGCACGATCACGGCGACGCAGGCCAGCAGGCCCAGCAGCCACAGCAGCACGGCGGGCTGCCGCAGCGCGCGCGGGCGAGGCGTGTCGGGGGCGGTCGATGGGCGCGGTGGCATCGGTCAGTTCGCCGGGCGGTCCTGCAACTGCATCACCGAGCGGTCGCCGTCGGCCTGCTGGATCGCGACCCGGTGCAGCCGGTCGCGCGTGCCGTCGAGGGTGATGGTGCTGACCACCTTGAGCATGCGCGCGTCGAGCGGCGTGAGCGTGAGCGTCCAGTCATCGCCGCGGCCGCTGACGGCCACCCGGTAGACCTGTTCGAGCGCGTAGCGGTTGCCCGCGAGCGTCGCGCGGATGCTTTCGATGAAGGCGTCGAGCTCCGGGTACTGGGCCAGCGGCAGCGTGTACTTGCGCTGGTTGCGCTCGATGGTCAGCTTGTCGCCGTCGACCACGAGGTGCTCGGGCTTCGGGCTGAGCGTGTGCTTCTCCAGGTGGTCGGGCGCCACGAACATCAGTTCGCCGGACGATTCCACGGGCTGCGCGGCGATCGCCAGGTACTTGGTTTCGACGAACGTCGCCCGGCCCGACTTGTTGCGCGCGAGCGTGGACATCAGGCGGTCCAGGTTCCAGCCGGAGGGGGCGGGTTCGGTCGCGCCGGCGGCGATGGAGGCGTCGGCCAGCGCGATGGCGGTCAGGGTGATGGCGATGGCTCCGAAGGTCCATCGGCGGAGCGGAAGGAAGCGGCGCGTGGCGGTCATGCGTCAGGGGTTCCTGGTGGCGGGCAGGTCGGCGCCGGGCGGTGCGGCCGTCTCGGCGTCCTGCCAGAAGTCGAAGTAGTTGAACCAGTTGTAGGGGGCCGCCCGGCAGTAGCGTTCGAGCAGCGCGACGTAGCGCGTCAGCGCGGCCTGCACCGCGGCGGCCCGCTCGTCGCGCGGCACGCCGGAGAAATCGGCCAGTGTCTCGAAGTGCACGTCGTAGCGGTTGCCGTCACGGTACAGGCCCGTCATGAAGAGCACGGGGCGCTTGAGCATGGCCGCCATGTGCAGCGGGCCGAGCGGGAACGTGGCGGGTGTGCCCAGGAAGGCCATGCGCTGCACCGATGCGCCGGCCTCGCGCAGCAGGGTGCGGTCGGCCAGCATGCCGACCATGCTGTTGGCGTCCAGCGCCTCGTGCACCTTGAGCATCGCGTCGACGCGGCCCAGGCCGATGACGTCGGGCTTCGCGGCGGGGTTGATGGCGGCGAGCGCGGCGTTGATCTTGCGCGCGTTGTCTTCGTACATGGTGATGGCGATGCGCATGCCCGGCCGCGTGCGGCCAAGGGCGCGCACCACCTCGAAGCTGCCCAGGTGCGCGCCCATCAGGAACACGCCGCGCCCTTCGGCGAGCGCGGCGCGGACCAGGCCCTCGCCCTGCAGGCGGATGTCGAACAGGTCGAAGCGCCCGTGCATCAGGTAGATGCGGTCGTGGATGGTCGCGCCGAAGGTGAACAGGTGCCGGTACACGTCGCGCCAGCGCGCGGGCCGGCCGAGCACCCGGCGCAGATAGTCGCGCGAAGCCCGGCGCGCCGACGGCGAGAACAGCATGAAATACGCGGCGGCGGCCCGCAGCACGGCGCGGCCGACCGGCCGCCCGCAGCGCAGCGAAATCCACGTCATGGCGCGCAGCAGCGGCAGGTTGCTGCGCTCCTCGCGCTCGGCCCAGTCGGTGCGCTTCATGGGCGCGCCGCCTGCTGCTGCGCTAGCACGCCGCTCGCGACTTCGCGCTCGCCGGCGCTGACCGTGAAGCGGATCGCCCCGCTGGCCGTGGCCTCGAAGGCAAGTGCGAGCGGCACGCCGGGCGCGGCGGGGCTGAGGAATTTGGCCGAACTGAGCCGGCAGGCGTCGAACGGTCGGTTCAGCGCCGCGCCGATCCGGCGGATCGCCTGATCGAGCAGCACGACGCCCGGCACGATCGGGTGCCCGGGGAAATGGCCCGGCAGGGCGGGGTGATCGGCGGGGATCGTGAAGGTGATCGGGGCCGGCGCACCTGCGTGGGCACCATGGCGTCCGTGCTGCGCAATCAGCGCCGAGAGCGCATCGCGCGGCAGCTTGCCGGTGGCATCGCGCGGCAGCGCCTCGACCAACAGCAGCGGGCGTGGCAAGAAGGCCGAATCGATGCGCTCGCGCAGGGCGTGCAGCAGGTCGGCGGCGGCCAGCCCCGGCGCGACCACCAGCGCAGCCAGGCGCGCGGGCGGCTCGCTGCCATTGTCCGCGGCGGACGGCATGAAGAACACGCCGTCTTCGACGCCCGGTATCGCGTTGAGCTGGTGGTTCAGGTAGGCCAGCGAAGTCCGCTTGCCGGCGATGTTGATGAGATCGGCCTTGCGTCCGTGCAGCAGGAAGTGGGTATCGTCGATCGGCTCGAGCGTGTCGCCCATCGGCACGGGCGCATCGAGGTGCGCACCCGAGGCCCAGGTGACCGGTCCGTCCTCATCGGGCGTGCCGGCGCGGGCTTCGAGCCGGATGCCCGGTTGCAGGTGCCACGTGGCGCCCTGCGCGGTCCGCCGCGTGGCGATCTGGCCGGTTTCGGTGCTGCCGTAGATCTCGATCAGGGGCGCCGCGAGCCGTGCCTCGGCCTCGTGCGCCAGGGGCTCGGGCAGCGGCGCGGTTGCCGACAGCACCAGCGCGGCCGGCGGCAGTGCGCGCTCCGACGACAGCAGCGCACGCAGATGGATGGGCGAGGTCACCAGCACGCGCGGCTGGGGCACCGCTTCGAGCGCCGCCCGGATGTCGGCCGGATAGAACGGCAGCCGGTTGCTGAAGGCGAGGCCGCCGACCAGCGCGAGCAGCACCGTCGACTCGAAGCCGTACATATGCTGCGGCGGCACCGTGCCCACCAGCGTGCAGGCGTGCGCATCGAGCAGCCCGAGGCGCGCGGCCGACGCGCGCACGCCCTCGACGAGCGCGCCCCACGTCTTGCGGTGCGGCACGGGCGTGCCGGTCGAGCCGGACGTGAAGAGATAGGCCATCACCTGCGATGCCTCGATCTGCGGCACGTCGACCGGCGCATCGGCCCCGGCAGACGGCAGCGGCTCGGGAACGCGGAAGCGGGGCAGCTCGATCGCGTAGTCGGGCGCATCGTGCAGGCAGAACACATCGGGCGCGAACGCGGCCAGCCGGCGCACGGTCTCCGGCGTCTGCGAGGCTGGCAGCAGGCTGATCTTGCCGGCGACCAGCGTCGCGCACAGGCCGACCGCGAACCGGTAGCGGTCGGTGCACGCGTTGAAGACGTGCCCGCCCGTCGGCAGCGCCGCGGCCAGCCGCGCCACCTCGGCGAGGAAGGTGCGCACGGCGACCGGCGCGCCGTCGCGCCAGGCGATGGTCTGGTCGGGCGAGGCATGGAACACCAGCGGATAGGTCGGCATGGCGTGGATCAATACAGTAGCGACAGGTCGCGCGGCGCGGCGGTATCGCACCGCGCGGACGGTGGATTCATCGGGGCTGGCCTGCCCTGGCGTGCATCGACTGCCGGTAGGCCCGCACCGACTCCAGGAGGCCGGTGCACTGCGCGGGCGGCAGCACGAGGCGCCGGCACGCATATTCGGCGACGAACATCGCGCCCGCCAACGGCAGCGTCAGGTAGTTGGCGAAGGTGGACCACGTCACGATCGGCGACGCGGCGAACAGCAGCGTGGAGACCGCGGCCATCCCCAGGAAGAACAGCGTCCAGGCCACCGTGATCTGCCGCGTGTAGCGCGCCACCTCCGGCGCGAGCGTGCCGTGGACGATGGCCGCGAACTGCGTGCACAGCGCCGTGCGGCCGCCTCCAAGCGTGCGGCCGAACACGAACGCCATCATCAGGTTGAAGCTGACGTGCTCGAGATACAGGCCCCATTCGAAATGGCGCGCCAGCGGTGCGCGCGCCAGCCACAGCGCCGTGCAGGCGAGCGCCCACAGCGGCAGCAGCCAGGCGCGATGCGCCGATCGCAGCGCCGCGGCCAGCGCGATCGCCAGCAGCGGCATGATCGCCAGGGCAAGGCCGAAGCCGTGCGCGCCCGGCGTCGCCGCCGCATAGTGTGCGCCGATCTGGTAGGCGGCAACGGCGACGACCCCGGCCGCGCCGCGCGCGATGCGGGTCAGCGTGCCCATCGTCCGCTCCTGGGCGGGCCTTGCCGATGCGCGCAGCCCGGCGTCATGTCCCGGCCGGCGCGGGGCGGGCGACATGGGGCAGGGCGGACTTGCGGGGATCGGCTCAATGGATGGCACTGCATTTCGGGGACATCGGTGCTGACAAGGTGGAGCGGCGTGGGGGATTGGCGATGCCCCCAATCATACCCACCTCGTTTGGCGCCAAACGTTTTGGCTGGTGCGTTCGGGCCGGCACATTCTAGTGTCCGGGCCATCCATTGTTGCGGTTGTGCCGGCGCGGCTTTGTAACCGTTTGTACGGTCGGGCCGCCGGTGTCGCCAGGCGGGGCGGCGCCCTGCGGGGATCGGCCGGGCGGCCCGTGCGTACCCGTCACAAAGTGCGGTCCGCGCCTTGTATCTTTGTCACCGTTTGGCGGTATACGAGGGGGGACCCTTCGTCTAGAATCCGCCTACCTTAAAAGGCCCCCCATGATGCGGGCGGGGGTGGCAGGGCTGCGCGCGACATGCACTGGACGGACCAGACGGACGTCGGTGTCTCCGGTTGCCTCCCTGCTGTGAGCTGCCCGTTTGCTTGCACGATGAACGCACTGGAAAAAGAGCTCGCCGAGCTGATGATCGGCGAACTGAATCTCGAAGATATTCAACTCGAAAACGTGTCCGCCGATACCCTGTTATATGGGGAAGGCTTCGCGCTCGATTCCATCGATATTTTGGAAATCGCGCTGCTGGTCTCGAAAAAATACGGCTTCGAACTGCGCTCGGGAAATCCGGATAACCAGAAGATTTTCGCCACGCTCGGTTCGCTGGCTGCTTACATCGCGGCGCACCGCGTGCGCTAGCATCCGGCGCGCTGCGGCGGCATCGTCCGGACACGGATCGGCCGGCCCCGCGCATGGCCGATCAAATCGGAAGTGGACGAACCAAAGGGAGTGGAGACGCGATGCGTGCGCTCGTAACCGGGGGCAGCGGTGCAATTGGGCAGGCCGTCAGCGAGGCGCTGGCGCGGGCCGGGCACGAAGTCTGGGTGCATGCGAACCGCAATCTGGCGCAGGCTGAAGCCGTCGCGCAGCGGATCGTCGCGGCCGGCGGCAGCGCGCATGCCATCGCATTCGACGTGACCGACGCGCAGGCCACCGAGGCCGCCCTGGCACCCGTGCTCGACGGCGCGCCCGTGCAGATTCTCGTCAACAACGCCGGCGTTCACGACGATGCGCCGATGGCCGGCATGACGCAGCAGCAATGGCGCCGCGTCATCGACGTCTCGCTCAATGGCTTCTTCAATGTCACGCAGCCGCTGCTGATGCCGATGATCCGCACCCGCTGGGGGCGCATCGTCAACATGGCCTCGGTGGCCGGCGTGATGGGCAATCGCGGGCAGGCCAACTATGCGGCGGCCAAGGCCGGCCTGATCGGCGCGACCAAATCGCTGGCGCAGGAGCTGGCCTCGCGCGGCATCACCGTGAATGCGGTGGCGCCGGGCATCATCGCTTCGCCGATGGCCGGGGAGGCGTTTCCGGCCGAGCGCATCAAGCAACTGGTGCCGGCCGGGCGCGCGGGCCAGCCCGACGAGGTCGCGGGCATGGTGGCGTACCTGGCATCGGATGCCGCCGCCTATGTCACGGGGCAGGTCCTGTCGATCAACGGCGGGCTGGCCTGAGCCTCGCGGCGCACGCCGGCCAGTCCTTCTCCGGTTTTTCTCCCATTGGCTGTTTCCATGTCCACGACCCGCGCTTCGGCGACGCACCTGGTGCTGATCCCCAGCTACAACCCCGGCATCAAGGTCGATGACACCGTGCGCAGTGCGCGCGCGCACTGGAACCCCGTCTGGGTTGTCGTCGATGGCAGCACCGACGGCAGCACCGCCCGCCTGCAGGCGATGGCCGAGCGCGACCCGGGGCTGCACGTGATGGTGCTGCCGAGCAACGGCGGCAAGGGCGTCGCCGTGCTCGCCGGGCTCGAGGCCGCGGCCGCGCGCGGCTTCACGCATGTGCTGACGATGGACTCCGACGGCCAGCATCCCGCCGACCTGATCCCCGCGTTCATGGCGGCCTCGCAGGCCGCGCCCGACGCGATGGTGCTGGGCCGGCCGAGGTTCGACGCCAGCGCGCCGCAGCTGCGCGTGCAGGGCCGCCGCTTGTCCAACGTCTGCACGGACATCGAGACCCTGTGGGCCGGCATCGGCGATTCGCTGTTCGGCTTCCGCATCTATCCGATCGCGCCGCTGGTCGCGATCATGCGCCGGCAGCGGCGCTGGATGCGCGGCTTCGATTTCGATCCCGAGGCGGCCGTGCGCCTGTGCTGGGCCGGCGTGCGTCCGATCCGGCTGGATGCCCCCGTGCGGTACTTCCGTGCCGCCGAAGGCGGGGTGTCGCACTTCCATTACGGCCGGGACAACGTGCTGCTGATCGGGATGCACCTCCGGCTGCTGTTCGGGTGCCTGTGGCGCTTGCCGCTGCTTGCCGCGCGGCGGTTGCGGCGGGGCGCATAGCGCGCGGCCACCGGCCCCGGCAAGACCGACGAGGCCGCGTGTCTGCGGTGACCACGGCCGCCGGCCGCTCAGGCAGGTTGCCCGGCGGCCGGTCGCGCGTGCCGTGATCGTGCCTGACCGATCCGCCTGAAAGGGGGCGTGCGCAGACGCGGTATCTAGCGTTCCCGGCATGCGCCAGGCACAAGCCCGCGGCGGGATCGTCGCGGGCTGGTTCGTTAGCGCTGTCTAGCGCCGCCGCTCCATCGCACTGAAGACCGCCATGCCCGCCAGCATGGCGGCGACGAAGCCCCAGGCTTTCGGCGCGCCGGCCCCGAGCGCGACCAGCGCCGGACCGGGGCAGAATCCCGCCAGCCCCCAGCCGATCCCGAACGCCGCGCTGCCGAGCACGAGCCGCGCCGTGATCGCCGCGCCGGCCGGCAGCTGGACCGGCAGCCCCAGCAGCGAACGCCCGCGCCGCCGCGCGATGAAGAACGCGATGGCGCCCACCAGGATCGCCCCGGCCATCACGAAGGCCAGCGACGGATCCCAGCGGCCGGCGAGATCGAGAAAGCCGAGCACCTTGGCCGGACTGGCCATGCCCGACACCATGAGTCCGGCACCGAACAGCAGCCCAGCTGCCCAGGCAATGAGGATGGCCATGTCAGCCTCCCAGCACGTGCCGCTGCACGAAGACGGTAAGAACGCCCGCCGCCATGAAGGTCGCGGTGGCCACCAGCGAGCGCAGCGAGCCGCGCGACAGCCCGCACACGCCATGGCCGCTGGTGCAGCCGCCTGCGTAGCGCGTGCCCAGGCCCACCACGAAGCCGGCCGCGAGGACTTCGCCCCAGCCCGCCCCGATGTCGGGCACCAGCGGCCGGCCGAAGGCCGCCGCCAGCATCGGCGCGCCGATCAGCCCGGCGAGAAAGGCCAGGCGCCACGCCATGTCGCCGCGCGGGCGTTCGAGCAGTCCGCCCAGGATGCCGCTGATGCCGGCGATGCGGCCGTTGAACAGCACCAGCATCGCCGCCGCCGCGCCGATGGCCAGTCCGCCGATCAGGGCGGGGCCCGGGGTGAAGTGTGCGAGATCGATCGTCATGTCTGCGAGTCCGCCATCAATTAAGGATTCAATAATATATAAATTTATAGATTGTTTGGTGGATGTGCCGGCCGTTCGGGCGCGGCAGCGGGGCTGGGCTGAGCGGGATGCGAGCGGTCCGAGGGCACATGCCGGCGCGACGCGCGCCCATTGTCCGGATGGCGCAACCCCGCTACGCTGCACGTTTCTGGGCATGGGGCAGGCAATGAGTTGGCAGAACTGGGTGGTGTCGTGGCTGGCGCGCAATCGCATCAAGAAGCCGACTGAGCGCTTGCCGTTCGACCCGATCGCAACGCGCGTCAACGCAGAGACGCGATCGATGCCGATGCCGGTGCGCCTGCCGCCGGACTGGCGCATCGTCCGGGCCGACGGCGCGCTGCCCGGCGAATGGATCGAGCCGGCCGATCCCGACAGTCTCGGCGAGGCGCCGCCGGTGGTGTTCTATCTGCACGGCGGCGGCTACTTTTTCTGTAGCCCGCGCACGCATCGCTCCATCACCATCGGCCTGGCCGTGCATGCACGGGCGCGTGTGTTCGCGCTCGATTACCGCCTGGCGCCCGAGCATCCGTTTCCCGCGGCCGTGCACGATGCGCTGGCCGGCTATCGCGCCTTGCTGGCGCAGCGGGTCGCGCCGTCGCGCATCGTGGTGGCGGGGGATTCGGCGGGCGGCGGGCTGTCGCTGGCGTTGCTGGTGGCCCTGCGTGATGCCGGCGATCCGCTGCCGGCCGGCGCGATCCTGTATTCGCCGTGGACCGATCTGGCCGCCACCGGCGCCAGCCTGGTCGAGAACGATGCCTCCGACGTGATGTTCCGCGGTGCCTGGATGGCGTGGGGCGCGATGCTCTATCTGGGCGACTCCGGCGTGCCGGCCGACCATCCGCTGGCCTCGCCGCTGTATGCCGATTTCACCGGGCTGCCGCCGCTGCACTGCTATGTCAGCACCAGCGAAGTGCTGCGCGACGATACCCTCCGGATGGCCGAGCGCGCGCGCGCCGCGGGCGTATCCGTTTCGGTGGAATTGGGCCGCCGGCTCCCACATGTGTGGCCGATCTTCTATCCTTTCTTACCAGAGGCGCGCAAGGCGCTGCGGCAGTCCGGCGACGCGGTGCGTCGCATGACGGCGGGCCGCGCGGTGCCGGCGGAATGCGCGCCGGCATGACACAGACACAGACGGCGCCCGAACAGCGCTGCATGCACGAATGGAATGGCATCGAACGGGGAGCCCATCATGCGTCGGGTGATGGTATTGGTGTTGGTGTTGGCTGCGGTGGCCGTCGCATGGCAATGGAACCGGCATGACCGCGCGCGGCTGACGCATGTCCGGTTTTCGCCGATCGAAACCGTGGCCGCGGCCACCGACACGCCGTCGGGCGGCACGCCCCTGCCGATGGGCGCATCCAAGCGCTATTGGCTGAAAACCTGCGATGAGCGGCTGGGGCCGATGCATGTCACCGTGCGCACCAACGAGACGCCGCTGGCTTTCACCAACGACCGCTCCGTCGATCAGCTCACCGCCGAGGCGCCTCCCTATGACCGGGCCTCGCGCGTGCTGGGCAAGACGTACGCCACGCTGGCCGCGCAGTTCGCCGTCACGACCCGCTACATCGTCCTGCCGACGCAGCCGCCGACCACCTGCCTGCGGCCGTCGGTCGATGTGGTGCTGATCCTGAGCGATTTCCGTGTGACGGTGGCGCGCGAGTTCGCGCCGGGCTCGTGCGCCTACGACGCGATCCGCGCGCACGAGATGCGGCATGTGGCCGTGAACCGGGCCGTGCTGCCGCGCGCGGCCGAGCTCATCCGCCAGGAGATTCAGCGCGAATACGGCGGTCGCTTGTATTTCGGCGATCCGGATCGCATGGCCGCCGAACTCGAGGCGGCACTCTCGCGCCACTGGCTGCCGCGCGCGCGGTCACTGATCGAGTTGGGGCTGCAGGCGCACGAGCAGATCGACACGCCCCAGGAGCAGGACCGCATGAGCCGGGTGTGCAACGGGGATGTGCAGGCTGTGTTGCAGCAGCTCTCGAGCAGCTGATGTGCGGCTGATGTGCGGCTGATACGGCCGCGGCGCGTCAGCGTCAGGCCGCCGGGCGATGCGCCGTGCGCGCCTGCAGCTGTTCGACGGCCTGCTGCACGGCGGTTTCCGGCGGCAGCGCGATGTCTACCACGATGGCGTCGGCGGGCTCTTCCAGCGCGTCAAACTGGCTGCGCAGCAGCGCCGGGTTGAAGAAGTGATCCTTGCGGGCGGCCAGGCGGTTCTGCAGCAGCTCGAAGTCCCCTTTCAGGTAGACGAACGCCGTGCTGCCTGACGGGCCGCCGCGCAGCACGTCGCGGTACCGTTCCTTGAGCGCCGAGCACGCCACCACCAGCGAGCGGCCGCCGGCCGTGGTCTCGTCCATGTAGGCGCGGATGGTTTCGAGCCAGGGTTTGCGGTCGTCGTCGTTGAGCGGGATGCCGGCGTGCATCTTGGCGCGATTGGCCTCGCTGTGGAATTCGTCGCCGTCGCGGAAGGCGCACCCCAGCCGCTCGGCAATCATGCGGCCCACCGTCGACTTGCCGCAACCCGACACACCCATCACCACAACGATCATCGCCAATCCCATCCGAAACGTCAGGCGGGCATGGTAGCGCGTCGGCGGTGTCCGGCCCGGACTTTTGCTGCTGCGATGCAACAAGGCTTCGACTTCATCGTCCGTCCGCAAGCCGATTGCCAAACGCGCCGGGCTGCGTCAAATTGCTGGTAGTGCCGTGCGCAGCGGCAACCCAGACCAGGCCCGCACAGAACGAGGCCGGTGCCGAATCCATACTGGAGGAGACGTCCATGGCTGGTGAAGCGTTCGATCCGCGTCCGCGCGGCGGTGTGTCGTATGTGGTGGGCGATACGTCAGTGCCGCTGGCGCACGTGACCGTGCCCGCGTTGCTGGCGGACACGGTGCGCCGCTGTCCCGATGCGCAGGCGGTGGTGTTCCGGGAGCAGGGCGTGCGCTGCACGTGGCGCGTGTTCGCCGAGCAGGTCGATGCGCTGGCCGCCGGCCTGCATGCGCTGGGGCTGCAGCGCGGCGAGCGCATCGGCATCTGGTCGCCCAACCGCTACGAATGGGTGCTGACGCAGTTCGCCACCGCGCGGCTCGGGCTGATCCTGGTCAACATCAATCCGGCCTACCGGCTCACCGAGCTGGAATACGCGCTCAACAAGGTCGGCTGCAAGGCCATCGTGGCGGCCGAGGCGTTCAAGACCTCGCGCTATCTGGAGATGCTGCAGACGCTGGCGCCCGAACTGGCCACGGCGCAGCCGGGCGCCCTGCAGGCCACGCAGCTGCCGACGCTGCGCTGGGTCATCCGGATGGGCGAGGGGGCCACGCCCGGCATGATCCGCTTCGACGAGGTGATTGCGCGCGGGCAGGGCGTACCGGCCGGCACGCTCGACGCCATCGCCGCCGCGCTGTCGCCCGACGACGCGATCAACATCCAGTTCACCAGCGGCACCACCGGCGCGCCCAAGGGTGCCACGCTCACCCACGTCAACATCGTCAACAACGCGCGCTTCGTTGCCATGGCGATGAATCTGCAGGGCACGGACCGCCTGTGCGTTCCGGTGCCGCTGTACCACTGCTTCGGCATGGTGATGTCGGTGCTCGCCTGCGCCGCCACCGGTGCGTGCATGGTCTTCCCGGGCGAAGCCTTCGACCCGCTCGCCACGCTGCGCACCGTGGCCGAGGAGCGCTGCACCGCGCTGCACGGCGTGCCGACCATGTTCATCGCGCAGCTCGATCATCCCGAGTTCCGCAGCTTCGATGTGTCCTGCCTGCGCGGCGGCATCATGGCCGGCTCGCCGTGTCCGATCGAGGTGATGAAGCGCGTGTTGGCCGAGATGCACCTGCGCGAGATCACCATCGCCTACGGCATGACGGAGACCAGCCCCGTCTCGTTCCAGAGCGCCGTGACCGATCCGCTCGACAAGCGCGTGACCACCGTGGGCCGGGTCCAGCCGCACCTGCAGGTCAAGCTGGTGGACGGCGCGGGCGAGGTGGTGCCGGTGGGCGAGAAGGGCGAGCTGTGCACCAAGGGCTATTCGGTGATGCTCGGCTACTGGGACGACGAGGCCAAGACCGCCGAGTCCATCCAAGACGGCTGGATGCGCACCGGCGACCTCGCCACCTTCGACGCCGACGGCTACTGCAACATCGTCGGCCGCGTGAAGGACATGCTGATCCGCGGCGGCGAGAACGTGTACCCGCGCGAGATCGAGGAATTCCTCTTCCGCCACCCGAAGGTGCAGGCCGTCAACGTGTTCGGCGTGCCCGATCCGAAGTACGGCGAGGAAGTGTGCGCGTGGATCGTGCTCAAGCCCGGCCAGCAGGCCACGCAAGAGGAGATCCGCGAATTCTGCCAAGGGCAGATCGCGCACTACAAGATCCCGCGCTACATCCGCTTCGTCACCGAGATGCCGATGACGGTGACGGGCAAGGTCCAGAAATTCGTCATGCGCGAGCGCATGATCGAAGAGCTCAGGCTGGCCGTGGCTGCCACGGCCTGATACGGCGCGGTGCGGCGCGCGGTTTCTCGGATGAAATGCCGATCCGCCGCACACCGCATGTCGTTGGCGTGACGCCGTGCACGATGCGCCCGGCATCGCGTGCGGGCCGGCAATTCGGCCGTCCGGCATCGCCCCCGCCGAAACCGTTGCCCTGCCTGTCTCTCGGTCAGGTCGTGCCGAAGGCCGGGCAGGCGTGCGCGAGGCCCGCGCGGCCGGCGCCTGTCCTCCGGCTGCCGTGCCGCAGCAAGCGAGTGCCTGCGGGGATGCCTGATGGCCTGCCGGCCGGCCTACATCGAATGCGTGCGCACGGGTCCGGTTGTATCAGGCACGAAACCCGGTCGTTGCCTGCGCATTGACGCGTGCACACCGGCGGCATCCGCAGGCGGCGCGCGGCGCTTCGCGCGGTGCGCCGACGTTCGCGCGGCACGGCGGCGCGCGGGGCTGTTACAGCCGTGCAACCGAATCGCTCCGATTCCCACGCCAAAGAATGTACGTCCCGACACATTTGCGCGGTGCTGCGCACGCAGGCGGCTGCGGGCTTTTCGATTCTCCCCACGTTTTCAATTGGTTAGCGATTCGCTATACGGCGGGCCATTGCGGATGGCACCGAATATGCGAACAGCCTCCCCCGGGGTGGGTGAGGTCTCCCAGTGCTGCAAGCAAACCGCCCCTTCTCTCTTTCTGGAGTGCGCTATGAAGAAGACGTTACTGGCCACCGCCATCGCCATGGGATTGGGGGTCTCTGGCGCGGCATGGGCCGACATCGGGAACACGGCGTCCGGCGCGGGTGACAAGACCCAAACCAATACGTCCGCCATCACCAACACCACGACAACGACAACGACCGACACCAGCTCGCGTACGAGCACACGGAACACAGACAACTCCAACCAGAACAACGACCAAAGCCAGGGCAGCAACCGCGACAACAGCGGCTGGGCACACGCCGAAGGCTATGGCACCGCGGCCGCCAACAACGGTGGCACCGCAGTGTCCACGTTCAGCAATTCCTTCAATACCAGCAAGGCCATCGCCATTTCCCGGCTGGACGGCACGGTGAGCAACATCAGTGTTTCCGGGATCGGCAATGTCGCGACCAATACCGGCACGGCCAACGGCGGCAGCGGCGGCAGGGGCGGCTACGGCTTTGGCGGCAGCGGCACCGGCGGCAGCGGTGGGGCTGGCGGCGCGGGCGGCAGTGGCGGCTCGGGCGGCAGCTCGGGCAATGTCACGCACGGCAGCGCCACCAATGGCGGTGCGACGGCGGGCAACGGTGCCATGGGCGGGAGTGCCGGCGGCAACGCGGGCAGCGGTGGCGCGGGCGGCAGCTCCGGCACGCTCTCGGCCAGCCTCGGTGCGGGCCTGGGCGGCTGGGCCGGCAGTGCAAGCGCGGCCGGTGGCGGTGGCGGTGGCAGCGGCGGCGGTGCGGGTGCCGTTGGCGGCGGTGCCAATCGTCACCAAGGCGCCGGCGCGGCGACCGGTGGTGCGGCTGGCTCGGCCGGCGGTGCCGGTGGCGCAGGCGGCGCGGCCTCGAGCGGCGCGTCGACGGCCTCGGGCGGCGCGGGTACCGGCACGAGCGCGGCAACGGGCTCGAGCACGGGCGGCGCGGGTGCCGCAGGCGGCGCAGCCACCAATGTTGCCGGCAACGGCGGCGCGGGCGGCAGCGCAACCAACGGCAGCGCGACCAACGGCTCGGCTTCGTCCAGCGCGGGCGACGGCGCGACCGGTGCCGTGGGTGCCGCGGGCGGCATGGGCGGCACCGGCAACGGCGGTGTCGGCAATGGCGCGGTCGGCGGTGCGGGTGGCGCTGGCGGTGCGGTGGCCGTGGATGCGGGCACCTTCAACATGTCCAACGCCATGACCAGCGTCGGCCAATCCGCGGCGGGCGTGATGGTGGCCAATCAAAACAGCGGCTTCGCTTCGCTGGTGCAGCAAAGCATCAACGTGCAGGCCAACCTGAATGTCGGCAAGTAAGCGGCCGTCAGGCTTGGGGCGGGAAGTGCCGCCGCCGGCGCGCGCGCAGTGAAGGCGGGCGCCGGCGGCGGAAGGTCGGGCCGGACCGCTGGCAAGCGGCCCGGCCCGGGTCGGAACGTGAAGGAGGCGCTCGATGCGATCCGACAACGCAGCAGGACTGGCGGCATGGCTGTGCGCATGCGGCCTCGCGGCATGGCCCGCGGCGATGGCAATGGCGGCGGACGATGTCCCGGTCGCGGACGCGTCCTTGCAGCCCAGCGTGGAGGCGGCGCGTCCCCCGGTCGCCGCGGCCACGGTGGTGCAGGGATTCGGCCGGGCGGTGGAGGCATCGGCGCTCGAAGGCTATCGCGGCGGGACGCAGCCGCTGTACCAGACCGTCAACGACGCCAGGCTGTCCGGCACCGTGACGGACAACGCCGCCATCAACGTGGCGACGGGGGCGAACATCGTGCGCGACGGCTCCTTCGCCAATGCGAGCGGGATTCCCACGGTCATCCAGAACACCGGCGCGAACGTGCTGATCCAGAACGCCACCATCGTCAACGTGCAGTTCCGGCCCTGACCGCGCGACGGGGATGACGCCATGCGTGGGATGGGGTGGGCGACGCTGCTGGCGATGGCCGGGGCGCTGGCGCCGCTGATGGTGCCGGCACCGGCGCGCGCCGGCTCGATCGACATGCCGGGCGCGGGCGGCGCGCTGTACACCGTGCCGGTCACGAGCATGAAGGAGATGCGCTTCCTGCGCACGATCCGGCAGCGCTTCGATTTCAGCTGCGGCTCGGCCGCGGTGGCGACGCTGCTGACGTACCAGTACGGCTATCCGGTCAGCGAACAGGTCGTGTTCGAGGCCATGTACCGGCAGGGCAACCAGGAGAAGATCCGGCGCGAGGGGTTCTCGCTGCTCGACATCAAGCGCTATCTCGAGTCGCTGGGCTTCGAGGCGGACGGCTTCGAGCAGCCGCTGGATGCGTTGAAGGATGCCCACCTGCCCGCCATCGTGCTGCTGAGCGAGAACGGCTACCACCACTTTGTCGTGGTCAAGGGCGTCCAGGCGGGGCGCGTGCTGGTCGGCGATCCGGCCATGGGCACGCGCGCGATTCCCCGTGCCAGCTTCGAGGGCATGTGGGACAACCATTTGCTGTTCGTCATCCACAACCGCGAGGAGCGCGCCGCGTTCAACGCCGGAGCGGATTGGCGCGTCGCGCCGCGCGCGCCGCTGGCCGAAGGGCCCGAGCGCAGCGGCCTGGGGAACATCGTCATCCCCAAGCACGGTCCGGGCGATTTCTGAGGCGGACCGCGCGCTGGAGGGCATCATGGGACGGTTGGCACGGACTGCTTGCGCGGTCGGCTTGCTGGCCTGCGCCGGCTCGGCGCCGGCCTGGGCGGGCGGGCTGGACGCCTGCATGGACTGCGTGGACGGCACGGAAGGCGCACGGCCGAACCCCGTGCATGCGTGGACGGCCGTGTCGGAAGACCGGCTCGACGACATGCGCGGCGGCTTCGACATTCCCAACGTGGACAACCTGCGGATCTCGTTCGGCATCGACCGCGCCGTCTACGTGAACGGCGCCCTGACGACGAGCGTGTCGGTCAACATTCCCGACGTGGCGCGCATGACGGCCGACCAGGCGCGTCAGCTGGCGGCGGTCGCCAACACCGTCAGCCTGGTGCAGAACGGGCCCAACAATGCGTTCTCGCCGGATGCCGTCGCCGGCGCCACCGCGGCCGCGACGGTGATCCAGAACACGCTGAACAACCAGACGCTGCAATCGCTCACCACCATCAACGCCGCCGTCAACAGCCTGCCGCAGTTCCGGCAGCTCAATCTCGGCAACCTCCTGCAGAACGCGCTGACGAACGTGGTCAACCCGCGCTGAGCGGGCCGGCCGAATCCTAGATCCTATTGAGAATTACATAACCCATGACATCACCACAACTCAGCCTGCTTCCAGCACGCGGCGATGATCGATGGGCGTTTCTGGCCGCTCTTGAGCTTGCGGCGGGCGGTGTGTTTGAGTTCGGCGAGGGTATCGGGACAGAAGTTGGCCAACGCGTGCCGCTTGAGCCAGGCCCACAGGTATTCGACCGGGTTGAGGTCTGGGGAATAGCTGGGCAGCAGCGCCATCTGTACGGCGCCTCGCGTACTGTCGAGGTACTCGCGCACAACGCGGCTCTTGTGCTGTGGCGCGCCGTCCCACACGATCAGCAACTTGCGCTTGAGCTGCGCACGCAGCGCCTTGAGGAACTCGATGATCTGCGCACTCTTGATCGCGCCGTCGTGCAGTCGAAACACGAAGTTCGTGCGCGTGAGGCCGGCGATGACCGAGACGTGCTTCCAGTTGAAGTGGAACTGGATGACCGGCGTGCAGCCCTTGGGCGCCCAGGTGCGCACGCGCGTGGGCCGCTCCGACAGGCCCGACTCGTCAATGAAGACGATTAGCCGTCGCTCGGCGGCACACTTTTTTTTAGCGCGGGCCAAGTCTTGCGCTTGAAGCGCTGTACCGCGTCTTCGTCGCGTTCGATGGCCCGGCGCTCAGGCTTTTGCGGGCTGAAGCCCAACGCACCCAGCAGCCGCCAGACATGCACCTCGCTGAAGGTGACGCCATACAGTCGTTCGATGAGCATGCGCACGCGCTTGAGGGTCCACAGCTCGGTGCCGAAGCCGTGCGCCAGCGCACCTTGCAGCAGTGCCACGCGCAAGCCTTCGAGCTGGCACGCATCCAGTTGGGCTGCACGACCTACGTTCATTGTCCGCAATGCGTCAATGCCACCTTCGTTGAGCCGGGCTTTCCAGGTGTACGCGGTTTGCCGTGCCACACCCACCGCCTTCGCCGCTTCGGCCGGCGTCTTGCCCGCAAGCATCAAGCGTCCGGCACGTACCCGTTTGCGCGTCGCTTCGTCCATCTTGGTCATGAACCGATCCTCCATACACGGTGCTGACCATATAACGCGCCTACGGACGATCGGTTGTCATGATTTAGGTAAAGATCAATAGAAGGTGATCGGCAGGCGCAGCGTGACGGTCAGGTCGGGCGTGTCGCGCGTGAGCCCCGCGCCCACCGACAGGTTCATCGTCATCTTTGGCGAGATGCGGTACGAGTAGCCGACCAGCAGCGTGCCCAGGATGGTGCGCACCGAGCCCGGCACGCGCTGGCCGTTCTGCTTGGTCGGGCCGATGATGCTCTGGTCATAGCCGATCGAGAACGCGGCGCGCTCGTTCAGCGCCAGCCCCATGCCGAAGTTCAGGCCGATGATGTCGCCGGCCTTCACGTCGCCCAGGAACTCCTTCGAGCCGTCCACCAGGTTCAGGCTGACGTCCTTGCGCTCGAAGTTGTGCAGGTAGCTGAGGCTGCCGAAGAACACGGCCGGATCGGTCGGGTACAGCCAGGTCAGGCCCGGCTGCACCGCGAAGAAGCCCGAGCCGGTGGGCTGTTGCAGCGGCAGTCCGGTGCCGGTGGTGTTGCTGACGCAGCGCGTGACGCAGTCGGTGGTGACCTCGAACGGGTCTTTGCCGGTGCGGGTCTTGAAGCGCAGCCAGCCGATGTAGAACGGCTTGTCGATGCCGCCGGCGTTGAGCTGGTAGCGCGCGGTCAGCTCGACGTCGCCGATGCCGTGGCCGTGCGAGCTGAAGGCGCGGTCGGTGGCCGTGCCGGTGAAGATCTCGCGGCTGACATTCTCGCTGGTGCTGTAGACGTAGGGCATGCGCGCTTCGAGCTCCCAGCGCTTGGCCAGCCCGTAGCGCACTGCCACCGCGCCGGTGAGCGTGGTGGTCTTGACCTGGCGCACGTCGATCAGGCCGATCAGCAGCGCCGGGATGATGGTGTAGCCCACCAGCGCCACCCGGTCGGACGACGAATACGCCATCTGCAGCGAGGGCTCGACCACCACCTTGCCGGGCGGCGTGAGCGCGCTGGGCTCGTCGAAGATCTGCGCGACGCGCGGCGGCTGGCCGGTCTCGGCGGGCGGCTGGCCCACCGGCGTGGCGCCGGGCTGGCCGCCCTGCGCCATCTGCGAGGCCGCGCTGCCGGTCGTGCCGGTGGCGCTGCCCGAATCCACGCCAGCGCCGGGTGCCCCGGCACCGCGCACGTCGTCCAGCGCCCCCATGCCGAGGGCGTGCCGCATGTCGTTCAGGCGGGCTTCCTGCTGCTGGATGGCGCGTTTGAGCTCGCTCAGGCGCGCCTGCTCCTCGGCGAGCTGCCGCTGCAGGGTTTCGAAACTGGGCGGCTTGTCATCCACCACCTCGTTCGTCGTCTGCGCAAGGATCGGCCTGCCGCTCAGCAACAGGCATGCACACGCAACCGCGCGTAGCGGCCACCATGGCGTCGTCGTCATGGCCATGTCCCCCGTCGAGAGAGCCCCGTCCACAAGAGCGGATGGGCGTCTCGCGATTCCCCCGGGTGCCGGACTGCGGTTCCACTATAGGCGAGCAGGGGCGAAACGACAGCCCCGCGCGGGTCCTCAAAACGGACGATGCGGCGTATGCCGTTCGGTCGACGCGCGGGCCAGAAAAAAGGGCGCCCGAAGGCGCCCTGGTCTGCGTGCGGCCGGTACGCGCGGCCTATTGGCGCGCGTTGCGCAGGTTGTCCGGCCAGGGCGTGTTGAAGTTGGTCCGGAACGGGTTGATATCCAGCCCGCCGCGCCGCGTATAGCGCGCGTACACCGCCAGCTTGACCGGCCGGCACTGGCGCTGGATGTCCGTGAAGATGCGCTCGACGCACTGCTCGTGGAATTCGTTGTGCTCGCGGAACGAGATCAGGTACTTGAGCAGCCCTTCCTGGTTGATCGGCGCACCCACGTAGCGGATCTGCACGCTGCCCCAGTCCGGTTGGCCGGTCACCAGGCAGTTGGACTTGAGCAGGTGCGACACCAACACTTCCTCCACCGGGCTTTCGTCCTGGTCGGCGTGCAGCAGCTCGGGCGTGGGTTGGTAGACGTCGGTTTCGACGTCCAGCCGGTCGAGCGACAGGCCTGTGAGCTCGCCCATCTTCTGCCGGGCAAATTCCTCTGGCGGCGCGATGCGCACCTGCACCGGCGCGCCGCACGCTTCCGACAGATCGTGGTGGATCAACTGCTGCAGCGCCTCGCTCGAGGCCACCTTGGTCTGGTTGAACGAGTTCAGGTACAGCTTGAACGACTTCGATTCGACGATGTTGGGCGAATCCGCCGGCACGATCACGGTGCCGATCGCCACCTGCGGCTTGCCCTTGAGGTTCAGCCACGACAGCTCATACAGGTTCCACAGATCGATGCCGAAGAAGGGCAGCGCGCTGCCGGCGGCCAGGCCGATCTCGTCGCGCTTGGCCTGGCGCGGAATGGGAAACAGCAGGCTCGGGTCGTACTGCGTCTTGTAGGCTGAGGCCTTGCCCAGCGGCGAGTGTTCGGGATGGCTCATGCGGGTGACTCCACGGGATCAGCGCAGGAACAGGCTGTAGACCGGGTTCTCGCTTTCGTCCCAAGCTTTGTAGCCGAGCGTGGCGAGGAAGCCCTTGAACTCGCGCTTCTCGTTCTTCGGCACCTGGATGCCGACCAGGATGTTGCTCGAATCCGCGCCCTGGTTGCGGTAGTGGAACAGGCTGATGTTCCAGTTCGGGCTCATGCTCGAGAGGAACTTCATCAGCGCGCCGGGCCGCTCGGGAAACTCGAAGCGGTACAGCAGCTCGTTCTCGGCCAGCGGCGAATGCCCGCCCACCATGTAGCGGATGTGCTGCTTGGCCAGTTCGTCGTTGGACAGGTCCAGCGTCGGGAAGCCGTGCTTGCGGAAACTGTCGGCGATCTTGCCGCCCTCGGCGCGCGAGGCGATCTGCACGCCCACGAAGATGTGCGCTTCGTTCTTGTCGGCGATCCGGTAGTTGAACTCGGTCACATTGCGCGACCAGCCGACCAGTTCGCAGAAGCGCTTGAAGCTGCCGCGCTCCTCGGGAATCGTCACCGCGAACACGGCTTCGCGCGCCTCGCCCACCTCGGCACGCTCGGCCACGAAGCGCAGGCGGTCGAAGTTCATGTTGGCGCCGCTGGCCACGGCCACCAGCGCTTCGTTTTTCAGCTTGTGCTGCTCGGCGTATTGCTTGAGGCCCGCCAGCGCCAGCGCACCCGACGGCTCCAGCAGGCTGCGCGTGTCCTGGAACACGTCCTTGAGCGCCGCGCAGATGGCGTCCGTGTCCACCGTGATGACCTCGTCGACCAGCTCGCGCGTGATGCGGAAGGTCTCCTTGCCCACCAGCTTGACCGCGGTGCCGTCGGCGAACAGGCCTACGTCCTTCAACTCGACGCGCTTGCCGGCGGCCACCGAGCGCGCCATCGCGTCGGAGTCGACGCTCTGCACGCCGATCACCTTGATGTCCGGCCGCACAGCCTTCACGTACGCCGCGATGCCCGAGATCAGCCCGCCGCCGCCGATGGCCGCGAAGATGGCGTGGATCGGCTGCGGATGCTGGCGCAGGATCTCCATGGCGATGGTGCCCTGGCCGGCGATCACCTCCGGATCGTCGAACGGGTGCACGAAGGTGTAGCCGTGCTTCTCTTGCAGCTTGGCCGCGTGGTTGTAGGCGTCGGAATAGCTCTCGCCGTGCAGCACGACTTCGACCCACTCGCCGCCGCGCGAGCGCACGCCGTCAATTTTGAGCTGGGGTGTCGTCACCGGCATGCAGATGATGGCCTTGCATTCCATCCGGGCCGCGCTGAACGCCACGCCCTGCGCATGGTTGCCCGCCGATGCCGTAATCACGCCCCGCTTGCGCTCGACCGGCGTCAGCGACGCCATCTTGTTGTAGGCGCCGCGCAGCTTGAACGAGAACACCGGCTGGTTGTCTTCGCGCTTGAGGTACACGCGGTTGTTGAGGCGTGCGGACAGGTTGGGCGCGGGCTGCAGGTCGGTTTCCTGCGCGACGTCGTAGACCTTGGCGGTCAGGATCTTCTTGAGATAGTCGATGGCCATGATGCGGGACCGGGGTGGACGGAGGACAGCCCGTAAGCCTATCACGCGGCCTGCCGGACGAGGTGGCCGGCAGGCCATCGCCGGGCGGCGCCCGGGGTGGCGCCTTCCGGCCGGACGCGGCGAGCAGGCACAATGTCCGCATCGTTGTCCGCATCCGCCGCACGCTTTCCCGTCGCATCCCCATACCGGAATCCTGACCCGTGGCCCTCAACCTCGTCTGGCTCGCCTTCTTCCTCGTCGCCTTCGTCACCGCCTGCGTGCAGGTGGCGATGGGCGACATGGAGGTCTTCTCCCGCATGCTCACCGGCATGTTCGATGCCGCGCGCACCGGCTTCGAGATCGCGCTCGGGCTCACCGGCATGATGGCGCTGTGGCTGGGCATCATGCGCGTCGGCGAGCGGGCAGGGGTGGTGGACCTGTTCGCCCGTCTGGTGAACCCGCTGATGCGCCACCTGTTCCCGTCGGTGCCGCCGGGCCACGCGGCCAACGGGGCGATGATGATGAACGTCTCGGCCAACGTGCTGGGCTTGGACAACGCCGCCACGCCGCTCGGCCTGCAGGCCATGCGCGAGCTGCAGTCGATCAACCCGCAGCCGCGCCGCGCCAGCGACGCGCAGCTCATGTTCGTCGTGCTCAACACCGCCGGCGTGACGCTGGTGCCCACCTCCGCGATCGCCATCCGGCAGGCGCTGGCGGTCAAGCAGGGGCTGGCCGGCTTCAACGCGGCCGACATCTTCCTG
This sequence comes from Ralstonia pseudosolanacearum, assembly GCF_024925465.1. Taxonomy (NCBI): domain Bacteria; kingdom Pseudomonadati; phylum Pseudomonadota; class Betaproteobacteria; order Burkholderiales; family Burkholderiaceae; genus Ralstonia; species Ralstonia pseudosolanacearum. The sequence continues at coordinate 3,332,760 of NZ_CP103852.1, read as the reverse complement.
CCGACGCTGCTGTCCACCTTCGTCGGCTTCTGCGCGGGCATCGCCGCGGTGGCCTGGCATCAGCGCATCAACCTGTTCCGGCCGGCGCTGCTGGCGTACTTCGGTGGCTTCGTCGCGGCCATGGGGCTGCTGTTTGCGTGGCTGCGGCAGTTCCCGCCCCAGCAGATGGCGGCGTGGATCGGCCTGATCGGCGCGGGGGCCATCCTCACGATCGTGGTGGCATTCCTGGCGTGCGGGGCGCTACGGCGGATCAATGTCTACGAGACCTTCGTCGACGGCGCCAAGGACGGCTTCCAGGTGGCGATCGGCATCGTGCCGTACCTGGTGGCGGTGCTGGTCGGCATTGCGGTGTTCCGCGCGGCGGGCTGCATGGACTTCCTGATGCAGGGGCTGTCGGCGGCGTTCAGCCACCTGGGCATCGATACGCGCTTCGTGCCGGCGCTGCCCGTGGGCCTGATGAAAACGCTGTCCGGCGCCGGCGCGCGCGGCCTGATGGTGGACGTGATGACCACCTACGGCGTCGATTCCTTCCAGGGCAAGCTGGCCGCCATCATCCAGGGCTCGACCGAGACCACGTTCTACGTGCTGGCTGTGTATTTCGGTAGCGTGGGCATCAAGGACACGCGCTACGCGCTCGCCTGCGGGCTGTGGGCCGACCTGATCGGCCTGGTCGGCGCGGTGCTGATCGCCTACCTGTTCTTCGGCTGAGGCGCGCGGGCAGCCCGGGCGCGCCCCGAGCGACGCCACCGCCGCTCGGCCTCTACAATCGACCGCATGGAAACGTGGATCGCCTGGCTCCTCGCCACCCTGGCCCTGCCCAACGTGGGGCTGCCCACCATCTTCATCGTCTGCTTCGTCTCGGCGACGCTGCTGCCGCTGGGATCCGAGCCGGCGGTGTTCGGCTACATCAAGCTCAATCCCGAGATGTTCTGGCCGGCCATCTTCGTGGCGGCCGCCGGCAATACGCTGGGCGGCGCGGTCGACTGGTGGATGGGCTATGCGGCCAAGCTGGCGCTGGTGCGGTTCCACCTGGCGCGCCGCCGCCGCCAGCACGACACCGAGCACGTCCAGCACATCCCGCACCCGCAGCGCCACCGCGCCCCGCCGCTGGACAAGAAATACTTCCGCTGGATGCGCCGCATCGGCCCGGTGTCGCTGCTGGTGTCGTGGGTGCCCGGCATCGGCGATCCGCTGTGCACGTTGGCCGGCTGGCTGCGGCTGTCCTTCTGGCCCAGCGTGGCCTACATGGCGATCGGCAAGTTCCTGCGCTACCTGGCCATGACCGCCGCGCTGCTGACCCTGCCGGATCGTTTCTGGCACGGCATCTTCGGGTGGATCAAGACGCTCTTGACATGACTTTGTCGTCTCTTTATCGGGCGCGCCGCGCGCCGGCATTTCCGCAACCCGTTGAAAATGCGACGATTTTGGCGCCCATGTTCGGTGCAGGGGTACCGTTGCTGCAATGCGTCAAGCGGGCGCCTTGCAGTACAATTCCCCTTTAATGATCGCGCGGCGGGATCGTCTCCGTCCTAGCCGCGCCCCTCCCTGCGGCTCGCCATGAATGCCCCACTGCTGATCGACGCCAAACTCGCGGCGCAGGACGCCGCGCCACGGCTGCGCGAGATTCCCTATAACTACACCTCGTTCTCGGATCGGGAAATCGTCATTCGTCTGCTGGGCGAGTCTGCGTGGCAGATCCTCGCCGAGCTGCGCAGCGAACGCCGCACCGGCCGCTCCGCGCGGATGCTGTACGAAGTGCTGGGCGACATCTGGGTGGTGCGCCGCAACCCGTACCTGCAGGACGACCTGCTCGACAATCCCAAGCGCCGGCAGATGCTGATCGACGCGCTCAATCACCGCCTGGCGGAGATCGAGAAGCGCCGCACCGCCGACCAGACCGCGCACAACGACCCGGAAAGCGATGAGCGCTCCCGCAAGGTCGAGCAGCTGGTCGTGCATGCGCGCCGCGCCGTCAAGGCCTTCGAGGACGAATTCGCCCAGGTGTACGACCTGCGCCGCCGCGCCCAGAAGGTGCTCGGCCGCGTGACCGCCAAGGACAACATCAAGTTCGACGGCCTGTCGCGCGTGTCGCACGTCACCGACGCCACCGACTGGCGCGTCGAGTACCCGTTCGTGGTGCTGGCACCGGACACGGAAGACGAGGTGGCCGGCATCGTCAAGGGCTGCTTCGAGCTGGGTCTGACCATCATCCCGCGCGGAGGCGGCACCGGCTACACCGGCGGCGCCGTGCCGCTGACGCCGTTCTCGGCCGTCATCAACACCGAGAAGCTGGAGCGCCTGGATGCGGTCGAGATGACCGACCTGCCCGGCGTCGACCATCCCGTCGCCACCATCTATTCGGCCGCCGGCGTGGTGACGCGCCGCGTGGCGGAGGCCGCCGAGCGCGCCGGCCTCGTCTTCGCGGTGGACCCGACCTCGATCGACGCCTCGTGCATCGGCGGCAACGTCGCCATGAACGCGGGCGGCAAGAAGGCCGTGCTGTGGGGCACCGCGCTGGACAACCTGGCCTGGTGGCGCATGGTCGATCCGGACGGCAACTGGCTCGAAGTCACGCGCCTGGACCACAACCTGGGCAAGATCCACGACGCGCCGGTCGCCACCTTCGAGCTCAAGTGGTTCGACGGCAACGCGCCCGTGGGCAGCAAGCCGCTGCGCACCGAGACGCTCACCATCGAAGGCCGCAAGTTCCGCAAGGAAGGCCTCGGCAAGGACGTCACCGACAAGTTCCTGGCCGGCCTGCCCGGCGTGCAGAAGGAAGGCTGCGACGGCATCATCACCAGCGCGCGCTGGGTCCTGCACCGCATGCCCAAGTCGATCCGCACCGTGTGCCTGGAGTTCTTCGGCCAGGCGCGCGACGCGATTCCGAGCATCGTCGAGATCAAGGACTACCTCGACGCCGAGACCAAGAAACCCGGCGGCGCCATCCTGGCCGGCCTGGAGCACCTGGACGAGCGTTACCTGCGCGCGGTCGGCTACGCCACCAAGAGCAAGCGCAACGCCTTCCCGAAGATGGTGCTGATCGGCGACATCGTCGGCGACGACGACGATGCCGTGGCGCGCGCCACCTCGGAAGTCATCCGCCTGGCCAACGGCAAGAGCGGCGAAGGCTTCGTCGCCGTGAGCCCCGAGGCGCGCAAGAAATTCTGGCTGGACCGCTCGCGCACCGCCGCCATTGCCAAGCACACCAACGCCTTCAAGATCAACGAAGACGTGGTGATTCCGCTCAACCGCATGGGCGAGTACACCGACGGCATCGAGCGCATCAACATCGAGCTGTCGGTCAAGAACAAGCTGAAGCTGACCGACGCGCTGCTGGCGTTCTTCGCGCGCACCGACCTGCCGCTCGGCCGCACCGACGACGCCAACGAGATCCCCAGCGCCGAACTGCTGGAAGACCGCGTGCAGCAGGCGCAGCAGCTGCTGCGCGCCACCCGCGCGCGCTGGCAGTACCTGCTGGACCATCTCGACACGCCGGTCAATGCCGCGCGCGCCAGCCTGATCGGCCTGGGCCTGGGCTACCTCGCCCAGACCATCGACGAGCGCCTGCAGGTCCAGCCGGACGCCAACCTGTTCCACCTGCTGCAGGACCGCACCATCCGCGTGTCGTGGAAGGCCGAGATTCGCGCCGAGCTGCGCAAGATCTTCAACGGCGGCGAGTTCAAGCCGATCCTCGACGAGGCGCAGGCGATCCACAAGCAGGTGCTGCGCGGCCGCGTCTTCGTGGCGCTGCACATGCACGCGGGCGACGGCAACGTGCACACCAACCTGCCGGTCAACTCGGACGACTACGACATGCTGCAGGACGCCCACAAGGCGGTGGCCCGCATCATGACGCTGGCGCGCTCGCTCGATGGCGTCATCTCGGGCGAGCACGGCATCGGCATCACCAAGCTGGAGTTCCTGACCGACGACGAGATCGCCGACTTCGCCGCCTACAAGCGCCGCGTCGATCCGAACGGCCGCTTCAACAAGGGCAAGCTGCTGCGCGACCTGAACGACCCGCAGGCGCCGGCCGCCGACCTGCGCAATGCCTACACGCCGTCGTTCGGCCTGATGGGGCACGAGTCGATCATCATGCAGCAGAGCGACATCGGCGCCATCTCGGACAGCATCAAGGACTGCCTGCGCTGCGGCAAGTGCAAGCCGGTGTGCGCCACCCACGTGCCGCGCGCCAACCTGCTGTACAGCCCGCGCAACAAGATCCTGGCCACCTCGCTGCTGATCGAGGCCTTCCTGTACGAAGAGCAGACGCGCCGCGGCGTGTCGGTCAAGCACTGGGAGGAATTCGCCGACGTGGGCGACCACTGCACGGTCTGCCACAAGTGCGCCACGCCGTGCCCGGTCAAGATCGACTTCGGCGACGTGTCGATGAACATGCGCAACCTGCTGCGCAAGATGGGGCAGAAGAAGTTCAACCCCGGCACCGCCGCGTCGATGTTCTTCCTGAACGCGACCAACCCCGAGACCATCAACCTCACGCGCAAGGTGATGATCGACTGGGGCTACAAGGCGCAGCGCCTGGGTAACGACATCCTGAAGAAGTTCGCCAGGAAGCAGACCGCGCATCCGCCCGCCACGGTGGGCAAGCCGCCGGTGCGCGAGCAGGTGATCCACTTCATCAACAAGAAGATGCCGGGCAACCTGCCCAAGAAGACGGCGCGCGCCCTGCTGGACATCGAGGACAACGAGATCGTCCCGATCATCCGCGACCCGAAGGTCACCACGCCCGACAGCGAAGCGGTGTTCTACTTCCCGGGCTGCGGCTCGGAGCGCCTGTTCTCGCAAGTGGGCCTGGCCACGCAGGCGATGCTGTGGCACGCCGGGGTGCAGACCGTGCTGCCGCCGGGCTACCTGTGCTGCGGCTATCCGCAGCGCGGCAATGGCCAGTACGACAAGGCCGAGAAGATCGTCACCGACAACCGCGTGCTGTTCCACCGCGTGGCCAACACGCTCAACTACCTCGACATCAAGACGGTGGTGGTGAGCTGCGGCACGTGCTACGACCAGTTGGCCGGCTACGAATTCGACAAGATCTTCCCGGGCTGCCGCATCATCGACATCCACGAATTCCTGCTGGAGAAGGGCGTCAAGATCGACGGCGTGCAGGGCGTGCGCTACATGTACCACGACCCCTGCCACACCCCGATCAAGACCATGGACCCGACCAAGCTGGTCAACCAGCTGATGGGCGGCAACAAGGGCGCCGACGGCCAGACCCGCGCGATCGAGAAGAACGATCGCTGCTGCGGCGAGTCCGGCACGCTGGCGGTCTCGCGTCCGGATATCTCCACGCAGATCCGCTTCCGCAAGGAAGAAGAGATGCGCAAGGGCGCCGACAAGCTGCGCCAGCTTGACCAGGGCGGCGAGGCCTTCAGCGGCGACGTGAAGATCCTCACCAGCTGCCCGTCGTGCCTGCAGGGCCTGTCGCGCTACAGCGAGGACGCTTCGGTGCAGGCCGACTACATCGTGGTCGAGATGGCGCGCCATGTGCTGGGCGAGACCTGGCTGCAGGACTACGTCGCCCATGCCAACGCCGGCGGCATCGAGCGGGTGCTGGTGTGACGGCGGAAGCGCGCGTAGCCGGCTGCGCGCTGTGCGAGGGCGACGGCGGCGAGCCGGTCTGGCGCAATGCCCGGGCGCGCGTGGTGCTGGTCGAGCACGCGCGCTTTCCGGGCTTCTGCCGCGTCATCTGGAACGACCACGTCGCCGAGCAGACCGACCTGACGCAGGCTGACCGCCACTGGCTGATGGAGGTGGTCGCCCGCGTCGAGCGCGTGCAGCGCGAAGTGCTGGCGCCGGACAAGATCAATCTCGCCAGCTTCGGCAACTTCGTGCCGCATCTGCACTGGCACGTCATCCCGCGCTACCGCTGGGACACGCACTTCCCGGAGGCCGTCTGGGCCGCCGCGCAGCGCGAGCCCGATGCGGCGCGGATGGCCGAGGTCGCCGCCAGGCTGCCGGCGCTGTCCTACGCGTTGCAGGCCGCGCTGGCCGACGCCTGAGCCACGCCCACGCGAGGCTGCGCGGAACCCGCGTCGCACGCAGCCCGTCAGATGTTCATTCCGTCTCCTGTCGTGTCAACGACCTCGCCATGACGACACCGCGCACCGCCGCCACGCCCGATAGCCACAAGGACTCGATCGCCGAGCTGACCGTTCACCACGGCCGGCTCAATCTGTCCGAGACGTGGCAGCTCATCAAGCCTTACTGGTTCTCGGAAGACCGCTACAAGGCCTGGAGCCTGCTGGCGCTGGTGGTCGCGCTCAGCCTGTTCGTGGTCTACATGAATGTGCTGTTCACCGACTGGAACCGGCTGTTCTACAACGCGCTGGAACAGAAGGACAAGGCCGAATTCTGGCGCCAGCTCGGGCGCTTCTCCTGGATCGCCGCGCTGATCATCGTCGCCTCCGTGCTGCGCCAGTACTACACGATGATGCTGCGCATGCGCTGGCGGACGTGGATCACCGGCAGCTTCCTCGACGGCTGGCTCGGCAAGCAGGCCTTCTACCGCCTGGAGCAGACCCACTCGGCCGACAACCCCGACCAGCGGATCGCCGACGACCTGCGCAACTTCACCGATGCCACCCTCACGCTGGCCCTGGGCTTCTTCAATTCGGCGGTCACGCTGGTTTCGTTCTTCGGCCTCCTGTGGGTGGTGTCGGGGCCGCTGGCGTTCGCGCTGGGCGGGCATGACTTCGTCATCCCGGGCTATATGGTGTGGTTTGCGCTGTTGTATTCGGTGGTCTGCTCGGTGGCCATCCATTTCGTGGGTCGGCCGCTGATCGGGCTGTCGTTCCAACAGGAGCGCTACGAAGCGTATTTCCGTTTCTTGCTCGTGCGCGTGCGCGAGAACAGCGAGAGCATTGCGCTCTACCGTGGCGAGCCGACCGAAAAGGCTATCCTGCGCGGCCGCTTCGAACGTATCCGCGCCAACTGGAATCAGTTGATGGATTACACCCTGCGCCTGAACTTCGCCAGTTCCGGCTACGGACAGTTCGCCATCATCTTCCCGTTCCTGGTGTCGGCGCCGCGCTATTTTGGCGGCACGCTCACGCTGGGCGGCGTGATGCAGGTGGCCACGGCATTCGGCCAGGTGCAGGGGGCGATGTCCTGGTTCGTCGATAACTACAGCACGCTGGTCAGCTGGAAGGCCTCCACCAACCGCCTGATCGAATTCCAGCGCGCCATGCGCGCCGCCGAGCGTGAAGAGGAACGCAGCGCCGGCATCCGCGATATCGAGGTCGATGCCGCCGCCGTGCCCGCCATCGAAGCGCACGGCCTGGCGCTGAACCTGCCCGGCCGCGCGCCGCAGGACGTGCTGGTCGAACCGTTCAACATGGCCATTGGCCGCGGCGAGCGCGTGCTGGTCAACGGCCCCTCCGGCTGCGGCAAGAGCACGCTGGTGCGCGCCGTGGCCGGCATCTGGCCCTACGGCACCGGCCGCATCGACATCCCGGACGACGCCCGCGTGCTGTTCCTGCCGCAGCGCAGCTACCTGCCCGCCGGCACGCTGGCCGATGCGCTGTGCTATCCCGATCTGCCCACCGAGTACGCCGCCGAGCGCCTGGCCGAAGTCCTGGTCGCCTGCCGCCTGCCGGCGCTGGTCGGCCTGCTGGACGAAGTCAGCAACTGGAGCCTGCGCCTGTCGCCCGGCGAGCAGCAGCGCCTGGCCTTCGCGCGCGCTTTGCTGCAGCGCCCGGACTACCTGTTCCTGGATGAAGCCACCAGCGCACTCGACGAGGACACCGAAGCCAACATGTACGGCCTGATGCTCGACGCGATGCCCGAGGTGACTCTGGTGAGCGTGGCGCACCGCAGCACGGTGGCGCGTTTCCACCATCGCCGGTTGCGCTATGTCCCGGAGGGCGACCCGCTGACTGCGGTAAGCTATCGCGTGGTGGAGGAGCCCGCGCACATGGCGCTGGCGGCTTCCTGATCCGCAATTCCCGAGACGTTTTTCCATGGCCGGACTCACCGCCGATACTCCGCAGCCGACCGGCATCACGGTGCACACGCAATCGCGCGTGCTTGAGATCGCCTTCGCCGACGGCAAACAGTTCCGCCTGCCGTTCGAATACCTGCGCGTGCTGTCGCCGTCGGCCGAAGTGCAGGGGCATGGGCCGGGGCAGGAGGTGTTGCAGACCGGCAAGCGCGAGGTCGGCATCGTCGGCGTGGAGCCGGTCGGCAACTACGCGATCCGTCCGCTGTTCTCCGATGGCCATGATTCCGGCATCTACGACTGGGCCTATCTGTACCGCCTCGGCGCCGAGCAGGACGCGCTGTGGCAGGCCTATCTCGATCGCCTCGCCGCCGCGGGCCTCGACCGCGACGCACCGATGGCGTCCGGCGCCGGCCATGCCTGCGGCCACGGCCACTGATTCCGATTCACTCCGCGGCGCAGGCGCGCCGCATCGCAACCCCATTCCGTCATGAGCCAAACCCACTTCGGATTCGAGCAGGTCGACGAGCGCGAGAAGGCCGGCAAGGTCGCCGGCGTGTTCCATTCCGTCGCCAGCAAGTACGACGTGATGAACGACCTGATGTCCGGCGGCATGCACCGGCTGTGGAAGATGTTCACCATCGCCCAGGCCGCCGTGCGCCCGGGCTACAAGGTGCTCGACATCGCCGGCGGCACCGGTGACCTGGCCAAGGCCTTCGCGCGCCAGGCCGGCCCCACCGGCGAGGTGTGGCTGACCGACATCAACGAATCGATGCTGCGCGTGGGCCGCGACCGCCTGCTCGATGCCGGCGTGCTCACGCCCACCTGCCTGTGCGATGCCGAGCACATTCCCTTTCCGAACGCTTACTTCGATGTCGTGACAGTCGCGTTCGGCTTGCGCAACATGACGCACAAGGATCGTGCGCTGGCCGAGATGCGCCGCGTGGTCAAGCCGGGCGGCAAGGTGATGGTGCTGGAGTTCTCCAAGGTGTGGCAGCCGCTGGAGAAGGCCTACGACGTGTACTCGTTCAAGGTGCTGCCTTGGTTGGGTAGCAAGGTCGCCGGCGATGCCGAGAGCTACCGCTACCTGGCCGAGTCCATCCGCATGCACCCGGATCAGGAAACGCTCAAGCAGATGATGGAACAGGCCGGGTTGGACTCGGTCGAATACTTCAATCTGACGGCGGGTGTCGTCGCGCTGCACGTCGGCCGGCGTCTCTGATCCGTCGGATGGGCGATGTGGCGCGCTGTGGCGTCATGCCACGATCCGTCACATTGAATTCCGGCGGGGGCGTCATCATCTGATGGGGCGTCACTGCCACAGGAGAGATGACAGCGATGAAATTGCATTGGAGTGGAAAACTCGTAACGGCCGCACTGGTTGCGACGCTCGCATTGGGCGCGGCCATGGATGCCAACGCCAAGCGCATCGGCGGCGGTAGCCGCAGCTTCGGCAAGCAATCGTCCACCGTGACGCAGCGTCAGCAGACGCCGCCGACCACGCCCGCACCGACCCAGCAGGCGGCGCCAACCGCGCAGCCGTCGCCCGCCGCGCCCGCGCCGATGCCGGCGCAGCAGCCGCGCCGCAACTGGGGCGGCATGCTGGGCGGCCTGGCCGCGGGCCTGGGCCTCGGCTATCTGCTGTCCAAGTTCGGCCTGGGCGCCGGCCTGGCGTCGCTGCTGTCGAACCTGATCCTGATCGCCATCATCGCCTTCGTGGTGATGTGGATCATCCGCAAGCTGCGCGGCAGCCGTCCGCAGGAGCCGGCGTACGCCACCGGTGGCCCGTCGCTCAGCGGTGACCGCGAACCCTATGTGCCGTCGCCTGCCGCACCCGCGGCACAGCCGGTCGCACCGGTCGCCGCATCGACCGGCACGGGCAGCGCGGGCAATGCGTCGGGCCTGGGCGCGGGCGCACAGACCGCGGCGCAAGCCTGGAGCCTTGGTGGCCCGGCCGCTCCGGCGGCCAACGCGCCTGCCGCGGCGCAGCAACCGTGGGGTGTACCGGCCGACTTCGATACGCAGGCCTTCCTGCGCAACGCCAAGGTCTACTTCGTCCGGCTGCAGGCCGCGTGGGATGCCGGCAACCTGAACGACATCCGCGAGTTCACCACGCCGGAGATGTTCGCCGAGATCAAGATGGAACTCACGGACCGCGGCACCGTGCCCAACAAGACCGACGTGGTGTCGGTGGAGGCCGAGCTGCTCGGCATCGAGACGCATCCGACCGAATACCTGGCCAGCGTGCGCTTCTCGGGCATGATCCGCGAAGAGGCGAGCGCCCCGGCACAGCCGTTCGCCGAGGTGTGGAACCTGAACAAGCCGACCCAGGGCAGCGGCGGCTGGGTGCTGGCCGGTATCCAGCAGTTGCAATAACCTTCATGCTTTGGAGGGCGGTCAAACCGGCCCTCCCGGCATTGCCCGTAAAATAGGGCCCGACCGTCCGGTTCGGGCCTTTTTTGTTGCCCACCGGCTAGCCCGTTTCCGGTTTTCATCGCCGCATGTCTCCGACAGCCTCTTCGTCCCCGTTTCCCGTTGCGCTGATGCAGCCGCTGCTGCTCGCGCTCAACCACTTGCTGCGGCAAGAGCCCTGGGCCCAGGCGATGCTGCGTCCGTTCGCGGGCCGTGTCGCGCATTTCGATCTCGCGCCGTTCTCACTGTCGCTGCAGGTGGATGCCAGTGGCCTGGTGACGGCGCCCGAACCTGGCGTCGAGCCGGCCGTCCGGGTCGTGGTGCCGCTTGCGGCGGCTGCGGGCGATTACGCCACCGGTGGCCAGGCCGCCGTGCTCAAGCATGTGCGCATCGACGGTGAGGCCGAATTCGCCAACGTGCTGTCGACGCTGCTACGCAACGTGCGCTGGGATGCGGCTGAAGACTTGTCGCGCGTGTTCGGCGATGTGCTTGCGCAGCGCATGGTGCGGGGCGCCCAGTCGATCCGCACCGAGGCGACGCGCGTGGGCCGTTCGCTGGTGGATGCGGTGGCGTCCTACCTGACCGACGAGCAGCCGACGCTGGTGCGCCACGCCCGGCTCGCGCAGTTCGCCGCAGACGTGGCGGCCGCGCGCGATGACGCGGCTCGCCTGGAGAAGCGGCTGGAGCGGCTCGAACGCGCCGCGCGTGGGACCTCGACGGCACGGGCGGGCGAATCGGCATGACGCGCTTGTTCCGGCTGTGCAAGATCATTTTCGTCATCCTCTATCACGGGCTGGATCAGCTCGCGCTGTCGGGCTTCAAGAGCCGGCGCATCCGCGCGCTGGTCTGGGTGATGACCCTCGGCCGCAGGCAGACACGCCCGCGCGGTGAGCGCCTGCGCCTGGCGCTGGAGCAGCTCGGCCCGATCTTCGTGAAGTTCGGGCAGGTCCTGTCCACGCGTCGCGATCTGCTGCCGCCCGATGTGGCGGACGAACTGGCCAAGCTGCAGGACCGCGTGCCGCCGTTCGACCCCAAGATCGCGGCCGCCATTGTCGAGCGGTCGCTGGGCAAGCCACTGTCGGCTCTGTTCCATCGCTTCGACCATCATCCGGTGGCCAGTGCCTCGATCGCGCAGGTGCACTTCGCCACCCTGCGCGGCGGTCCCGACGACGGCCGCGAGGTGGCCGTGAAGGTGTTGCGTCCCGGCATGCTGCCGGTGATCGACAGCGACCTCGCGCTGATGCGCGACGTGGCCACGTGGATGGAGAAGCTGTGGGCCGACGGCAAGCGCCTGAAGCCGCGCGAGGTGGTCGCCGAGTTCGACAAGTACCTGCACGACGAACTCGACCTGATGCGCGAGGCCGCCAACGCCAGCCAGCTGCGCCGCAACTTCGCCAAGTCCGATCTGCTGCTGGTGCCCGAGGTGTTCTGGGACTGGTGTACCTCCGAGGTGTTCGTGATGGAGCGCATGCACGGCGTGCGCGTCTCGCACGCCGACGAACTGCGCGCGGCCGGTGTCGACATGCACAAGCTGGCGCGCGACGGCGTGGAGATCTTCTTCACGCAGGTGTTCCGCGACGGCTTCTTCCACGCCGACATGCACCCCGGCAACATTCTGGTGAGCGTGGCGCCCGAGTCTCTGGGCCGCTATATCGCGCTGGATTTCGGCATCGTCGGGGCGCTGTCGGAATTCGACAAGAATTACCTGGCACAGAATTTCCTGGCCTTTTTCCAGCGCGATTACCACCGCGTGGCGCTGCTGCATGTCGAATCCGGCTGGGCGCCCGAAGACACCCGCGTGGAGGAGCTCGAAGGCGCCATCCGCGCCTGCTGCGAGCCGTACTTCGATCGCCCCCTCGGCGAGATTTCGCTGGGGCTCGTGCTGATGCGGTTGTTCCAGACTTCGCGCCGCTTCAACGTGGAAGTGCAGCCGCAGCTGGTGCTGCTGCAGAAGACGCTGCTCAACGTCGAAGGCCTGGGCCGCCAGCTCGATCCGGACCTGGATCTGTGGAAGACCGCCAAGCCGTTCCTGGAGCGCTGGATGCACGAACAGATCGGCTGGCGCGGCATGGTCGATCGCCTCAAGATCGAGGCGCCGCAATGGGCCAAGATGCTGCCGGACTTCCCGCGCCTGGCGCACCAGATCCTGGAGCGCCACGCCCGCGACAACGGCAACGCCCAGACGGCCGCGCTGACGGCGCTGCTGGCCGAGCAGCGCCGTACCAACCGCCTGCTGTCGGCAGCGGTGCTGTTCATCGGCGGCTTCGCGGTCGGCATCATTGCCACGCATGTACTGGCGTGGCTGGCTCGCTACTGACCGTCGACCGGCTCTGACCCGCATGGCTCAACCGCCCGTCTTCACCACCCGCGATGCCGCCGCCCCCGCGTTCTGGGACGAGCGCTTCAGCCGCGACCACATGCCTTGGGATGCGCACGGCGTGCCGCCGGCCTTCCGCCAGTTCTGTGAAGCGCAGTCCGCGCCGCTCTCCACGCTGATCCCCGGCTGCGGCAGCGCCTACGAGGCGGGCTGGCTGGCCGAGCGCGGCTGGCCCGTCGCCGCCATCGACTTCGCGCCGAGTGCGGTGGCCTCCGCACGGGCCATGCTGGGGCCGCATGCCGGCGTGGTCGAACTGGCCGATTTCTTCCGGTTCACGCCGCGCCAGCCGGTGCAATGGATCTACGAGCGCGCCTTCCTGTGCGCGATGCCGCGTCGGCTGTGGGCAGATTACGCCACGCAGGTCGCGCGGCTGCTGTCGCCGGGCGGGTTGCTGGCCGGGTTCTTCGTGGTGGTCGACGGCCGGGCCGCCGCGCCCGGCGGGCCGCCGTTCGAGATCACGGCGCAGGAGCAGGAAGCGCTGCTGTCGCCGGCCTTCGAGCGGATGGCCGATGTACCGGTCCCCGAGCACGAATCGATACCCGTGTTCGCCGGGCGCGAGCGCTGGCAGGTCTGGCGCCGCCGCGCCGACTGACCCCGGCGCCTTCAGCGCCACAGGGGCGCGCCCGGAGCAGGGCGCGCTGTTGGTGCTGAGCAACATGGCCGATCACCCGGAAAAAGCCTGCGGGCGCCCGTTGCAGCTCGTTGCTGAAAAAAGTGGCAAACTGGTCCGCTTTCGTGGCCGCCCCAATGCCCCGCAGGGGTGTCCCATCGCTATAATCCCGCCATTTCGCCCGGCGCCGGCGTGGCCGCCAACGGGATTTCCAGAGTCTGTTCCTCCGTGAATCGAGCGCCATGCTGATTTGGTTCGTCATTGTTTACTGGGTGATTTCGGTCGGTATCGGCCTGTGGGCGGCGCTGCGCGTGCGCAATACGGCCGACTTCGCGGTGGCCGGCCGCGGCCTGCCGTTCTACGTCGTCACCGCCACGGTGTTCGCGACGTGGTTCGGTTCCGAGACGGTGCTCGGTATTCCGGCGGTGTTCCTCAAGGAGGGCCTGCACGGCGTGGTGGCCGATCCGTTCGGGTCGTCGCTGTGCCTGATCCTGGTGGGCCTGTTCTTCGCCCGGCCGCTGTACCGGATGAACCTGCTGACTATCGGCGACTTCTACCGCAACCGCTTCGGCCGCGTGGCCGAGGTGCTGACCACCCTGTGCATCGTCGTGTCCTACCTGGGCTGGGTGGCGGCGCAGATCAAGGCGCTGGGCCTGGTGTTCTATACCGTTTCGGACGGCGGGCTGTCGCAGCAGACCGGCATGATGATTGGCGCGGCCAGCGTGCTGGTCTACACGCTGTTCGGCGGCATGTGGTCGGTGGCGGTGACGGACTTCATCCAGATGATCATCATCGTGATCGGCATGATGTACATCGGCTGGGAAGTCTCGGGCCAGGCCGGCGGCGTGGCCACGGTGGTGGCGCATGCATCGGCGGCGGGCAAGTTCTCGTTCTGGCCGGCGTTCAACCCGATCGAGGTGATCGGCTTCGTGACGGCCTGGATCACCATGATGCTCGGCTCGATTCCGCAGCAGGACGTGTTTCAGCGCGTGACGTCGTCGCGCACCGAGCGCATCGCCGGCACGGCCTCGGTGCTGGGCGGCGTGCTGTATTTCCTGTTCGCCTTCATCCCGATGTTCCTGGCGTATTCGGCCACGCTGATCGACCCGCAGATGGTCGCCAAGTACATCAACACCGATTCGCAGCTGATCTTGCCCAAACTGGTGCTCGAGCACGCGCCGCTGGTCGCGCAGGTGATGTTCTTCGGCGCGCTGCTGTCGGCCATCAAGAGCTGCGCGAGCGCGACGCTGCTGGCGCCGTCGGTCACCTTTGCCGAAAACGTGCTGCGCCCGATGCTGCCGCGCATGGACGACAAGCGCTTCCTGCGCGTGATGCAGGCGGTGGTGCTGGTCTTCACGGCGGTCGTGACGCTGTTTGCGCTCAACTCGCATCTGTCGATCTTCCACATGGTGGAGAATGCCTACAAGGTGACGCTGGTCGCCGCCTTCGTGCCGCTGGCGTTCGGCCTGTTCTGGAAGCGCGCCACGCGCCAGGGCGGCCTGCTGGCCATCGCCCTCGGGCTGAGCGTGTGGATCTGGTGCGAGATGGCCTTCTCCGATGCGATGTTCCCGCCACAATTGGTCGGCCTGCTGGCCAGCCTGGGGGCGATGGTGGTCGGCTCGCTGGGTCCGCAATGGATCCGCGATCACGTTCCGGCCGGCGAGCCCGTCACACAGGCCTGACGCGCGGCGTTCCTGCGGGCAGGGCGGGCCACATTGTGGCGCGCTGCATCGGATGCCGCGAATCCGCCGTCGGGGATTTTGCGGAAAGGGTTTATAATTCAAGGCTTTGCGTGCGGGCACTTGCAATCCGCGCCGGCGCCCCGAGATTCCGCGGGCCCGTGCCGTGCGGACCGTGCTGGCACCCGCTTTTTGCTTTTTCGAGATCTACGTTTCGTTCCAGGTGAGGACACCATGCCGATCTATGCTTATCGATGCGACGCCTGCGGCCACGCCAAGGATGTGCTGCAGAAGATGAGCGACGCGCCGCTGACGGATTGCCCCGCATGCAATGCGCCGGCGTTCAAGAAGCAGCTGACCGCAGCCGGCTTCCAGCTCAAGGGCTCGGGCTGGTACGTGACGGATTTCCGCGGCGGCTCCGGCGGCACGTCGTCGACCAGCACCGCGGCCAAGACCGACAGCACCGCCTCCGGCGACGCTGCCGCCCCTGCCTCGGCCGCCTCCGACAGCGGTACGGCCTCGGGCGGCACGGCGGCTTCCGGTGGCTGCGGCGCGTCGTGCGCGTGCCATTGAGCGCCTCAACCTTCGGTCGCCTGTTCCCATGAACAAGAAAACCAGCGCCCTCAAGACATGGTTCCTGACCGGTCTTCTGGTGCTCGTCCCGCTTGCGATCACGCTGTGGGTGCTGTCGCTCATCATCGGCACGATGGACCAGAGCCTGGCGCTGTTGCCCGCGGCCTGGCAGCCGGACCGCCTGTTCGGCATGCGGATTCCCGGGCTGGGCGCGATCCTGACGCTGCTGTTCATCCTGATCGTGGGCGTGCTCGCGCACAACTTCATCGGCCAGAAGCTGGTGCTGTGGTGGGAGGCGCTGCTGGGGCGCATCCCCGTGGTCGGGCCGATCTATTCGAGCGTCAAGCAGGTGTCCGACACGCTGCTGTCGTCCAACGGCAATGCGTTCCGCAAGGCGCTGCTGGTGCAGTATCCGCGTGAAGGCTCGTGGACGATCGCCTTCCTGACCGGCCGCCCCGGCGGCGACGTGGAGAACCACCTGCAGGGCGAATACGTCAGCGTCTATGTGCCGACCACGCCGAACCCGACGTCCGGCTTTTTCCTGATGATGCCCAAGGCCGACACCATCGAGCTGGACATGACGGTGGATGCGGCGCTCAAGTACATCGTGTCGATGGGCGTGGTGGCGCCGGAGTCGCTGCCGCGCCGCATGGACCCGCCATTGCCCGAATCGGAGGACCGGTCGCCGGCCCAGGTGCCGCGCGGCCCCTCGAATCCGCAGGCGCTGCCCGATGGTGGCGGCGCCGTGTCCGCCCCCTGAGCCGACTGTCTCAACCGATCCACGCCGGCTTCTCGATCAACTTTTACGCGTGTCGCTGTGTTGGCGGCGCGCTTCGCGGAAAACCACAACATGCAAATGCGTACTCAATATTGCGGTCAGGTCACCGAACAACTGCTGGGCCAGAGCGTCACCCTGTCGGGCTGGGCGCATCGCCGGCGTGACCACGGCGGCGTGATCTTCATCGACCTGCGCGATCGCGAGGGCCTGGTGCAGGTGGTGTGCGATCCGGACCGTCCGGAGATGTTCAAGGTGGCCGAAGGCGTGCGCAACGAGTTCTGCCTGCAGGTCAAGGGCATCGTGCGTGCGCGTCCGGAAGGCACGACCAACCCGAACCTGGCCAGCGGCAAGATCGAGGTGCTGTGCCATGAGCTGACGGTGCTCAACGCCTCCGTCACGCCGCCGTTCCAGCTCGACGACGACAACCTGTCGGAAACCACGCGCCTGACGCACCGCGTGCTCGACCTGCGCCGCCCGCAGATGCAATACAACCTGCGCCTGCGCTACAAGGTGGCGATGGAAGTGCGCAAATACCTGGACGACAAGGGCTTCATCGACATCGAAACGCCGATGCTGACCAAGAGCACGCCGGAAGGCGCGCGCGACTACCTGGTGCCGTCGCGCGTGAACGCCGGCCAGTTCTTCGCGCTGCCGCAGTCGCCGCAGCTGTTCAAGCAGATGCTGATGGTGTCGGGCTTCGACCGCTACTACCAGATCACCAAGTGCTTCCGCGACGAAGACCTGCGCGCTGACCGCCAGCCCGAATTCACCCAGATCGACTGCGAAACGTCGTTCCTGACCGAGCAGGAAATCCGCGACCTGTTCGAAGAGATGATCCGCACGGTGTTCCAGAACACCATGTCGGTCGCGCTGGATGCCAAGTTCCCGGTGATGGAGTTCCGCGAGGCGATGGCCCGCTTCGGTTCGGACAAGCCGGACCTGCGCGTGAAGCTGGAGTTCACCGAGCTGACCGACGCCATGAAGGACGTCGACTTCAAGGTGTTCTCCAGCCCGGCCAACGCCGAAGGCGGCCGCGTGGTGGCGCTGCGTGTGCCGGGCGGTGCAGCCCTGTCGCGGGGTGACATCGACGCCTACACCAAGTTCGTCGAGATCTACGGTGCCAAGGGTCTGGCCTGGATCAAGGTCAACGAAGTGGCCAAGGGCCGCGACGGCCTGCAATCGCCGATCGTGAAGAACCTGCACGACGCGGCCATCGCCGAGATCCTCAAGCGCAGCGGCGCGCAGGATGGCGACATCCTGTTCTTCGGCGCCGACCGCGCCAAGGTCGTCAACGATGCCATGGGCGCGCTGCGCCTGAAGGTGGGCCATTCGGAATTTGCCAAGAGCACCGGCCTGTTCGAAGACGCCTGGAAGCCGCTGTGGGTGGTCGACTTCCCGATGTTCGAGTACGACGAGGAAGACGCGCGCTGGGTGGCGATGCACCATCCGTTCACGAGCCCGAAGGACGAGCACCTGGAATACCTGGAAACCGATCCGGGCAAGTGCATCGCCAAGGCCTACGACATGGTGCTCAACGGCTGGGAAATCGGCGGCGGCTCGGTGCGGATCTACCGCGAAGAAGTGCAGAGCAAGGTGTTCCGCGCCCTGAAGATCAACGATGAAGAAGCGCGTGCCAAGTTCGGCTTCCTGCTGGACGCCCTGCAGTATGGCGCGCCCCCGCACGGCGGCATCGCGTTCGGCCTGGACCGCGTTGTCACGATGATGGCCGGTGCCGACTCGATCCGCGACGTGATCGCCTTCCCGAAGACGCAGCGTGCGCAGGATCTGCTCACGCAAGCGCCGAGCCCGGTCGACGAGAAGCAGCTGCGCGAACTGCACATCCGCCTGCGCGCAGCGGAGGCCAAGGTCGCCGCACCGGCGGCAGCCACGGCCTGACCGACGCGCCTCCCGCAGGACGAAAACCGCGCCGGCCCGCAAGGGCGGCGCGGTTTTTCTTTGGGCCGCGCGGATGGGGCGTGGGTGGTGTGCGCGTCGCTTGTCAGGAACGATGGCGGCCGGACATGGTCTTTTCTAGCTGTCACCGTGTTTGATGAGCGAGGAGAGACGCCTTGAGTGAAACCATCGATTTCGTGCGTGCCTGGGTGGTGGCGCACGCCGCATTCCTGCTGACCTGGCTGATGGCCGCGCTGGTGGTGATCGCGCTGGCCTGGATCGAGATCCGCCGCGCGACACGCCGCGCCGCCATTGCGATGGCGGAGGCGGTGGCGACCACCGTGGCCGCGTGTGTGCCGGAAATCGCTGCTGCGGCGCAGGGTGCACATGGAGCGGCCGTGCCGGTCGTGCCGGCGTCCGGTGCCGGCCTGTCCGAAGCGCTGCGCGATCTCGGCCGCGCCGCCGCCGAACGCATGGCCTGGCTGCGCGGCGTGGCCAACCTGCGCATGCCCGACACGGCACTGCCGGCGGCGGCCGGCAACACGCCGGTCCACCCGCTGCTGTATGACGCGCCGCGCCCGCTGGCCGAGGCCTACCTCGCCGCCGAACGCTGCTTCGCCGACCACGCCCGCGCGCTGCTGGCCGAGCGCCGCGCGCTGCAGACGCTGGAGACTGCCGGGCATGACGGCCGCGACGAACTGCACCGCATCGAGCGCGAGACCGCCGCCATCGTGGTGCGCTTCGAGCAGGCCAACGCGCAATCCGAGCAGACCGAGGTGCAGCGCTTCCTGATCCAGAAATTCAACGCGCTCGGCACGCGCGAGCGCGAGCTGACCGCGCAGCAGACGGCGCTGCGCCAGCAACTGGTCGAACGCTCGGATGTGCTGTGGCTGCAGTCGCATCACGCCGCCGAAGCCTACGTGGCGGCGCTCGATCCGCTGCTGGCGATGGTGCGCCGCGAACTCGGCCATGAGACCGCCAGCGACGAGACGGCGCTGTGGCTGTCGCGGGCCCGGGCCGGCCAGGGGCCTCTGCGTGCCGGTTGAGCGCCGGATGAGTGCCGCCGCCGCGGTCCGGCTGCGGTAAGCTATCGGACCGTGGCGCGCTCGCGCCGCTTGTTGCTTCTCCCGGTCATGCCGCACAAGATTCCCGTTTCCGTCCTCGTCGTCATCTACACGCCTGATCTCCAGGTGCTGGTGATGGAGCGGGCGGACCCGCCGGGTTTCTGGCAATCCGTCACCGGCAGCTGCGACACCCCTGACGAGCCCTTGGCCGAGACCGCGCGCCGCGAAGTGCTGGAGGAAACCGGCATCGACGCGATGCAGCACCGGCTCATCGACTGGGGCCATCGCATCGAATACGAGATCTACCCGCGCTGGCGCCACCGCTACGCGCCGGGCGTCACGCGCAACACTGAACACTGGTTCGGCCTGCTGGTCGGCGGCGAGATGCCGGTGCGGTTATCGCCGCGCGAGCATCTGCAGGCCGAGTGGTTGCCGTACCGCGAGGCCGCCGCGCGCTGCTTCTCGCGCAGCAACGGCGAGGCGATCCTGCAACTGCCCGCGCGCCTGGCCGAGGTGGCCGCGCCGGCAAAGGACCGGGCCTGAGATGCTGCGCCTGCGCGTCGCCACCTACAACATCCACAAGGGCGTGACCGGCATCGCGCGGCGCGTGCGGGTGCACGATGTGCGGCAGGGGCTGCACACCATGGACGCCGACATCGTTTTCCTGCAGGAAGTGCAGGACCGCAACGACCGCCTGGTGGCCGCCGAACTGTTCGACCCGCACTATACCCAGCTGCGATACCTGGCCACCGACGTGTACCCGCACACGGTGTACGGCCGCAATGCGGTGTACGACCACGGGCACCACGGCAACGCCATCCTGTCGCGCTATCCGATCCTGCTGTCGGAGAACCTCGACATTTCCGACCATCGCTTCGAGCAGCGCGGGCTGCTGCATGCCGTCGCCGATCTGGGGTTCGGCGAGGTCCACCTGCTGTGTGCGCATTTCGGCCTGTTCGCGCGCAGCCGCCGACGGCAGGCCGAGGCGCTGATCGAGCGCGTGTGCTCGGTGGTGCCTACCGATGCGCCGCTGGTGGTGGCGGGCGACTTCAACGACTGGAACAACCGGCTCGACCGCGTCATCTGCCAGTCGCTGGGCGTCACCGAGGTGGCCGACAAGGCTGCCGGCGCACGGCCGCTGCGCACCTTTCCCAGCCACCTGCCGTGGCTGCGGCTGGACCGCATCTATGTGCGCGGCTTCGAGATCGACCGCGCGCATGCGCTGACCGGCCGCGACTGGGCCCAGCGGTCCGATCACGTGCCCCTGCTGGCGGAACTGTTGCGCTCATGAAGGTCGCGCGCGATGCCGGGCCGTTGCGTTCGGAGTGGCGGCGGGGCAAGCCCCTGCCGGGCAACCGGATCGACCTGCTGCACGGCGGCGCCGCGTTCTTTCCCGCGCTGATCGAAGCCATCGATGCCGCGCGCCGCCGCATCGCGCTGGAAACCTACCTCTACATCGACGACGACACCGGGCGCCGCGTGGCCGAGGCGCTGGCGCGCGCGGCGCGGCGCGGCGTGGACGTGCGCGTCACCGTGGACGGCTTCGGCACCGGCACGCTGCCCGCCGGCATCGCGGCGATGCTGGACGCGGCCGGTGCGGCCTGGCGGGTGTACCGGCCGGTGCGCGGCTTTCGCCTGCAGCGCCGCTACCTGCGCCGCCTGCATCGCAAGGTTGCCGTGATCGATGACGAGGTGGCGTTCGTC
The DNA here is from genome assembly GCF_024925465.1 of Ralstonia pseudosolanacearum. NCBI lineage: Bacteria > Pseudomonadati > Pseudomonadota > Betaproteobacteria > Burkholderiales > Burkholderiaceae > Ralstonia > Ralstonia pseudosolanacearum. The sequence continues at coordinate 3,311,710 of NZ_CP103852.1, read as the reverse complement.
GGCGGCATCAACATCATCGACGACCTGAATCACACCCCGTTCCGCGACGACGCCCTGGGTGCCCGCTACGACTTCGCCGTGCGCGTGCGCGGGCCGCTGGTCGGCCAGATCGCGCTGATGGTCGACCGGCTGTGGTGGCAGACGGGCCTGCTCGCCGGCGTGCGCGAGGTGGGCGTGACCGGCGTGGCCGCCGAGTTTCCGGTGATGACCGACACGCCCAAGCCGGGGCGGCGCGGTGCCTCGGGGGCGCAGCGCGATCCGGCGCCGGACAACGTGCTGGCGTCGCTGGTGCTGCGCGACAACGTGCGCAACCGCGGCGCCATCGAGCGCGAGTACCTGCGCGCGCTGGGCACGGCGCGGCACGAGGTGATCATCGCCAATGCCTATTTCCTGCCGGGCGTGCGCTTCATGCGCGCGCTGGCCGCGTGCCGGCGCCGCGGCGTGCGGGTGCGCATGCTGCTGCAGGGCCGCGTCGAATATGCGGTGCAGCATTACGCAACGCGTTCGCTGTACCACATGCTGTTGCGCGACGGCGTGGAGATCCACGAATACACGGCCAGCTTCCTGCACGCCAAGGTCGCGGTCGTGGATGGGCGCTGGGCGACGGTGGGTTCGAGCAACATCGATCCGTTCAGCCTGCTGCTGGCACGCGAAGCCAACGTGGTCGCCTGGGACGCAGGAGTCGCCGGGCAACTGCGCGCGGCGCTGGAAGATGCCATCGCGCACCATGCGCGGCCGGTCCTCGCCGATGCGCACGCGGCCCGGCCCTGGTGGTGGCGCGTGGTCGACTGGTGCGCGTATCGGCTGGTGCGGCTGGGCGTCGTCATCAGCGGCCGCGCGGCGCACTACTGACGCCAGGCGGGCGCCTGCGATCACACGGAGGGGACATGCAGGTCATCACGGCGGAGGAAGCGGCGCGGCTGGTGCAGCCGGGCTGGACGGTGGCGTGCGCCGGCTTCGTCGGCGCGGGCCACGCGGAGGCGGTGACGCATGCGTTGGAGCGCCGCTTCCTGGCCACCGGCGAACCGCGCGACCTCACGCTGGTGTACTCCGCCGGCCAGGGCGACCGTGCCACGCGCGGCGTCAACCACTTCGGCAATCCCGGCATGACGCGTTGCGTGGTCGGCGGCCACTGGCGCTCGGCGACGCGGCTGGCGGCGCTGGCGCTGGCCGAGCAGTGCGAGGCCTTCAATCTCCCGCAGGGTGTGCTGACGCACCTGTACCGCGCCATCGCCGGCGGCAAGCCGGGCGTGCTGACCCGGATCGGCCTGCATACCTTTGTCGATCCGCGCACCGAGCTCGATGCGCGCTACCACGGCGCGGCCATCAACGCGCGCGCCCGGGCGGCCCGCGCGGCCGGCACCGCGTCGTGGGTCGAGTACGAGCGCTTTCGCGGCGAGGACTACCTGTTCTATCCGCGCTTCCCGCTGCATTGCGTCTTCCTGCGCGGCACCGCGGCCGACCCGCGCGGCAACATCAGCACGCACGAGGAAGCCTTCCACCATGAGCTGCTGGCGATGGCGCAGGCCGCGCGCAATGCGGGCGGCATCGTCGTCGCGCAGGTGCGGCGGCTGGTGGACCGGCACGACAACCTGCAGGCGGTCCACGTGCCGGGCATCCTGGTCGACTACGTCGTGGTGGCCGAGGATTCGGCCGAACACCAGATGACGTTCGGCGAGGCGTTCAATCCGGCCTACCTCCGGCCCTGGCAGGGCGAGGCGACCCGGCTGCGCGAGGATGCGCTGGAAGCCGGCGCGGCGCTGCAGGCCAGCCTGCACGGCGTGCTCGATGCCCGCACGCTGGTGCAGCGGCGCGCGGTGCTGGAGCTGATGGCGCGGCGGCCGCGCGTGGTGAACCTGGGCGTGGGCATGCCGGCTGCCGTCGGCGCGCTGGCCGAGCAGGAGGGCGCGCGCGGCTTCACGCTGACCGTCGAGGCTGGGCCGATCGGCGGCACGCCGGCCGATGGGCTGAGCTTCGGCGCATCGGCCTATCCGGAGGCGGTGGTCGACCAGCCGGCGCAGTTCGATTTCTATGAGGGCGGCGGCATCGACCTGGCCATTCTCGGCCTGGCGGAGCTGGATGGGCAGGGCAATGTCAACGTCAGCCTGTTCGGGGAAGGCGACGACACAATGGTCGCGGGTGTCGGCGGTTTCATCAACATCACGCAGAGCGCGCGGGCCCTGGTGTTCATGGGCACGCTCACGGCCGGCGGCCTGCAGGTGGAGGCCGAAGACGGCCGCCTGCGCATCGTGCGCGAAGGGCGCCTGAAGAAGATCGTGCCGGCCGTGTCGCACCTGACCTTCAATGGGGCGTATGCGGCGCGGTCCGGCATTCCGGTGCGCTATGTGACCGAACGCGCGGTCTTCGAGATGCGCGACGACGGCCACGGCGGGCGCAGACTGACGCTGACGGAAATCGCGCCCGGCATCGACCTGCGGCGCGACGTGCTCGACCAGTGCGCCGCCGAGGTTGCCGTGGCAGCCGATCTGCGCGAGATGGACCACCGCATCTTCCGTCGCGGTCCGATGTGCGGCGGGGCGGCGGCATGATCGGGGCGGGTGTTTTCCGTGTTTTGCGGCCGCGTTCTATTTACTGATCGGTAGCACTAGATCGGGGTTGTTGATGTTGCGCCGCGCGTGTTTTCGTGATGCGGTGCACATCGCACAAAGCCTTGTCCCGAAAGGGGTTGCGCGTTGCGTGCTGCAATGCCGTGACGTGTGCTGCGGTGCTTTTGTTTAGATGCGGTTTTCTAATAAAACACTTGCCGCTGAAGTGAGGGGTTGTGAATAATTGAACGACCGTTCGATTTTGGGCTAGAGTGTGCGTGCAGGCTGATTGACGGCCTTGCACGGCACGCGAAAAGCGCCCAGCGAGAGCGCGACGTGCCAGCGTGTCATGCCCCAGAAATGAACGGAGAGAAATCATCATGCGTCACCCCACCACCCGTCCTGAGTCGAACCATGCAGCAGCCACGCCGATGCGCAAGGGCGAGCTGACGCGTGCCGCGATTCTCGATGCCGCGCTGGAACTGGCATCGCGCGACGGACTGGAAGGGCTGACGATCGGTGTGCTCGCCGAGCGCATGCAGATGAGCAAGAGCGGCGTGTTCGCGCACTTCGGCTCGCGCGAGGATCTGCAGGTGGAGGTGGTGCGCGAGTATCACCGCCGGTTCGAGCGGGAAGTCTTCTACCCGAGCCTGACGGAACCGCGCGGACTGCCGCGCCTGTGGAGCCTGGTGAACCGCTGGATGGAGCGGCGCATCCAGGAGGTCACCACGGGCTGCATCTACATCAGCGGCGCGGTGGAGTACGACGACCGCGCCGGGAGCCCGGTGCGCGACGAACTCGTCAAGAGCGTCACGATCTGGCGGGCGGCGCTGACCCGCGCGATCGAGCAGGCGAAGGAAGAAGGCCATCTGCGCGCCGAGGCCGACCCGAAGCTGATGCTGTTCGAGATGTACAGCCTGGAGCTGGGCCTGCATCACGACGCGCGTTTCCTGCGGGTGCCTGACAGCGCCGAGCTGGCCATGGTGGCGCTCAACAAACTGATTCAGTCTTACCGAACCTGACGTGGCATCGCACACCTGGCGGTCGTCGCGCAGCACAACCTAGGAGTCCCAGATGGGTCAATACACCGCACCGTTGCGCGATATGCAGTTCGTCCTTCATGAGCTTCTCGATGTCGAGGCGCATCTGAAGGCGATGCCGGCGCATGCGGAGATCGACGCCGATACCATCAACCAGGTGATCGAAGAAGCCGGCAAGTTCTGCGCGGAAGTCATCTTCCCGCTCAACCAGTCGGGCGATCGCGAGGGCTGCACCTACCACGGCGACGGCGTCGTGACGGCACCCAAGGGCTTCAGGCAAGCGTACAAGCAATACGTCGAAGGCGGCTGGCCGGCACTGGGCTGCGATCCGGAATTCGGCGGCCAGGGCCTGCCGATCCTGGTCAACAACGCCGTCTACGAGATGCTGAACTCGGCCAACCAGGCGTGGACGATGTACCCCGGCCTGTCGCACGGCGCCTACGAGGCCCTGCACGCGCACGGCACGGATGCACTCAAGCAGCGCTACCTGCCCAAGCTGGTGTCGGGCGAGTGGACCGGCACGATGTGCCTGACCGAGCCGCATTGCGGCACCGACCTCGGCATCCTGCGCACCAAGGCCGAGCCGCTGGCCGACGGCGCGTACGCCATCACCGGCACGAAGATCTTCATCTCGGCGGGCGAGCACGACCTGTCCGACAACATCATCCACCTGGTGCTGGCCCGCCTGCCGGATGCGCCGGCCGGCACCAAGGGCATTTCGCTGTTCGTGGTGCCGAAGTTCATTCCCGATGCCGCCGGTAACCCGGGCGAGCGCAACGGCGTGAAGTGCGGCTCCATCGAGCACAAGATGGGCATCCACGGCAACGCCACCTGCGTGATCAACCTGGACGGCGCGAAGGGCTGGATGGTCGGCGAGCCGAACAAGGGCCTGAACGCCATGTTCGTGATGATGAACGCCGCCCGCCTGGGCGTCGGCATGCAGGGCCTGGGCCTGACGGAAGTGGCCTACCAGAACTCGGCGGCCTACGCCAAGGAGCGCCTGCAGATGCGCAGCCTCTCCGGCCCGAAGGCGCCCGACAAGCCGGCCGACCCCATCATCGTGCATCCGGACGTGCGCCGCATGCTGCTGACCCAGCGCGCCTACGCCGAGGGCGGCCGCGCCTTCGCCTACTGGATCGCGCTGCAGATCGACCGCGAGCTGTCGCACCCGGACGAATCGGTGCGCAAGGAGGCCGCCGATCTCGTCGCGCTGCTCACGCCCGTCATCAAGGCCTTCCTGACCGACAACGCCTTCACCGCCACCAACGAGGGCATGCAGGTGTTCGGCGGCCACGGCTATATTGCCGAGTGGGGCATGGAGCAGTACGTGCGCGATGCCCGCATCAACATGATCTACGAAGGCACGAACACCGTGCAGTCGCTGGACCTGCTGGGCCGCAAGATCCTGGGCGACATGGGCGCCAAGATGAAGAAGTTCGGCAAGATCGTGCAGGACTTCGTTGAGGCCGAAGGCACCAATGAGGCCATGCAGGAATTCATCAACCCGCTGGCCGACATCGGCGACAAGGTCCAGAAGCTGACCATGGAGATCGGCATGAAGGCGATGGCGAACCCGGACGAAGTCGGCGCCGCCGCCGTGCCGTACCTGCGCGTGGTCGGCCACCTGGTGTTCGCCTACTTCTGGGCCCGCATGGCCAAGCTCGCGCTGGACAAGCAGGGCAACGGCGACACCTTCTACAAGGCCAAGCTGGCGACGGCGCGCTTCTACTTCGCCAAGCTGCTGCCCGAGACGGCGTACCAGATCCGCGCCGCGCGCGCGGGCGTCAAGCCGCTGATGGACCTCGAAGCCGAGCTGTTCTGACAGCCGCCCCCCAACTCGGGGCGACGTGCAGCCGCGTCGCCCCGCCCGTCTTTTCCTCTCTCCCCCGCGAGGACACCATGACCCGCACCGAACTCCCGACCACCCAGGCGCAGCCGCAGGCCGGCGCGCGCTCCAACTTCCTCGTCCGGCGCGTGGCCGTGCTGGGCGCCGGCGTGATGGGCGCGCAGATCGCCGCGCACCTGGTCAACGCCAAGGTTCCCGTCACGCTGTTCGATCTTCCGGCCAAGGACGGCCTGAAGAACGGCATCGTGCTCAAGGCCATCGAGCATCTGAAGAAGCTGTCGCCGGCGCCGCTGGGCGTCAAGGACGACGCGGCCCTGATCCAGATCGCCAACTACGAAGACGATATCGAAAAACTGCGCGACTGCGACCTCGTCATCGAGGCCATCGCCGAGCGCATGGACTGGAAGCACGACCTGTACAAGAAGGTCGCGCCGCACATCGCGCCGCATGCGATCTTCGCCTCCAACACTTCGGGCCTGTCGATCGGCGCGCTGTCGGATGGTTTCGACGCCGAACTGAAGTCGCGCTTCTGCGGCGTGCACTTCTTCAACCCGCCGCGCTACATGCACCTGGTCGAGCTGATCCCGACCGCCCACACGCGCGGCGACATCCTCGACAAGCTGGAAACCTTCCTGACCTCCGCGCTCGGCAAGGGCGTGGTGCGCGCCAAGGACACCCCGAACTTCATCGCCAACCGGGTCGGCATCTTTTCGATCCTGGCGGTGTTCGCGGAGTCGGCCAAGTACGGCATCCCGTTCGACGTGGTGGATGACCTGACGGGCTCGAAGCTGGGCCGCGCCAAGTCGGCCACGTTCCGCACGGCCGATGTGGTGGGCCTGGACACCATGGCGCACGTCATCAAGACGATGCAGGACACCCTGAAGGACGATCCGTTCGCCCCGGTCTATGCCACGCCGCCCGTGCTGGCCCGGCTGGTGGAGGCGGGCGCCCTGGGCCAGAAGACCGGCGCCGGCTTCTACAAGAAGGAAGGCAAGGACATCAAGGTGCTGGACCCGCACAGCGGCCAGTACGGCCCGAGCGGCGCGAAGGCCGACGAGATCATCGTGCGTATCCTGAAGAAGGCGCCGGCCGAGCGCCTGAAGCTGCTGCGCGAATCGACCAATCCGCAGGCGCAGTTCCTGTGGGCGGTGTTCCGCGACGTGTTCCACTACATCGCCGTGTACCTGGAGCAGATCGCCGATTCGGCCGCGGACGTCGACCTGGCGATCCGCTGGGGCTTCGGCTGGAACAGCGGCCCGTTCGAAGACTGGCAGCAGGCCGGTTGGAAGCAGGTGGCCGAGTGGGTGAAGGAAGACATCGATGCGGGCAAGGCGCTCGCCAACGCGCCGCTGCCGCAGTGGGTGTTCGCGGGCCCGGTGGCCGACAACGGCGGCGTGCATGCGGCGCAGGGCTCGTGGTCGGCGTCGCAGGGCCGCTTCCTGGCGCGCAGCACGCTGCCGGTCTATGGCCGCCAGGTGTTCCGCGCGGCGATCCAGGGCGCCACCACGGTCGACCCGCTCACCTACGGCAAGACCATCGAAGAGACCGACGCCGTGCGCATCTGGGTGGACGACGCGGCCGGCCAGGACGACGTGCTCGTCCTCTCGTTCAAGAGCAAGATGAACACCATCGGCCCGAGCGTGATCGCGGGCATCGTGCGCGCCATCGACCTGGCCGAAGCCGGCTACAAGGGGCTGGTGGTGTGGCAGCCGACCTCGCTCAAGCTGGGCGCGCCGGGCGGTCCGTTCTCGGCGGGCGCGAACCTGGAAGAGGCCATGCCGGCCTTCATGATGGGCGGCGCCAAGGGCATCGAGCCGTTCGTCAAGACGTTCCAGGACGGCATGATGCGCGTGAAGTACGCCAACGTGCCGGTCGTCTCGGCGGCGTCGGGCATTGCGCTGGGCGGCGGCTGCGAGCTGCTGCTGCACTCGGCCAAGCGGGTGGCGGCCTTCGAGACCTACATCGGCCTGGTGGAAGTGGGCGTGGGCCTGGTGCCGGCCGGCGGCGGCCTGAAGGAAGCCGCGCTGGCGGCCGCGCGGGCGGCGGAGGCGGCGGGCGGCACCAACCTGCTGCCGTTCCTGACCAGCCGCTTCCAGTCGGCGGCCATGGCCAAGGTCTCGAGCTCGGCGCTGGACGCGCAGAAGCTCGGCTACCTGCAGCCGACCGACACCATCGTCTTCAACGTGCACGAGCTGCTGCACGTGGCGCGCAATGAAGTGCGCACGCTGGCCGATGCCGGCTACCGCGCGCCGATGCGTCCGGCGGGCATCCCGGTGGCGGGCCGGTCGGGCATCTCGACCATCAAGGCCTCGCTGGTGAACATGCGCGACGGCGGCTTCATCTCGCAGCACGACTTCACGATCGCCTCGCGCATCGCCGAGGCCGTGTGTGGCGGTGACGTGGAGGCCGGCGCGCTGGTGGACGAAGAATGGCTGCTGGCCCTCGAGCGCAAGGCGTTCGTCGAGCTGCTCGGCACGGCCAAGACCCAGGAACGCATCATGGGCATGCTGCAGACCGGCAAGCCGGTGCGCAACTGATCCGCGCGACCCGCATGACGAAAACGAGAACAGGAATTTCATCATGACCAAGCAACTGCAAGACGCCTACATCGTCGCCGCCACCCGTTCCCCGATCGGCAAGGCGCCCAAGGGCTCGTTCAAGAACCTGCGTCCGGACGACCTGCTGGCGACCGTGCTCAAGAGCGCGGTGGCCCAGGTGCCGGACCTGGACCCGAAGCTGATCGAAGACGCCATCGTCGGCTGCGCGATCCCCGAAGCGCAGCAGGGCCTGAACGTGGCGCGCATCGGCGCGCTGCTGGCCGGCCTGCCCAACACCGTGGGCGGCGTGACCGTCAACCGCTTCTGCGCCTCGGGCCTGACCGCCGTGGCCATGGCCGCCGACCGCATCCGCGTGGGCGAATCCGACGTGATGATCGCCGCCGGCGTCGAGTCGATGAGCATGGTGCCGATGATGGGCAATGCGCCGTCGATGTCGCCGGACATCTTCACGCGCGACGAGAACATCGGCATCGCCTACGGCATGGGCCTGACCGCCGAGAAGGTCGCCCAGCAATGGAAGATCACGCGCGATGCGCAGGATGCGTTCTCGCTGGCGTCGCACCAGAAGGCATTGGCCGCGCAGCAGGCCGGCGAGTTCAAGGACGAGATCACCCCGATCGAGATCATCGAGAAATTCCCCAACCTGGGCACCGGCGCGATCGACCTGAAGACGCGCACGCTGTCGCTCGATGAGGGCCCGCGCGCCGACACCTCGCTCGAAGGCCTGGCCAAGCTGCGCGCGGTGTTCGCCAACAAGGGCAGCGTGACGGCCGGCAACAGCTCGCAGACCTCGGATGGCTCGGGTGCGCTGATCCTGGTGTCGGAGAAGATCCTCAAGCAGTTCAACCTGACGCCGCTGGCGCGCTTCGTGTCGTTCGCGGTGCGCGGCGTGCCGCCGGAGATCATGGGCATCGGCCCGAAGGAAGCGATCCCGGCCGCGCTCAGGGCCGCCGGCCTGACGCAGGATCAGCTCGACTGGATCGAGCTGAACGAAGCGTTCGCCGCGCAGTCGCTGGCGGTGATCCAGGACCTGGGCCTGGACACCGGCAAGGTCAACCCGCTGGGCGGCGCGATCGCGCTGGGCCACCCGCTGGGCGCGACCGGTGCGATCCGCGCGGCCACGGTCGTGCACGGCCTGCGCCGCCGCAACCTGAAGTACGGCATGGTGACGATGTGCGTCGGCACCGGCATGGGCGCGGCGGGCATTTTCGAGCGCGTCTGAGCCCGAGCGAGGGGACGGCCCAGGAGGCCAATGCGTTCGCCGGTCTCCGTCGGCGATCTGTCCGATTTGCCCGTGCCGGTGTGATCCGGGCGCGGGCATTCTTTCTGGAGCATTCATGTCGATTCGTACCGAGACCGCCGACGGCATCCTCACGCTGACCTTCGACCGCCCGGACAAGAAGAACGCCATCACCGCCGCGATGTACCAGGCGCTGGCGGACGCGCTGGTGGCCGCCGAGGACGATCCCGCCGTGCGCGTGATCGTGCTGGCCGGGCACGAGAGCGCCTTCACGGCCGGCAACGATCTCGAAGACTTCATGAAGCACCCGCCCCAGGACGAGCACGCGCCCGTGCACCAGTTCCTCAGGGCGATCAGCGCGGCGACCAAGCCGCTGGTTGCGTCGGTGAGCGGCGTGGCGGTCGGGGTGGGCACCACCCTGCTGCTGCACTGCGACCTGGTGTATGCCTCGGACACCGCCAGGCTGTCGATGCCGTTCGCGCAGCTGGGGCTGTGTCCCGAGGCCGCGTCGAGCCTGCTGCTGCCGCAGCTGGCGGGTTATCACCGCGCGGCCGAGAAACTGCTGTTCGGCGAGCCCTTCGACGCCAGCGAGGCGCGCGAGCTGGGGCTGGTCAACCGCGTGCTGCCGGTGGCCGAACTGGAGGCCTTCGTGCGGGCCCAGGCGCGCAAGCTGACGCTGCTGCCGCCGTCGTCGCTGCGCGTGACCAAGCGGCTGATGAAGGAGGGCGCCACGCCGCAGATCGCGGCACGCATGTCGCTGGAGGGCAGGCAGTTCGGCGAGATGCTGCACGCGCCCGAGGCACGCGAGGCGTTCACGGCGTTCTTCGAGAAGCGCCGCCCGGATTTCTCCAGGTTCAACTGACCGGGCCCGGGCCCGCGGCGGCAAAAGAAAACCCGGCCGTGGCCGGGTCGTTCTGCGTGGTGTCGCCGGTTCAGCGCGGCGGCAGTGCGCGCGGCTTGCGGCTGGCGTCGGTGGCGACGTAGGTGAGGGTGGCCTCGGTCACCTTGACCGTCTCGTGGCGGCCATTGCTGCCCATGCGCTGCGCATAGACTTCCACGTCCACCGTGATGGAGGTGCGGCCGGTCTTGACCACGCTCGCGTAGAAGCTCACCAGGTCGCCCACGTAGACGGGCTGCTTGAAGACGAACGAGTTGACCGCCACCGTGGCCACGCGCCCGTTGGCGCGTACCACCGCCGGGATCGAGCCGGCGATGTCCACCTGCGCCATGATCCAGCCGCCGAACACGTCGCCGTGGACATTGGCGTCGGCGGGCATCGGCATGACGCGGACGGCGGGCTGCTTGCCGGCGGGCAGCGATACGGCTTCGGTGTCGGCGGGGTGTTCGGGCTGGGACATGGCGGCAACTGGTGCAATCGGCGATCCGGCCGCCGCCCGGGTGGGGCGAGGCGGGCGGCCGCGATCGGTGGGAGAATACACAATCCGCGTTTTTCCTGCACCGCCCATGCGCCGCTACGCCGCCCCCTCCGAACCGCCTCCCGCCGGGGCGCCCATGCGCGGCGACTGGAGCACCATCCGCAGCCTGCTGCCCTACCTGTGGGCGTACAAGTGGCGCGTGGCGTTTGCGCTGTCGTTCCTGATCGCCGCCAAGGTCGCCAACCTGGGCGTGCCGATGGTGATGAAGCGGCTGATCGATGCGATGAACGTGTCGCCCACCGACCCGCGCGCGCTGCTGGTGGTGCCGGTCGGCATCATCCTCGGCTATGGGCTGCTGCGGCTGTCGACCTCGATGTTCTCGGAGCTGCGCGAGATCCTGTTCTCCAAGGTGACGGAGAGCTCGGTGCGCACGCTGGCGCTGCAGGTGTTCCGGCATCTGCATGCGCTGTCGCTGCGCTTCCACCTGGAGCGCCAGACCGGCGGCATGAGCCGCGACATCGAGCGCGGCACGCGCGGCATCCAGTCGCTCATCTCGTATTCGCTGTACAGCATCCTGCCGACGCTGGTGGAGGTGGGGCTGGTCATCACGTACTTCTTCGTGAAGTACGACGCGTGGTTCGCGCTCATCACGTTTTGCGCGCTGGTGTCGTACATCGTCTTCACCGTGACGGTGACGAACTGGCGCACGCACTTCCGCCGCAGGATGAACGAGCTCGATTCGCGCGCCAACCAGAGGGCGATCGATTCGCTGCTCAATTTCGAGACGGTCAAGTACTTCGGCAACGAAGAGTACGAGGCGCGCCGCTACGACGAGAACCTGCAGAACTACCGCGCCGCCGCCATCCGCTCGCAGCACTCGCTGTCGCTGCTGAACTTCGGGCAGCAGCTCATCGTGGCCGTCGCGCTGATCCTGATTCTGTACCGCGCCACCCGGGGCGTGGCGGCCGGCCACATGACGCTGGGCGACCTGGTGCTGGTCAACACGCTGATGCTGCAGATCTACATCCCGCTCAACTTCCTGGGCGTGGTCTACCGCGAGCTCAAGCAGGCGGTCACCGACATGGATCGCATGTTCAAGCTGCTGCACACGAACCGCGAGGTGGCCGACCGCCCGGACGCGCAACCGCTTGCCGTGCGCGCCGGCGAGGTCCGCTTCGCCCACGTCGATTTCAGCTACGAGTCCAACCGGCAGATCCTGTTCGACGTCGATTTCACCATCCCGGCCGGCACGACCACGGCGGTGGTGGGGCAGAGCGGTTCCGGCAAGTCGACGCTCGCGCGCCTGCTGTTCCGCTTCTACGATGCCACCTCCGGCGCGATCCAGATCGACGGCCAGGACGTGCGCGACGTCACGCAGGCCAGCGTGCGCGCCGCCATCGGTATCGTCCCGCAAGACACCGTGCTGTTCAACGACAGCATCTACTACAACATCGCCTACGGCCGCCCCGATGCCACGCGCGAGGAGGTGATCGAGGCCGCCCGCGCCGCGCAGATCCACGGCTTCGTCGAGTCGCTGCCCGAGGGCTACGACACCCCGGTCGGCGAGCGGGGGCTGAAGCTGTCGGGCGGCGAGAAGCAGCGCGTGGCGATTGCCCGCACGCTGCTCAAGCGCCCGCCCATCCTGGTGTTCGACGAAGCCACCTCGGCGCTCGATTCGCGCACCGAGCACGCCATCCAGGAAGAGCTGATGCGCCTGGCGCAGAACCACACCACGCTGGTGATCGCGCACCGGCTCTCGACCATCGTCGGCGCGCACCAGATCCTGGTGATGGAGCACGGCCGCATCATCGAGCGCGGCACGCACGAGTCGCTGCTGCGCGCCGAAGGCCGCTACGCGCAGATGTGGCGCATGCAGGCGCGCGAGCCCGAGCGCGTGCAGGAGGCGGCGGCCTGAGGCTGCCGTTGGCGGCGGCGCATCGGCGGCGCGTGCGGCGCGCGGCCGTCGGGCCGTTCCGTTTCGAGGCGCGTGCCGTGTCGGGAGGGTGGCCCGCGGGCCCGTCCAGCGCTTAAAATGCCCTCCCAGCAGGCGCCCGTGAGGGGAGAGCGTCCGCCAGTCGAGCGGATGGCCACGGGTGTCGTCGGCACTGCGGGGAAGGGGACACAAGTCGATGGAACTCAAATGGCTGGAAGATTTCATCAGCCTGGCGGAAACGCGCAGCTTTTCGCGTTCGGCCGAGCTGCGGCACGTCACGCAGCCGGCCTTCTCGCGGCGCATCCAGTCGCTCGAAGCCTGGCTGGGCAATGAGCTGATCGATCGCTCCAGCTATCCCACGCGCCTGACGCCCGCCGGCGAAGTCTTCTACGAACAGGCGCTGGCGATGCTCGCGCAGGTCAGCGAGACGCGCGCCCTGATGCGCGGGCAGCGTCCGGCCAGCGCCTCGACCATCGATTTTGCGGTGCCGCATACGTTGTCGCTGACCTTCTTCCCGGGCTGGCTGGCCAAGGTCGAGGAGAAGATCGGCAAGCTGCAGTGCCGGCTGCGCGCGCTCAACGTGCATGACGCGGTGATGACGCTGGTGGACGGCGGCTGCGATCTGGTCATGGTTTACCACCACGCGCGCCAGATGATCCAGCTCGACCCGACGCGCTACGACATGCTGGTGCTCGGCACCGAGCGGCTGTCGCCGTTCAGCAAGCCCGACGTGGGCGGCCGCCCGATCTACAAGCTGACGCCCGCCGCGCGCAAGCCGATCGCCTATCTTAGCTATACGCCCAATGCCTTCCTCGGGCGCATGGTCGATGTGCTGCTGGAGAACTCGCCGGTGGCGCCGCTGCTCGACAAGTGCTACGAGACCGACATGGCCGAGGCGCTCAAGGTGATGGCGCTGGCCGGGCATGGCGTCGCCTTCCTGCCCGAGAGCGCGGTACGCGACGATGTGGCGGCCGGACGGCTGGTCCGCGCCGAAGGCAAGGGTGGCGGCACCCTGTCGATCGAGATGGAGATCCGGCTGTACCGCGAGCACCCGCAGAGCGGCGTGCTCGACCGGCGGCACCAGCAGTCCAAGCGCAAGCGCGAGCTGGTCGACATGCTGTGGGCCGCGCTGTCGGCGTGAGGGCCGGAACGGGGTCCATGCCGGGTTATGCGTGGCTGGCATAACCCGATGTAAAAACAGCATTGGATTTCGTTCAGGGGCCTGCCTAAGCTGGCGGGCATTTTGTAGGCACTCACGAGCTTTACCCAGGCTCCAAAGGAAGAGGAAGACAGCCATGTCCAATGTCGCATCTCCGTCGACGCTCCAGCACGCCATTCCGTCCTACCTGCCGGCCGATAACCTCGGCCCGTGGGGCATCTACCTGCAGCAGGTCGATCGGGTCACGCCCTATCTCGGCTCGCTGGCACGCTGGGTGGAAACCCTGAAGCGTCCCAAGCGCGCCCTGATCGTCGACGTGCCCATCCAGATGGATGACGGCCGCATCGCCCACTTCGAGGGCTATCGCGTGCAGCACAACACGTCGCGCGGCCCGGGCAAGGGCGGGGTGCGCTTCCACCAGGACGTGACGCTGTCGGAAGTGATGGCGCTGTCGGCCTGGATGTCGGTCAAGAACGCGGCCGTCAACGTGCCGTACGGCGGCGCCAAGGGTGGCGTCCGCGTCGATCCGCGCAAGCTGTCGTCGGGCGAGCTCGAGCGCCTGACCCGCCGCTACACCAGCGAGATCGGCATCATCATCGGCCCGAACAAGGACATCCCGGCGCCGGACGTGAACACCAACGCGCAGATCATGGCGTGGATGATGGACACGTACTCCATGAACGAAGGCGCCACCGCCACCGGCGTGGTGACCGGCAAGCCGATCGCGCTGGGCGGCAGCCTGGGCCGTCGCGAGGCGACCGGCCGCGGCGTGTTCGTGGTCGGCAGCGAGGCTGCACGCAATCTGGGCATCGACGTCAAGGGCGCGCGCATTGTGGTGCAAGGCTTCGGCAACGTCGGCAGCGTGGCCGCCAAGCTGTTCCAGGATGCCGGCGCCAAGGTGATCGCGGTGCAGGACCACAAGGGCATCGTGTTCAACGGCGCGGGCCTGGACGTCGACGCGCTGATCCAGCACGTGGAACACAACGGCAGCGTCGACGGTTTCAAGGCCGAGACCCTGTCGGCGGACGATTTCTGGGCGCTGGAATGCGAATTCCTGATCCCGGCCGCGCTCGAAGGCCAGATCACCGGCAAGAACGCGCCCCATATCAGGGCAAAAATTGTCGTTGAAGGTGCAAACGGCCCCACGACGCCCGAAGCGGACGACATCCTGCGCGATCGCGGCATCCTGGTCTGCCCGGACGTGATTGCCAATGCCGGTGGCGTCACGGTGAGCTATTTCGAGTGGGTGCAGGATTTCTCGAGCTTCTTCTGGACCGAAGACGAGATCAACCAGCGCCTGGTACGGATCATGCAAGATGCTTTCCGCGCCATCTGGCAGGTGGCCCAGGACAACAAGGTAACTCTGCGGACGGCGGCATTCATCATCGCCTGTACGCGGATTCTGCAGGCGCGCCAAGAGCGCGGTCTGTACCCCTGATCGGCGACGCGTCGGTCAATACCGACGCGGTGCCTCATCAGGGTATCGCTTCGGTCTATCGCGTCGCCGTCGATCAGGCGGCCATGCGCGACGGTTGAAGAAAGAAGCCGGTGTCCATGGACGGACCATAACGTTCGGGGGCACCGCACCATACGAAGGGCAACCCAGGTTGCCCTTCATCCTTCCTCGAAGTCTCCTCCTCGAAGTCGGGCTTGGTGTCAGCGTCAGAGAACGCACATCGGGCGGACTTTTCCCCCCTCGGTTTGAACAGTCTTGACGGCCATCGTCCGCCGTTGCCTGCGCCTGCGCGCGTGGCACGTGCGAGACCAGTCGTCGGTGGATGCCGCGCGTCGGTTTTCCGGGTTGCCGGAAAGCGCAACGTAAGGATTACGATGTCCCGGAAGCGCAGCAGGCACAAGGCTTTACGAGGGGAGAAAATCCGTTGGATTCAACGGTTTAGTGGCACTACTAATATTGACGCTAAACGTTTTTTGGTACATTCCCGTTTTCTCTTTCATGGTCAAAAGGAGACCTTCATGAACCTCGCCAAGCTGGCAACCGTGCTTGCTGCCATTGGTGTGTTGAGCAGCGCTGCGCACGCGCAGGAACTGACTGGTACGCTGAAGAAGATCAAGGACACCGGCACCATCACGCTGGGCGTGCGCGATTCGTCGATTCCGTTCAGCTACAACGTCGGCGGGGTCCGGACGATCGGCTACTCGTATGATGTCGCCACCAAGGTCGTCGAGGCTGTGAAGGAGCAGCTCAAGCTGAAGGACCTGCAGGTCAAGGAGATCCCGGTCACGTCGCAGAATCGCATCACGCTGCTGCAGAACGGCACGATCGACCTCGAATGCGGTTCCACCACCAATAACCTCGAGCGCCAGAAGCAAGCGTCGTTCACCAACACCATCTTCATCATCGGCACGCGCATGATGGTGAAGAAGGATTCCGGCATCAAGGACTGGGCCGACCTGAAGGGCAAGAACGTCGTGACCACCGCCGGCACCACGTCCGAGCGCCTGCTGCGCAAGATGAACGACGAGAAGCAGCTGGGCATGAACATCATCAGCACCAAGGACCACGGCCAGTCGTTCCTGACGCTGGAGTCGGGCCGTGCCGTCGCCTTCATGATGGACGACGCCCTGCTGTACGGCGAGCGCGCCAAGGCCAGGACCCCGGCCGACTGGATCGTCGTGGGCAAGCCGCAGTCGCGCGAAGCCTACGGCTGCATGGTGCGCAAGGATGACGCCCCCTTCAAGACGCTGGCCGACAAGACCATCGTCGGCATGATGAAGGACGGTTCGATCAACGCCGAGTACAAGAAGTGGTTCGAGCAGCCGGTTCCGCCCAAGGGCCTGAACCTGGAATTCCCGCTGTCGGACGACATGAAAGCGCTGATCAAGAGCCCGAACGACAAGGCGCTGGACTGATCGGCTCCCTCAGGAACGAGCAACGCTGAGCATCATTGAAACGGAAGGCAAAGGCCGGTTGACAGGCCCTCCCTTCCGTTTCTTTTTGAGGGAACCATCATGAATTACCACTGGAACTGGGGCGTCTTCTTCACCGAAGCCGCGCAGAATCAGACTTACCTTGACTGGCTGCTTTCGGGATTGAAAATCACGATCGCGCTGGGCCTCTCCTCCTGGATCATCGCGCTCGTCCTCGGCTCCGTGCTGGGCGTGCTGCGCACCGTGCCCAGCAAGGCGCTGTCGGGCCTCGCCACGGCCTACGTGGAGCTGTTCCGCAACATCCCGCTGATCGTGCAACTGTTCATCTGGTATTTCGTCATGCCGGAACTGGTGCCGGGCGGCGACTACATCAAGCAGATGAACCCCGCCACGGCGATGTTCCTGTGCGCGATGCTGTGCCTCGGTACCTTTACCGCGGCGCGGGTGTGCGAACAGGTGCGCTCGGGCATCAACTCGCTGCCGCGCGGCCAGCGCAACGCCGGCCTGGCGATGGGCTTCACGCTGGCGCAGACGTATCGCCACGTCATGCTGCCGATGGCGTTCCGCATCATCGTGCCGCCGCTCACCTCCGAGTTCCTGAACATCTTCAAGAACTCCGCGGTGGCGTCGACCATCGGTCTGCTGGAACTCGCGGCACAGGGGCGCCAGTTGGTGGACTACACCGCGCAGCCCTACGAGTCGTTCATCGCCGTGACGCTGATGTACATGCTGATCAACCTGACCGTCATGGGGATCATGCGCTGGGTTGAAGCACGGTCCCGGCTGCCCGGTTTCATCGGCGGCAAGTAAGCCGGTACGCGAGGATATTCATGGCTTATCAATTCGATTTCACGTCCGTCAACGCCGACAACCTGCGCGTGCTCGGCGAAGGCATGGTCCTGTCGCTCGAGATCACGGCCACGGCCATCGTGGTCGGCATCGTCTGGGGCACGCTGCTGGCGATGATGCGCCTGTCGGGCATCAAGCCGCTGCAGTGGTTCGGGCAGGCCTATGTGAACCTCTTCCGCTCCATCCCGCTGGTGATGGTGCTGCTGTGGTTCTTCCTGATCGTGCCGCAGGTGCTGCAGAAGCTCTTCAACCTGTCGCCGGCCACCGACATGCGCATGACCTCCGCACTGGTCGCCTTCGCGCTGTTCGAGGCGGCGTACTACTCGGAGATCATCCGCGCGGGCATCCAGAGCGTCTCGCGCGGGCAGATGTTCGCGGCCTATGCGATGGGCATGACGTACGGCCAGGCCATGCGCCTGGTGATCCTGCCGCAGGCGTTCCGCAACATGATCCCGCTGCTGCTCACGCAGGCCATCATCCTGTTCCAGGATACGTCGCTGGTGTATGTGAGCGCGCTGTCGGATTTCTTTACGCAGGCTTACAACATCGGTGAGCGCGACGGCCGCATCGTCGAGCTGCTGCTGTTTGCCGGCTTTTGCTATTTCGTGATCTGCTTCGGCGCCTCCGTGCTGGTGAAGCGGCTTCAGAAGAAGGTGACCCAATGATCGAGATCAAGAACGTTTCCAAGTGGTACGGCCAGTTCCAGGTGCTGACCGACTGCACCACCAGCGTGAAGAAGAGCGAGGTGGTGGTGGTGTGCGGCCCGTCGGGTTCGGGCAAGTCCACGCTCATCAAGACCGTCAACGCGCTGGAGCCGTTCCAGAACGGCGAGATCCTGGTCGACGGCACCTCGGTGGGCGCCAAGGGTACCAACCTGCCGAAGCTGCGTTCGCGCGTGGGCATGGTGTTCCAGAACTTCGAGCTGTTCCCGCATCTGTCGATCACCGAGAACCTGACGATCGCGCAGCAGAAAGTGCTGGGCCGCTCCAAGGACGAGGCGATGGCCAAGGGTTTGAAGTACCTGGAGCGCGTGGGCCTGAAGGCGCATGCCGCCAAGTACCCCGGCCAGCTGTCGGGCGGCCAGCAGCAGCGCGTGGCGATCGCCCGCGCGCTGTCGATGGACCCGATCTGCATGCTGTTCGACGAGCCCACCTCCGCGCTGGACCCGGAAATGGTCAACGAAGTGCTCGACGTGATGGTGGAGCTGGCCAAGGAAGGCATGACCATGATGTGCGTGACCCACGAAATGGGTTTCGCCCGCAAGGTCGCCAACCGCGTGATCTTCATGGACCAGGGCCGCATCGTCGAGGACTGCGAGAAGGAAGAGTTCTTCGGCAACATCGACAACCGTTCCGACCGCGCCAAGCAGTTCCTGTCGAAGATCCTGTCGCACTGATCGCCGGGGTCCGCGCAAAAGAAAAGCCGCTCTTTCGGGAGCGGCTTTTTCGTTGGCGATGCGGATCTCAGGTGCAGGCCGTGTTGGCGGCGTTGGCCGCCTGCACCGCTTCGGGGATCGGCACCTTGGTCGCCATGGTCGCCTGGCCCGATTCGAACATCAGCAGCTCGCCGGGCACGAAGGGGGTCCAGATCTCGTTGTCGGTCAGCGGCGCGGTGGCGATTACCGCGACGCGGTCCTCGGGCGTGGTGTACTTGGCGAAATCGATCGTCATGTCGGCGTCGATCAGGTGCGCCGTCGAGAACGGCCACTGCCGCACGATGTAGTACAGCCGCGTCGAGCAATGCGCGAACTGTGCTTGCCCGTTGCACAGCAAGAAGTTGAACACGCCGTAGCGGGTGATTTCCTTGGTGATGTCGGACAGCGCGTAGAACAGCTCGTTGAGCGGCGGTTGCGAGCCCGGGAAGCGCTTGCGCAGCGCCTGCATGATGTAGCAGAAGGCAAGTTCGCTGTCGGTGTCGCCCACCGGCTGGTAGACGCCCGAGAGGAACGGCGAGAAGTTCTTCAGATCGCCGTTGTGGGCAAAGATCCAGTGCCGGCCCCACAGCTCGCGCATGAAGGGGTGGCAGTTTTCCAGCCGCACCGTACCCTGTGTCGCCTTGCGGATATGCGAGATGACGTTCTTGGACTTGATCGGGTAGCGCTTGACCAGCTCCGCCACCGGCGAGGTGCCGGCCGACTGGTTGTCGATGAACAGCCGGCAGGCCTTGTCCTCGAAAAACGCTACGCCGAAGCCGTCGGCGTGGTGGTCGGTGACCCCGCCGCGCGCGGCGAACCCCGTGAACGAGAATGTCACGTCGGTTGGTTCTGCGCAGTTCATGCCAAGCAGCTGGCACATGATGGGGCCAAAGACAGGATGCAATAAAATAACCATTATCCTGCGGGCCGCCGGGGGTGCCAAGCGCCCGGTGCACGCAACCCCATCCACGATGCCCGGCCGTTGCGCTCACGCCGCACCGCGCCAGGTCTTGGTCCGGCCACCCAACCCAGCCTCCAGGCGGAACGCATCCCATGAGTTCGTATCGCATCGCCGTGATTCCCGGAGACGGGATCGGCAAGGAAGTCGTGCCCGAAGGGCTGCGCGTGCTGGATGCCGCCGCGCGCGACATCGGCGGCACCGCCGGCACGGCGGACCTGGGCCGTGCGATCGCGGAGGCGCTGGCGTGAAGCTGGACCGCGCCGCTGCCCGCGCCCTGCTGCTGGAGAGCTATGCGGCCGCCGTGGCCGCGGCGGACCCGCTCAAGATCGTCGCCGGCTTCCTGCCGCCGCCGCATGCCGGTGGCCGCACGCTGGTGGTCGGGGCCGGCAAGGCGGCCGCGTCGATGGCGCTGGCAGTCGAGCGAGCCTACGCCGGCCGCGCGCAGATCGAAGGGCTGGTCGTCACGCGCTATGCGCACGGGTTGCCGACCGATCACATCCGCGTGGTCGAAGCCGGCCACCCGGTGCCGGACGAGGCGGGCGAGCAGGCGGCGCAGACGATTTTCGACCGCGTGTCGGCGCTGACCGAACACGACCGGCTGATCGTGCTGGTGTCCGGCGGCGGCTCGAGCCTGCTGTCGCTGCCGGCCGAGGGCGTTCCCATGGCCGACCTCAAGGCCGTGACGCGCGAGCTGCTGCGCTGCGGCGCGCCGATCACCGACATGAACATCGTGCGCAAGCACCTGTCGCGCATCCAGGGCGGCCGCCTGGCTGCGGCATCCCGCGCGCCGGTGACCACGCTGATCGTCTCCGACGTGGCCGGCGACGATCCGAGCGCAATCGCCAGCGGCCCCACCGTGCCCGACCCGAGCACCTACGCCGACGCGCTGGCTATTCTCACGCGCTGGGGCGCGCAGGCGCCCGCATCGGTGCGCGCGCACCTGGAGCGCGGCACGCGCGGCGAGATCGCCGAGACGCCCAAGCCGGGCGATGCCTGCTTTGCGCGGGTGACCAACCATGTCATCGCCACCGCGCAGCAGAGCCTGGCGGCGGGGGCGCAGGTCTTCGCGGCACGCGGCATCCACACGGCCATCCTGGGGGATACCGTCACCGGCGAGGCGCGCGAGGTCGCCCAGGTGTACGGCGCGCTCGCACGGCAGGTTCGCCAGCATGGCACGCCGTTCGCGGCGCCCGTCGCGCTGGTCTCCGGCGGCGAATGCACGGTGACCCTCCCGCCGGGCCTGACCGGTGGCCGGGGCGGCCGCTGCGCCGAGTTCCTGCTGGCGCTGGGGATCGCGCTGGAAGACATGGGCGATGTCTATGCGCTGGCGGCCGACACCGACGGCATCGACGGTTCGGAGGACAATGCAGGCGCCGTGCTCGATCCGCAGTCCATCGAACGCGCCGCCGCGCGCGGTGTTGCCGCCCGCGCCGCGCTGGACGCGCACGATGCCTATGGCTTCTTCGTCGCCGCCGGCGACCTGATCGTCATCGGGCCGACGCGTACCAATGTCAACGACTACCGCGTCATCCTGATTCTCTGAGTTTCATTTCTTTCTGCCTTTTCCTCTTCACGCATCATGATCGATACCCTGACCATCGTCCGCCCTGATGACTGGCACCTGCACCTGCGCGATGGCGACGCGCTCGCCGACGTGGTGGGCGACACCGCGCGCCAGTTCGGCCGGGCGATCATCATGCCCAACCTCAAGCCGCCGGTGACGACCACCGCGCAGGCTCGCGCCTACCGCGAGCGCATCCTCGCCGCACTGCCGGCGGGCACGCGCTTCGAGCCGCTGATGACGCTGTACCTGACCGACAACACCTCGCCCGAGGAAGTCCGCGCCGCCCGCGCCAGCGGCTTCGTGCATGGCGTCAAGCTCTACCCGGCCGGCGCCAC
The DNA here is from genome assembly GCF_024925465.1 of Ralstonia pseudosolanacearum. Lineage (NCBI taxonomy): Bacteria > Pseudomonadati > Pseudomonadota > Betaproteobacteria > Burkholderiales > Burkholderiaceae > Ralstonia > Ralstonia pseudosolanacearum. Next base: position 3,290,000 of record NZ_CP103852.1, on the reverse strand, counting down.
CACCAACAGCGATGCCGGCGTGACCGACCTGCGCCGCTGCGCCAAGACGCTCGAAGCGATGCAGGACGTCGGCATGCCCCTGCTGGTGCACGGCGAAGTGACCGACCCCACGGTCGACATCTTCGACCGCGAAGCCGTCTTCATCGACACCGTGATGCAGCCGCTGCGCCGCGATTTTCCGGCGCTCAAGGTCGTGTTCGAGCACATCACCACCAAGCACGCCGCCGAATACGTGCGCGACGCGGAAGGGCCGGTCGGCGCGACCATCACGGCGCACCATCTGCTGTACAACCGCAACGCGATGTTTGTCGGCGGTATCCGTCCGCACTACTACTGCCTGCCGGTGCTCAAGCGCGAAACGCATCGCCTGGCGCTGGTGGCGGCGGCCACCTCGGGTCATCCGCGCTTCTTCCTCGGCACCGACAGCGCACCGCATGCCAAGGGCCTGAAGGAGCACGCCTGCGGCTGCGCCGGCTGCTATACCGCGCTGCATGCGATGGAGCTGTACGCCGAGGCCTTCGAAGACGCCAACGCGCTCGACAAGCTCGAAGGCTTCGCCAGCCTGCACGGTCCGGACTTCTACGGCCTGCCGCGCAACGCCGGCACGCTCACGCTCACGCGCTCGCAGTGGCAACTGCCCGCCGAGGTGCCCTTCGGCGAGCAGACGCTGGTGCCGCTGCGCGGCGGCGAGATGCTGCGCTGGAAGACGGTCTGAGCTGAGTGTGCGTTCGGCGGGTTTGACCGGGATCGACTGGGCGCACCCGGCGTTCGCGCCGCTGGCGGCCATCGGCGCACCGGTCGCCCGGGCGGTCGGCCAAGGCGCCGACCTGCGCGACGTTCTCAATGAACACGCGCAGCAGCAGGACTTGCGCACGGCCGGTGGCCATCCGCTGCGCTTCATCCCGCAGGGCGTGCTGCCGCCCGGCGTTGCCTACGAGGCGCACATCGCCGCCACCGGTGGTGTGCCCACGCGGGACAACCTGCACGATGGCTTCAACGCGCTGATCTGGCTGCACTGGCCGCGCACCAAGGCCGCGCTCAACGCCCGCCAGGCCAGTGCCATCGCCCGCGACGGTATCGGCGCGGCGCGCGGTGCCGTGCGCGATGCCGTCACCCTGTTCGACGAGAACGCCCTGATCTTTTTGCATGCCGACGATGCCCCCGAGCGTTGTCTGACCGGTTTCGACTGGCGGGGCCTATTCATTGAGGGCAGGGTGGCCTGGGGCCGGTCATGCGCCGTGCTGCCGTTCGGGCATGCGCTGCTGGAGAAGCTGGCCGCGCCGTACAAGTCGATCACCGCTCATGCTTGGCCCGTGCGCGTCGCGTCCACGGCGGCGGCAGGGACGGCTTCGATCGACGCTGTCCTGGCCGCTACGCTCGCCGGCGCGGACCTGGCCACGGGCGACTTCCGCCCGCTGCCCGTCATGGGCATCCCCGGATGGTGTGAGGCAAACCGGGATGCCGCCTTCTATTCAGATACCGCGGTCTTCCGCGCCGGTCGGCGCCTATCGGCCAAACCGGGCCAAAAGTGCTAGACTCGCGCCTCGCGAAGCGGACCAGACAACCGCTGCTTCCGCGTGCTTGCACGACGGAAGGGGAGGAAAGTCCGGACTCCACAGGGCAGGGTGATGGCTAACGACCATCCACGGCGACGTGCGGAATAGGGCCACAGAGACGAGTCTTCGCCCGCGGCTTCGGCCAGGGCGAAGGGTGAAACGCGGTAACCTCCACCCGGAGCAATCCCAAGTAAGCAGGCGATGAAGCTGCCCGCCGAGCCTGCGGGTAGGGAGCTTGAGCCGGCCGGCAACGGTCGGTCTAGAGGAATGGTTGTCACGCCGCACGGTGTCATGCCGTGCGGCGCACAGAATCCGGCTTATCGGTCCGCTTCGCGTTCTTATTCCGTCGGTGCGCCGGTGACGGCCAGATCCACCAGCTCCAGCGAATGTGTGATCTCGGCCGTCTTGGCCAGCATGATCGACGCCGAGCAGTACTTCTCGTGCGACAGCTGGACCGCGCGCTCCACCGTTTCCCGCTTCAGATTGCGCCCCGTCACCGTGAAGGTGAAGTGGATGCGCGTGAAAACCTTGGGGTCCGTCTCGGCGCGCTCGGCGTGCAGCTTGACGCTGCAGCCTTGCACATCCTGGCGGCCACGCTTGAGGATCAGCACCACGTCATAGGCGGTGCAGCCGCCGGTGCCCAGCAGCACCATTTCCATCGGGCGCGGCGCCAGGTTGCGGCCGCCGCCGTCCGGCGCGCCATCCATCGTGACCAGGTGGCCGCTGCCGGTTTCCGCCAAAAACGCCATGCCATCCGGGCCGGTCCAGCTCACTGTGCATTCCATGTCGAATCCTTTTGCCTGTCGACGGATGCGCCGACGAAAAGCCACATTGTAGCCATCCCGCTTGTCCGTCGCCGGCACTCAGGGTGACTGCCCCTTGACAGGAACGCCGGTGCGGAAAGGTGCAACCCGGCGTTCCTGCACCAGAAATGGGATGAAATTGGATGCAAGACTCTAATGTGCGACATTTGTGCATGCGGCGGATTTTCATAACTGATTGATTTCTAATGAAAATTGCGCACAACATGTGCATATTGGTGCATTTCACATTAAGAAATGCGATTTCGTAGTGCAAATTTTCTTGCGCGCGCCCCAGAACTGGGTATAATTCCCACCATTGGATCGGCTGACGCGGTGCAACCCACTGGGTCAACGATCAGCAGGTGTCTCCTCCACCCTCCTCCTTTGGTGGATTCAAACCCCAAGCCAAACCGCTTGGGGTTTTTTTTCGTCCGCTGCGTGTGAACGCGCTCTTTTCCTTGTGTCAAGGGTGGCTTGCGAGGTACACTCGAAATCTTTTCCGGATTGCCCGCGGAAAAGAAGCAAGGAGAGCCCGCGTCAACAAGCGGGAAGGCGGGCCGGCGACGTGCCTTTTCAAAGGTCGCGCAGGCGTCCGCAAGACGATCCGTTCGAGCGAGGTTGAGCGCGATACGGGTCCACTCGGGCACTGACTCAAAATTGGAAAAATCATGAAGACCTTTTCCGCGAAGCCCCATGAGGTGAAGCGCAATTGGTTCGTGATTGACGCGACGGACAAGGTCCTCGGGCGTGTCGCCAGCGAAGTGGCACTCCGACTGCGCGGCAAGCACAAACCCGAATTCACTCCGCACGTCGACACGGGCGATTTCATCATCGTGATCAACGCAGCCAAGCTGCGTGTGACGGGCGCCAAGACGACCGACAAGAAGTACTATCGCCACTCGGGCTACCCGGGCGGTATCTACGAAACGACGTTCGGCAAGATGCAGCAGCGTTTCCCGGGCCGCGCCCTGGAAAAAGCCGTGAAGGGCATGCTGCCGAAGGGTCCGCTGGGCTATGCGATGATCAAGAAGCTGAAGGTGTACGCCGAAGGCTCGCATCCGCACGAAGCTCAGCAGCCGCAAGTGCTGGAAATCTAAGGGGCCGCCATGATCGGAAACTGGAATTACGGTACCGGCCGCCGCAAGAGCGCAGTGGCACGTGTCTTCATCAAGTCCGGCAAGGGCGACATCATCGTCAACGGCAAGCCGGTCGCTGACTACTTCGCTCGCGAAACCTCGCTGATGATGGTTCGCCAGCCGCTCGAGCTGACCAACCACGGCGCCACCTTCGACATCAAGGTGAACGTGGTCGGTGGTGGTGAAACCGGCCAAGCCGGCGCTGTCCGCCACGGCATCACCCGCGCGCTGATCGACTACGACGCCACGCTCAAGCCGACCCTGTCGAAGGCTGGCCTGGTGACCCGCGACGCTCGTGAAGTCGAACGTAAGAAGGTCGGTCTGCACAAGGCCCGCCGTCGCAAGCAGTTCTCCAAGCGTTAATTCGCCGGATCTGCTTCAGCAAAAAACCACACCCTCGGGTGTGGTTTTTTGTTTTTGTGGTGCGCCCAGCATGGGCGCACTCCTGCGGGTGCAAGTCCCGCCATAAGCTGGTCACGGCGAATGAAGCGAAACGCAACTGCATGAGGGCGACCGAGTGTGGGGAGGAAGCGTGGAGCGTAAACCGCGAGCCGATGAACAAGAACCGCATAGAAGGCGCTGTCGAGCAGGGCGAGCGGGCCACAAACCGCGAAGCTCTCGTGATCAAGGCAAGGCGGCGTAGATGCGGCGGTTGTGCGGTGAAGGAGTGCGACCCTTACCTGGGGAGATCTCGCCTCGTGCCTGAAAGGGCGACGGCGTCGAGCCGGAGCGAGAAGTCAGCAGAGGCCGTAGTAGCTGGGTGGTGTGGCCGGGAAGGCTAAAGCTGCCGGTGAAGGGCCGAAGGGATGGGAGGGGGAGCCCTCTGGTTATCGGAAGTGAAATGCCTCAGATGTTCGCGAGAGCGAAGCTCGTCGGCAAGGTGGATAGGGTGAAGCCCGACAGGCCCCGGCAGCGAGGAATCAGTTCCGCCGAACTGGACAACGGCAAGCCTGGGCGTCAGGTCGGGAGCAACACAAGCCTGATGACCTCAACCATTCCAACCGCCCGGTGCGGACCCGCATGCCGGGTGGTGTGGGAGGGGTCGGGCCGTGAGGCCCGCCCCTATCCCGATCATCCAATTGCGTTGTGTGACTCATGATGCGCGTTGCTTACTGTTTGCAACAGCTCAGACATGCCGTCCCGACTACAATTCACACTTCGTTAGCGTTTGGTCCAGATGATGCAATCCGCCATTTGTCCTAACCCGCTGCCGTCACGCATGACGGCGCATGGGGGCACCACATGAAGGGGCGACGTCTGCTGCGTCGCGTTTCGGTGCTTGCGCCCAACGTGACGGTGCGTTCGCGCTTGCCGTGGCCGGTGACCATCCTGCTGATCGCCGTGGTGGTGGGCCTTGCCGCTGCGGCGGCACTGTGGGCGTTCGAGGAGGGCCGACGGCTGACCGGCCCGCACGATGCCGACTTGCGGGCGATGAACCGTGAGCTGGGCACCAAGCTGGCAACCGTGCAGGCCGAGCGCGACAAGCTCGCCGCCTCGGCCGGCACGGCCGAGTCGCGGCTGGGCATGGCCGAAGGCGCCCAACAGCAGATGGCCGAGCAGATCAAGTCGCTGGAAGCCGAGAACGCGCAGTTGAAGGAAGACCTGGCCTTCTTCGACAGCCTGCTGCCCGCCCCCACCAATTCCGCCGGCATCTATGTGCGCAGTTTCCGGATCGCTCCGGACGAAGCGCAGCCCGCGCGGCTGCGTTTTCGTGTCTTGCTGATGCAGGGCGGCGGCAAGGCGTTCGCGCCGGTCTCCGAATTCGAGGGCCAGCTGGCGCTCACGCTGAATGTGGTGCAGGCGGGCAAACCTGCTACGATCGACTTCCCCGGCGCCGCGGCCGGCGGGTCGGCGGCGCCGGCCACGCGGGTCAAGCTGACGCACTACCAGCGTCTGGAAGGGTGGGTGGATGTTCCGCCCGGCACCACGGTCAAGTCGGTGATCGTGAAGGTGCTGCAGAACGGCAAGGTCAAGGCCAGCCAGAGTTTTTCCATTTGACGGGCATTGTCCCATCTGCATAAAGGAGTCGACGATGCTGTTTGGCAAAAAGAAAGGACTGGCGATCGAAACCCTGCTGGGCGCGCGTACGCGGCTGGAAGGGGAACTGCGCTTCTCGGGCGGTCTGCGCATCGACGGACAGATCAAGGGCAACGTGATCGGCGATCCGGACAAGCCCAGCATGCTGGTGGTGACCGACAGCGCGCGCATCGAGGGCGAAGTGCATGTCGGGCACCTGATCCTCAACGGCACGGTCGTGGGGCCGGTGCATATCTCGGAGCTGCTGGAGCTGCAGCCCAAGGCGCGCATCGAGGGCAATGTGCAATACGCTGCGCTGGAAATGCATCAGGGGGCCGTCGTCATGGGCACGCTGACGCATTCCACGCCCGGTGATGTGAAGCTGCTGCCCAACCTGAAGCTGGCGTCCAACCAGGACTGAGCCGGCGGCGGCGCGAGCCGTTGCGGCCGCACCGCACAATGTCCTCTTGAAACCCGGGGCTTCGACACGATTTGCAGTCTGCGCTTAAAATAGCAGCAGATTTGAGACGTTCCCACAGGAGATTTTTCATGAACGCAGTCGCGCAGGCAGCCACGCCCGATGTGAACGAGGTTCCGGCTCCGCTGGTCTTTACCGACAGCGCTGCGGACAAGGTCAAGCAACTGATCGAAGAGGAAGGCAATCCGGAACTGAAGCTGCGCGTGTTCGTGCAAGGCGGCGGGTGCTCGGGCTTCCAGTACGGCTTCACCTTTGACGAAGACACCAACGAAGACGACACGACCATGACCAAGAATGGCGTGACGCTCCTGATCGACTCGATGAGCTACCAGTACCTGGTGGGCGCCGAGATCGACTACAAGGAAGACATCAACGGTGCCCAGTTCGTCATCAAGAACCCGAATGCCTCGACCACTTGCGGTTGCGGTTCGTCGTTCTCGGTCTGACACCGGCATCGACAAAAGAAAAAGCGCACTTCGGTGCGCTTTTTTGTTGCCCGCTGCCGCCGTCTAGGCCGGATAGATCGTGCCCAGTACGCGGGGGCCGGCCGCACCGGTGGCATGGTAGACGTTGCCGGGTTCGCGGCGCACGCACTGGCGTGCCAGCCAGGCGAAGGCCAGCGCCTCGACCTGATGCGCGGGGACTCCGAAGTCATCGCTCGCGGCGACCAGGGTACCGGGCAGTTGTGCCGCCAGCCGCTGCATCAGCGCGCCGTTGCGGGCGCCGCCGCCGCAGACCACGAGGGATGCGGTACGCGGTGCGTGGGTGCGGACGGCATCGGCAATGGTGTCGGCCGTCAGGGCGAGCAGGGTGGCCTGCACGTCCTCGGGGCGGATGCGCTCGAGCGTGTCGCCGGCCTGCTGCTGCAGCCAGGTCGGGTTGAACAGGTCGCGGCCGGTGCTCTTGGGCGGCATCCTGGTGAAGAACGGCTCGCTGCGCAGGGTCTCGAGCAGCGCGGCGTCGATCCAGCCGCTGCGGGCCCACTCGCCGTTGCGGTCGTAGGCTTCGCCGCGGTGGGCATGGACCCAGTAGTCGAGCAGCGCGTTGCCCGGGCCGCAGTCGAAGCCGAGCACCCGGTCACGCGCATCCGACTGCTGCGGCGGCAGCACGGTCAGGTTGGCGATGCCGCCGATGTTGCAGACCACGCGCCAGGCATCGGGCAGCGCGAACAGTGCACGGTGCACGGCCGGCACCAGCGGCGCGCCCTGGCCGCCGGCGGCGATGTCGCGGCTGCGGAAATCGGCGATGACGTCGATGCCGGTGCGCTCGGCGAGCACGGCGGCGTGCTGCGTCTGCCGTGTGTAGCCGATGCCGTCGTGTTCGCCGGGCTGGTGGCGGATGGTCTGGCCGTGGGCGCCGATGGCGCGGACTTCGCGCGGATCGCAGCCGCTCTCGTGCAGCAGTTGCGCGACGCATTCGGCGTACAGGTCGGCCAGCGCGTTGGCGGCCAGCGCCTCGCGGTGGATTTCGTTATGGCCGGCGGACTGCAGGTCGAAGAATGCCTGCCGCAGCGCGGGCGGAAAGGGCACGTAGGCGTCCGTCAGCAGCATCGGACGCGGGCCGGAGAAGTCGACCAACACGCCATCGACACCGTCCAGGCTGGTGCCGGACATCAGGCCGATGTAGCGCTCGCTGATGGAGGGGGCAAGTGTCGTCATGCGCGTGAGCATACCAGCGGGGGCAGCGGTTGGGGCGGCTTCGGGGTGGCCGTTGGGCGGGGGGCCGCCTCACGGTAAAATCGCGGGATCGCGCCGGCCGCCTTTGCGGCGGGCGCATGCCTGTTGTCTTCCGAATTGCCTCGACCGTGTGCCGCTGTGGCGCATGCGGCCCTTTTTTCATTTGCCATGACCGTTTCCGACGCCTCCGCTGCTCCCGCTCCCGAACACAACACGCCGGGCAAACCGAAGTATCCGGTCACGCCGGAGGTGCTGCATGCGATGGAGGTCACGCAGCGCGGCTGCGACGAACTGCTGATCGCCGCGGAGTGGGAGCAGAAGCTGGCCCGCAGCGCCGCCACCGGCGTGCCGCTGCGCATCAAGCTGGGCCTGGACCCGACCGCGCCCGACATCCACATCGGCCACACCGTGGTGCTCAACAAGATGCGCCAGCTGCAAGACCTGGGGCACCAGGTGATCTTCCTGATCGGCGATTTCACCTCGACCATCGGCGATCCGTCGGGCCGCAACGCCACGCGCCCGCCGCTCACGCGCGAGCAGATCGAGGCCAACGCGCAGACCTACTATCGCCAGGCCAGCATGGTGCTGGACCCGAGCAAGACCGAGATCCGCTACAACAGCGAATGGTGCGATCCACTCGGCGCGCGCGGCATCATCCAGCTGGCCGCCAAATACACCGTGGCTCGCATGATGGAGCGCGACGACTTCACCAAGCGCTACAAGGCGGGCGTGCCGATCTCGGTGCACGAATTCCTCTACCCGCTGATGCAGGGCTATGACTCGGTGGCGCTGAAGTCCGACCTGGAGCTCGGCGGCACCGACCAGAAATTCAACCTGCTGGTCGGCCGCGAGCTGCAGAAGGAATACGGCCAGGAGCCGCAGTGCATCCTGACCATGCCGTTGCTGGTGGGCCTGGACGGCGTGGAGAAGATGTCGAAGTCCAAGGGCAACTACGTCGGCATCAGCGAGGCGCCGAATGAGATGTTCGGCAAGCTGATGAGCATCTCTGACGACCTGATGTGGACGTACTACACGCTGCTGTCGTTCCGCCCGCTGGCCGAGATCGACCTGATGAAGGAAGAGATCGCGCTGGGCCGCAACCCGCGCGACTGCAAGGTGATGCTGGCGCAGGAAATCATCGCGCGCTTCCACAGCCAGGCCGATGCCGAGCGCGCGCTGGAGGACTTCAACCACCGCGCACGCGGCGGCGTGCCGGACGACATTCCGCAGATCGAGCTGTCGGGCGCGCCGCTGGGCATCGCGCAACTGCTCAAGCAGGCCGGCCTGTGCCCGTCCACCTCGGAAGCCAACCGCAATATCGACCAGGGCGGGGTGAAGATCGACGGCACCGTCATCAGCGACAAGGGGCTGAAGGTCGAGGCCGGCACCTTCGTGATGCAGGTCGGCAAGCGGCGTTTTGCGCGCGTGGTGCTGTCGTGATCGGCTTGATCCAGCGCGTCTCGCAGGCGGCGGTGCGGGTCGATGGCCGCGTGGTCGGCGAGATCGGGCCGGGCCTGCTGGCGCTGGTGTGCGCCGAGCGTGGCGATACCGTCGCCGAGGCCGACCGCCTGCTGGAGAAGCTGCTGAACTACCGGGTGTTCTCCGATGCGCAGGGCAAGATGAACCTGCCGGTGCGCAACATCGACGGCAACGGGCTGGCAGGCGGCTTGCTGGTGGTATCGCAGTTCACGCTGGCGGCCGATACCAAGTCCGGCACGCGGCCGAGCTTCACGCCGGCGGCGGCGCCCGAGGTGGGCCGCCGCCTGTATGAGCATTTCGTGGCGCGGGCACGGCAGCAGCATCCCATCGTCGCGACCGGCGAGTTCGGCGCGATGATGCAGGTGTCGCTGGTCAACGACGGCCCGGTCACGTTCTGGCTGCAGGTGGCGCCGCAGGCCGTGCGCGCCGGCGAGGCCGAGACCGCGAAATCCGCCTGATCACCAGGAGGGGCACGATGAAGCTGACTTCCGACGTCATTCACGACAACGCGCCGATTCCCGCCGAAGGGATCGCGGGCCACGCGCTGGCCGAGGTGTCCGTGACCGGCACCTGCACGCGCAACCCGAGCCCCGCGGAGAAGTCCTGATGGCACGCACCGCCGCCATGCCCATGCCGATGCCGCTGATCACCCACATCGTGCTGGTGCGGCACGGCGAGACCGACTGGAACCGCGAGCGCCGGCTCCAGGGCCAGCTCGACGTGCCGCTCAATGCGCAGGGGCGCGAGCAGGCCGCGCAGCTGGGCCGGGCGCTGGCGCGCGAGCCGTTCGATGCGATCTATGCCAGCGATCTGTCGCGCGCCAGGGAGACGGCGCAGGCATTGGCCGGCGAGGTCGGCAAGGCGGTGCGCGATGACACCGGCTTGCGCGAACGCTGCTACGGCGGGTTCGAAGGGCTGACCTATGCCGAGGTGGCCGAGCGCCATCCGGCGGAATTCGAGGCGTGGCAGAACCGCGTGCCGGAATTCGCCCCGCCCGGCGGCGGCGAGACGCTGGCCGGGTTTCACGCGCGCGCGGTGGATGCGGCGCTGCGGCTGATCCGCCGTCACCCGGGCGAGCGCATCGCGCTGGTCAGCCACGGCGGCGTGCTCGATTGCCTGTACCGGCACGCCAACGCCATGGCGCTTACCGAGCCGCGCCAGCACGCGCTGCGCAATGCCAGCATCAACCGGCTGTCGTCCGACGGGCACCAGCTGACCGTGCTGCAGTGGGGCGATGTCGCGCACCTGGACCTGCTGGTGCTCGACGAAGTGGATCGGCGCGTACCGTAGGGCGGCCTTAGTCCCGAGGCCGGCGCGGCATGCCGCCGATGCGCCGATGTTGCGGCGGATCGGCTAGGCGTTGTTGTCCCACATGTCGCGCGCCGGACCGGTCTTCGGTGCGCCCAGCCCGAAGTGCTGGTAGGCCGATGCCGTGGCGATGCGCCCGCGCGGCGTGCGCTGCAGGTAGCCCTGCTGGATCAGGTAGGGCTCAAGCACGTCTTCAATGGTGTCGCGCTCCTCGCCGATGGCGGCGGCCAGGTTGTCGATGCCGACCGGGCCGCCGTTGAACTTGTGCAGGATGGCTTCCAGCAGCTTGCGGTCCATCAGGTCGAAGCCGACCGCATCCACGTCGAGCATCGCCAGCGCCGCGTCGGCCACCGCGCGGGTGATGACGCCGTCGGCTTTCACTTCAGCGTAGTCGCGCACGCGGCGCAGCAGGCGGTTGGCGATGCGGGGCGTGCCGCGCGAGCGCTTGGCGATCTCCAGCGCGCCGTCTTCGGCGATGCGCGCGTCGAGCAGGCCGGCCGAGCGCGTGACGATGCGCGCGAGCTCCGTCGGCGTATAGAACTCGAGCCGGGCGACGATGCCGAAGCGGTCGCGCAGCGGGTTGGTCAGCATGCCGGCGCGCGTGGTGGCGCCTACCAGCGTGAACGGCTGCAGATCGAGCTTGACTGAGCGCGCTGCCGGGCCTTCGCCGATCATGATGTCGATCTGGTAGTCCTCGAGCGCCGGATACAGGATTTCCTCCACCACCGGCGAGAGCCGATGGATCTCGTCGATGAAGAGGACGTCGTTGGCTTCGAGGTTGGTCAGCAGCGCGGCCAGGTCGCCCGGGCGCTCCAGCACGGGGCCCGAGGTCTGGCGCAGGTTGACGCCCATCTCGCGGGCGATGATGTGCGCCAGCGTCGTCTTGCCCAGGCCCGGCGGGCCGAACAGCAGCACGTGGTCGAGCGCCTCGCGGCGCCTCTTGGCCGCTGTCATGAAGATGTCGAGCTGGCCGCGCACCTTTTCCTGGCCGACGTATTCGTCGAGCAGCTTGGGGCGCAGCGCGCGCTCGAACGCCTCCTCGTTGGGGGAGGCGGGCGAGGCCGAGATCAGGCGTTCAGCGGAGACAGCCTTGGCGGCGAGCTTGTCGGTTTCGATCATGACGGGCAGACGGCGCGGGGAGACCGCGAACGGGCCATTTTACCGTCTCGCGCCGCCGGGGCGTCAGCCCTTGGAGAGAGCCTTGAGCGCCAGCTTGATGCCTTCGGAGACGCCGGTGCCGGCCGGCACCTGCTTGATGGCCTGTGCGGCTTCCTTGTCGGAGTAGCCCAGCGCCAGCAGGGCGTTGAGCACATCGACCGAATCGTCCGACAAGACTGGGCCGCCCGGCACCGCGCCCAGGTCGGCGCCGAGCTTGCCCTTGAGTTCGAGCAGCAGGCGCTCGGCGGTTTTTTTGCCGATGCCGGGAATGCGCGTCAGTCGTCCGGCTTCCTGCAGCGTCACGGCCTGCGCCAGTTCGGCCACCGACATGCCCGACAGCACCGCCAGCGCGATGCGCGCGCCGATGCCGGAGATCTTGATGAGCTGGCGGAAGGTCTCGCGCTCGGCGGCGGTGCCGAAGCCGTACAGCAGGTGCGCATCCTCGCGCACGATCTGCTGGGTGAGCAGCGCGATCTTCTCGCCGGTGGCGGGCAGGTTGTAGAACGTGCTCATCGGCACGTCGATTTCATAGCCGACGCCGTGGCAGTCGACCAGCAGGTGCGGCGGGTTCTTTTCGATCAGCGTCCCGGCGATGCGTCCGATCATGGATGAGGTTCTCCCAAAACGGCACGCAGTGTAGCCGATGCCGGGCCGGCGCTAGCGCTGGAAGGTGTCTACGGCCTGCCGGCCGACCGCCGGGTCGTCGGTGAAGAAGCCGTCGACGCCCGCGCGCAGGAAGGCCTGGATTTCCTGGATCGAGCCGCTCACGTTGCGCGTGTTGTCCGCGCCGCTGCGCAGCGCGGCCGGCAGGAAGATATTTTCGGGCCGGAACGTGTACGGGTGCACTACGAGGCCGGCGCTGTGAGCATTGCGGATGAGGTCGCTGGGGTCGGTCAGCGCGCCGTTGGCGTCCAGCGCGATCACGCTGCTCTTGTCCGGCCCGACGCCGTTGGCGTAGCCGGCGATGTCGCGCAGGCCCTGGTCGGTCATCAGGTCGGCGTAGGTGCGGGCGTCGTTGGCCACCGTGAAGTCGTAGGGGCGCTGGGTGGCGGTGCCCAGCAACTGCACGAGCTTCCAGTTGGGCTGGCTGCCGCCGATCCGGTTGCGGATCGATTTCAGGTTGGCGACCTCGAACGACTGGATATAGACCGTGGTCCGGCTGGCCGTGAAATCGTCCTGGCGCAGCGCGGCGATCAGCCGGTCTTCCAGCGGCAGGCCGATCGACTGGAAATAGGTCGGGTGCTTGGTCTCGGGGTAGAGGCCGATGTTGCGGCCGCGCAGGGCCGACTGGTCGCGGGCGAGCGCGATGATCTCGGTCAGCGTCGGGATGTCGAACTGGTCGTTGTAGGCCGTGTTGTCCGGGCGGATGTCGGGGATGCGCTCGCGGGCGCGCAGGGTCTTCAGTTCGGCCAGCGTGAAGTCTTCCGTGAACCAGCCGGTGACGCTCTGGCCGTCGATGGTCTTGGTGGCGCGGCGGCCGGCGAACTGCGGCAGGTCGGCCACGTTGGTGGTGCCGGAGATCTCGTTCTCGTGGCGCGCGACCAGCACGCCGTCCTGGGTGGCGACGAGGTCCGGCTCGATGATGTCGGCGCCATCGTCGATGGCCTTCTGGTACGACGCCAGCGTGTGCTCCGGGCGCAACGCCGGGGCGCCGCGATGGCCGATCACCTGGACGGTGGCGATGGGCGTGGTGTCGCCGTGGTTGCCGCCGTGGTTGTATTCCAGCCGGCAGGCCGACAGCGCGATGGCGGTCGTCAACATCAGCGGGCACAGCAGAGCGAAGCGGCGCGACATCCGGGGGCCTCCTGCAGACGGGGTCTTCCGCATGGTAGACGGCCGTGCCGCCCGGTGCCAGCCAGCCGGCGCTTTTGGAGCGCTCGCGTGCGGCTCAGCCGACCAGCCGGCCGCGCCGCACGCGCAGGCCCTTGCGCGCCAGTTGCGGTGCCAGGCCGGCCATGGCGGCCAGCGTCTCGCCGCCGTGCGCATGGCAGATCGCCACGCCCAGCGCGTCGGCCGCATCGGTGCCGGGCCGGCCTTCCAGGTTGAGCAGGCGCACGACCATGTCCTGCACCTGATCCTTGTTGGCGCGGCCGTAGCCGACCACGGCCTGCTTCAGTTGCAGCGCGGTGTATTCGAACACCGGCAGGTTGCCGCTCATCAGCCCGCAGATCACGGCACCGCGCGCCTGGCCCAGCAGCAGCGTCGACTGCGGGTTGACGTTGACGAACACCTTTTCGATGGAGGCGCAATCCGGCCGGTAGGTGCGCACCAGCTCCGACACGCCGTCGTACAGCGTCTTCAGGCGGCTGGGCAGGTCGGCGTTGCCGTCGCTCTTGATCGTGCCCGAGGCGACGTAGGCCAATTGATGGCCGTGCCGCTCGAGCACGCCGAAGCCGGTGGTGCGAAGGCCGGGGTCGATGCCGAGGATGCGCATGAAGGGGACAGGCAAAAGAAAAACGGGGCAGGCGACAGTCTACGCCTGGCCCCGTTGCGCGGTGGAACCGCGGGTGATGCTGAGTAGCTTAGTGGCGGAAGTGGCGCGTGCCGGTGAAGATCATGGCCACGTTGCGCTCGTCGGCGGCGGCGATCACTTCGTCATCGCGCACCGAGCCGCCCGGCTGGATCACGCACGAGGCGCCGGCGTCGACCACCACGTCCAGGCCGTCGCGGAACGGGAAGAAGGCGTCCGACGCCACGGCCGAACCGGCCAGCGTCAGGCCCGCGTTCTGCGCCTTGATGCTGGCGATGCGGGCCGAGTCCACGCGGCTCATCTGGCCGGCGCCCACGCCCAGCGTCATGCCGCCGCCGCAGAACACGATGGCGTTCGACTTGACGAACTTGGCGACGCGCCAGGCGAACATCAGGTCGTCCATTTCCTTCGGGGTCGGGTGGCGCTTGGTGACCACGCGCAGCTCGGCCGGCTGCACGTTCTTGGCATCCGGGCTCTGCACCAGCAGGCCGCCGCCGACGCGCTTGAAGTCATACGCGTTGATGCCCTTGCCCAGCGGAATTTCCAGCAGGCGCACGTTCTGCTTGGCCGCGAACACCGTGCGCGCGCCAGCGGAGAAGCCCGGCGCGATCAGCACTTCGACGAACTGCTTGGCCACCACCTGCGCGGTCGCCTCGTCCAGCGGCACGTTGAAGGCGATGATGCCGCCGAAGGCCGAGGTCGAGTCGGTCTTGAAGGCCTTCTCGTAGGCTTCCTGCGCGGTGCCGCCGATGGCCACGCCGCACGGGTTGGCGTGCTTGATGATGACGCACGCGGCGCCCTTGGCCGGGTCGAACGACTTCACGCATTCCCACGCCGCATCGGCATCGGCGATGTTGTTGTACGACAGCTCCTTGCCCTGCAGCTGCGCGTAGTTGGCCAGCGCGCCGTCCACGGCCTTCAGGTCGCGGTAGAAGGCGGCGGACTGGTGCGGGTTCTCGCCGTAGCGCATCTCCTGCACCTGCTCGAAGGCCAGGTTCAGCGTCTGCGGATACTGGCTGCGGGTGCTGTGCGACTTGTCCGGGCCCAGGCTGGTCAGGTAGTTGGTGATGGCGCCGTCGTACTGCGCGGTGTGCGCGAACACTTTCTTGGCCAGCTTGAAGTTGGTGTCGTAGCCGACCGTGTTGCCGTTGGCCTGCATCTCGGCCAGCACGGTGGCGTAGTCGGCCGGATCGACGATCACCGTCACGTCGCGGTGGTTCTTGGCGGCCGAGCGCAGCATGGTCGGGCCGCCGATGTCGATGTTCTCGATGGCATCGGCCAGCGAGCATTCATCCTTGGCAACGGTCTGCTGGAACGGATACAGGTTCACCACCAGCAGGTCGATGGTCGGGATGCCGTGTTGGGACAGCGCCGCCATGTGCTCGGGCAGGTCGCGGCGGGCCAGGATGCCGCCGTGCACCTTCGGGTGCAGGGTCTTGACGCGGCCGTCGAGCATTTCCGGGAAGCCGGTGTAGTCGGCCACTTCCGTCACGGGCAGGCCGGACTCGGCGAGCAGCTTGGCGGTGCCGCCGGTGGAGAGGAGCTTGACGCCCGCGCCGTGCAGCGCACGGGCAAAGTCGACGATGCCGGTCTTGTCGGAAACGGAAAGCAGAGCTTGCTGGATCATGGTGGAAACGCCGTCAGGCGGATGGGGCGCGGCGAGGCGCCGTCAGAAAGGAAAATCGGGATGCGGCCGGACACGGTGCCCGGCCACCTCAGAGCAGTCCGTGCTGCTGCAGCTTCTTGCGCAGCGTGTTGCGGTTGATGCCGAGATAATCGGCGGCCAGCGACTGGTTGTTGGAGGCCCATTCCATCACGGTCTCCAGCAGCGGTCGCTCGATGGCCTGCAGCACCATGTCGTAGACGTTGGACGGGTTCTCGCCGTCGAGGTCACGGTAGTATGTATCCAGGCTATCCCGGATGCAGCGTTCGATCGGGTTGCGGCTCATGCGGCAAGCAGTTCCTTGTTGTCGTTGTTGTTGCCCGTCGTGGGAGGGCCGCCCGCGGCATCGTCCTGGTCCGTGTAGACCAGGCGGTCGGACAGCGCGCGCTGCTCGTCGAAGAAGGCATTGACGGCGGCCAGCTGGGCCACGGTGTCTTCGATGGTGTTCATGCGGTGGCGGAACAGGTTGGCGCCCGCCAGCCCCCGCGTGTACCAGGCGATGTGCTTGCGCGCGGTGCGCACGCCGGTGTACTCGCCGTAGAACGCGTAATGCTCTTCCAGGTGCGTGTTCATGATGCCGCGAATCTCTTCGACCTCCGGCGCCGGCAGCAGCGTGCCGGTCTTCAGGAAGTGTTCGATCTCGCGGAACAGCCACGGGCGCCCCTGGGCAGCGCGGCCGATCATGATGGCGTCGGCGCCGGTCACCTCCAGCACGTGCCGGGCCTTGGCCGGCGTGCCGATGTCGCCGTTGGCGACCACCGGGATACGCACCGAGGCCTTGACCGCGGCGATGGTCTCGTACTCGGCCTCGCCGTGGTACAGGTCGGCGCGGGTGCGGCCGTGCACGGTCAGCATGCTGATGCCGGCTTCCTGCGCGATGCGCGCGACCGTCAGCGCGTTGCGGTGCTCGCGATCCCAGCCGGTGCGGATCTTGAGCGTGACCGGCACGCGGTCGCCCACCGCACCGACCACCGCCTCGACGATGCGCGCCACCAGCGGCTCGTTCTGCAGCAGGGCCGAGCCGGCCGCCACGTTGCACACCTTCTTGGCCGGGCAGCCCATGTTGATGTCGATGATCTGCGCGCCGCGGTCGACGTTGTAGCGCGCGGCCTCGGCCATCATCATCGGCTCGGCGCCGGCGATCTGCACGGCGATCGGCTCGACCTCGCCGGTGTGGTTGGCGCGGCGCATGGTCTTTTCGCTCTTCCACAGCTGCGCGTTGGACGCCACCATCTCCGAGACCGCATAGCCCGCGCCCAGCCGCTTGCACAGCTGGCGGAACGGGCGATCCGTCACGCCCGCCATGGGGGCGACGAACAGGTTGTTGCGCAGGAGATGCGGTCCGATTTGCAAGGCGGGATCCGAAGAAGCGAAGACGAAGAAACGAAAAACAGCCCCTTCCGCCCGGGCAGGCGGAACGACGGGGAGTCAAAAATGCGAGGACGGGATTTTACCGCCAAACCGCCGGATTGCCTAAATGTTGTGCACAAGCTATGCGGTGGCGCATCCGGTGCGGTGTTTGGGGCGCGGGTGCGGGTGCAGGCTGGCTTGCCGCCGAGGCGGGCGGCAGCGCGGCGCGACACAGGACGACTCCGGCAGGCTGACGACCATTGCCCGAGTCAATGGGTCAGGCGATCAGCACCTCGGCAGGGATATGCAGGCCGGCATGCAGCCGACGGATCATCTCCAGGCTCAGCCCGCGCTTGCCATTGAGCACCTCGTACACGCGATTCGTCTTGCCGATATACGGCTGCATGTCCTGGACGGTCAGACCGCCTTGTTCCATGCGAAAACGGATGGCCTCGATCGCCGTCGGATGCTCGAGGGGAAAATGCGTGGCCTCGTAGCGCTCAATGAGCGTGGACAGAATCTCCAGGCGATCGCCGTCCTGCGTGCCGGGTGCCGGATCAGCGTCGACGAGCGCCGAAACGATGGCGAGCGCCTCGTTATAGTCTTTTTCGGTATGCAGCGGTCGGATGTCCATGGACCTTACTCCCATTCCACAGTTGCAGCGTCGATACGGCCGTACTCGGCATGCGTGCCGACAAACTTCACGTACACCACGCCAATCTGGAACGCGATCGCTACGATCAGGCGGTAGTTGTTCCCGCCGATGTTGAACACGATGCGGTTGCGCCCCACGAAGCTGGCCGAAGCGTAATGAGCTTTGATGTCCTGCGGCGTCTTCCATGTGGCCAGGGCCGCCACGATTCGCAAAAAAGATGATCGTAATTCACGCGCGCCCTAGCGTCCGTCGCGCCTCCGTCAAAACGTTGCAGGCCGTAGGGGCGGGCATCGATGAACGGCGGCCGGCCTGCGATCAGATCAGCGATCAGCCGGCCGGTGCCGGGCGCCCCCGTCATGCCCAAGTGGCCGCTGCGCCGCAGCTGCAAAGCGCTCGACACACCGACGATGCTGGCGCCCACCACCGTGATGGCCCGTCGCCCGGCCGGGTTCGCTGCGCCGCTGTGCATGGGCCGGATGGCGGCGCTAGCCCCGTTGCCCGAACATCATCTGCCGCGCCAGTTCGTGCTTGAGCGGCGGCACGCATTCGAGCAGCGTCAGCGCGAGGCCGCGCAGGTGCCCGACCGGCCGGCCCGGCACGGCAAAGGCGCGCGGCAGCAGGTCGGTCAGGCCGATGGTGACGGCGCGGTCGAACGCGCGTTCGCGGGCAAAGCGCGCGAGCGCGGCCGGCGTGACGGCGTCGCGTAGCGCGCGCGCCAGTTCGAAGGCGTCGCGCAGGCCCAGGTTGAAGCCCTGGCCGGCGACCGGGTGGATGGTCTGCGCGGCATTGCCGATGGCGACCACGCGGCGGTCGACCGGCGTGCGCCGGGCGTGCAGCCCGAGCGCGAAGGTGTGGCGCGGGCCGGCCTGCGTGAAGCGGCCCATGCGCTCGCCGAAGGCCGCACCCAGCTCCGCCAGGAAGTCCGCATCGGGCAGGCCGGCGCGGCGGCGCGCCTGGTCGGGCGCGCAGCACCAGACCAGCGCGTAGCCGGGGCCGTCCGCGTCGTGCTGCGGCAGCAGCGCGAGCGGCCCTTCGGTGGTGAAGCGCTCCCACGCCCAGCCTTCGAGCGGCGCGGCGCAGCGCACGTGGGCGACGATGGCGGTCTGGCCGTAGTCGCGGCGCCGCGTGTGATGCAGGTACGACGACCTCGCGGCCTGCCGGCGCGCATCGTCGAACAGGCCGCCTTCGGCCTGGATGACGACCGCGGTTTCGACGGCCAGCGGGTGCCGCCCTTCGCGCAGCGCCCGCACGCGCGCCGGCGCCACCGAGCCGTCGGCGCGCGGCAACTGCTCGACGCGCTCGACCGGCGTGTGGTCGTAGCGCGTGAGCCGGTCCGGGTAGCGCTGCATCTGCGTGGCCAGCGCCGCGTTGAGCGCGGCGCTCAGGTCGCCGTACTGGACGACGTGGCCGAGCGCGGGGATGTCGTAGTCTTCGCGGCGGATGTGGGTTTGGCCGAAGTGGCCGCGCTGCGAGACGTGGATATGCGTGATCGGCGTGGCGCGCGCCGGCCAGCCGCCGATTGCTTCGAGCAGCACGCGCGAGCCGTGCGACAGCGCCAGCGCGCGCGGGTCGCGGGCAGCGGCCTCGGCGTCGCGGGCATCGAACAGGGCGATGCGCCAGTCGGTGTCGCGCAGCAACCAGTTGGCCAGCGCCAGGCCGACCGGCCCGGCGCCGACGATGGCGATGTCGAAGTCCGGCGTGGCCGCCGCGGTGTCGGTCATGCCTGGCTCCGCATCAGCGCTTCGATGTCGTCCGCGGCCACCGGCACATCGCGCGTGATCAGCTCGCAGCCCTGCGGCGTGACGATGGCATCGTCCTCGATGCGGATGCCGATGTGCCAGAACGCCTCGGGCACGTCCGGCGCCGGCCGCACGTAGAGGCCGGGCTCGACGGTCAGCACCATGCCGGCTTCGAGCGGGCGCCACGGGCGTTCGCCCTGGACGGGCGCCGCGCCGGGCGTGCGGTATTCGCCCACGTCGTGCACGTCCATGCCCAGCCAGTGGCCGGTGCGGTGCATATAGAACTGGCGGTACTGGCCGCCGGCGAGCACGTCGTCGAGCGTGCCGACCCGGTTCGCGTCCAGCAGGCCGGTATCGAGCATGCCCTGCGCCAGCACGCGCGTAGCGGCATCGTGCGGCACGTTGTACGGGACGCCCGGCCGGGTTTGCGCGACGGCGGCCTCCTGCGCGGCCACCACGAGGTCGTAGAGCGCGCGCTGCGGGCCGGAGAAGCGCCCGTTGACGGGGAAGGTGCGGGTGATGTCGGAGGCATAGCCGTCGAGCTCGCAGCCGGCATCGATCAGGCACAGGTCGCCGTCGCGCAGCTCGGCATTGCCGGCGCGGTAGTGCAGCACGCAGGCATTCGGGCCGGTGGCGACGATGGAGTTGTAGGCGACGCTCTGCGCGCCGTGGCGGCGGAATTCGTAGAGCAGCTCGGCTTCGAGGTGGTACTCGCGCAGGCCGGCGCGCGAGGTCCGCATGGCGCGCACATGCGCCCCGGCGGAGATGCGCGCGGCGCGGCGCATGATGTCGAGTTCGCCCGCGTCTTTGAACAGGCGCATCTCGTCGAGGATGGCGCGCACGTCCAGCGCCTGGTGCGGCGCCGACACGCCGGCGCGGCCCTGCATGCGCACGCCGTCAAGCCAGCGGCGCATGCGGCGGTCGAAGGTGCCGCTCTCGGCCAGCGGATAGGCCACGGCAGCCGCATTGGCGAGCAGGCCCGGCAGCGTCGCGTCGATCTCGTCGACCGAGTGCGCCTCGTCCAGGCCGAAGGCTTCCCGGGCGGCTTCGGGGCCGAAGCGGAAGCCGTCCCAGATTTCGCGCTCCTCGTGCTTGGGGCGGCAGAACAGCACGCTGCGCGCCGGCGCGCCGCCGGCCGGCACCACGATGGCCAGCACCGCCTCGGGCTCGGTGAAGCCGGTCAGGTAATAGAAGTAGCTGTCGTGCCGATAGGGGTAGTCGCTGTCGCGGTTGCGCATGGCCTCCGGCGCGGTCGGGACGATGGCGACGCCGCCGCCCGCTGCGCGCAGCCATTGCGCGATGCGCTCGCGGCGCTGGCGGGTGGTCTGGAGGAAGGCGAGTTCGGTGGCGGACATGGCGCGGGCCCAGGGATGACGGGGATGGCCGATTGTAACGCCGCGATCGGCGGCCTTGGCCGCGCGGCGCCGGCGTCCGATCCGGCGTTTACATTTCCTTAAGAAGTCGGGTCGGGCATGGCCGACAATGCCCGCATGTGCCGGATCCGTCGGCCGCGGCCGGCGCCGGAGCGCGCAGGCCGGCGCCGGATCGGCCTGCTCTGGAGAATCGATGCTGGCCGGCAGCTACCACCCCCTTCTTGTCCTGTTCTCACTGTGCGTGGCGATCCTGGCGTCGTACACGGCGCTGGACATGGCCGGCCGCATCGCCACGGCGCGCGGCCACGCCGCGCACTGGTGGCTCGGCGGCGGCGCCTGCGCCATGGGGCTGGGCATCTGGTCGATGCACTTCGTAGGCATGCTGGCCTTCAGCCTGCCGATTCCGCTCGGCTATGACCCGTGGATTACCCTGGCCTCGTTGCTGATCGCCATCGCCCTGTCGGCCTTTGCGCTGTGGCTGGTCTGCCAGCGCCGGCTGCCCTGGCCGCGGCTGGCCGGCGGCGCGCTGCTGATGGGCGCGGGCGTGGCCAGCATGCACTACACCGGCATGGCGGCCATGCGCATGTCGCCGGGGATCCTCTACGATCCGGCCCTCTTCTGCCTGTCGGTGGTCATCGCCATCCTGGCGTCGGGCGCGGCGCTGTGGATCGTGTTCCGCCTGCGGCGCCAGTCGCGCCACGTGCGGGCGAAGCGTGCCGGCGCCGCGGTGGTGATGGGCCTGGCCATCGTCGGCATGCACTACACCGGCATGGCGGCGGCCGGCTTCCCGCTGGGCAGCCTCTGCGGCGCGGCGGGCGGCGGCGTCAGCGCCGAATGGCTGGCCCTGGTCATCATCGTGGTGACGCTCGCGGTGCTGGCGATGGCGCTGCTCATCTCGGTGCTGGACCTGCGCATGGAGGCGCGCACGGCGGTGCTGGCGACGTCGCTGGCCAAGGCCAACCGCGAGCTGGCCTACCTGGCGCTGCACGACAACCTGACCAAGCTGTCCAACCGTCTGCTGCTCGAAGACCGCCTGGAGCAGGCGATCCAGGCGGCCGGCCGCACGCGCGGCAGCTTCGCGCTGATGTTCCTCGATCTGGACGGCTTCAAGGCGGTCAACGACGTCTATGGCCATCACGTGGGCGATCTGCTGCTGGCCGACGTGGCGCGGCGCATCGTGGCGTGCGTGCGCCAGCAGGACACGGTGGCGCGGGTCGGCGGCGACGAGTTCGTTGTGCTGGCCAGCGTGGGCGAGCCCGCGGACGCCGGCACCCTGGCCGACGCCCTGCTGGCTGCCGTGCGCGCGCCGTTTCTGGTGGACGGGTACGAACTGCGGGTGTCGACCAGCATCGGCATCGCGCTCTATCCGGACGACGGCGCCGGCCAGCACGATCTGCTCACCAATGCCGACGCGGCGATGTACCACGCCAAGGGCATGGGCCGCGATACGTACTGCTTCTTCGAGGCGTCGATGAACGCCAACGTCCATCAGCAGCTGCAACTGGTGCAGGACCTGCGCCTGGCGCTGGAGCGGCACGAGCTGGTGCTGCACTACCAGCCCAAGTTCAGCGCGCCGCACGGCCCCGTGGTCGGGGTCGAGGCGCTGGTGCGCTGGCAGCATCCCGAGCATGGGCTGGTGCCGCCCGATGCCTTCATTCCGCTGGCGGAGAAGACCGGCCTGATCGTGCCGCTCGGGGCCTGGGTGCTCGACGAGGCGTGCCGGCAGATGGCGCAATGGCGCCGGGAAGGGCACGCGCAATGGTCCATCGCCGTCAACCTGTCGGCGGTGCAGTTCGCCCATGCGGCGCTGGTCGACACCGTGCGCGACACGCTGGCCCGCCATGCGCTGGAGCCGCAGGGCCTGACGCTGGAGATCACCGAATCGACCGCGATGCGCGACGCCGACGCCAGCCTGCACATCCTGCAGCAGCTGCACGCGATGGGCGTGCGCATCTCGATCGACGATTTCGGCACCGGCTATTCGAGCCTGCTGTATCTGAAGCGCCTGCCGGCCAGCGAACTGAAGATCGATCGCGGGTTCGTGCGCGACCTGGCGCACGACTCCGAGGATGCGGCCATCGTCTCGGCCGTGGTGGCGCTGGGCCAGACCCTGAACTTGCGTATCGTGGCCGAAGGCGTGGAGACCGAGGCGCAGCAGGCGTTCCTGACGCGCCTCGGCTGCCATGCGCTGCAGGGCAATCTGCTGGGCCGGCCGATGACGGCGCAGGCTCTGCTCGAGGCCGCCGGGCTGGCGCAGGCGCAGGGCCTCCAGGCGATGGTGGCCGAAGTGCGGGGCTAGGCCGACCGCGACGGCGCGCTCAGCGACGCGTCCAGCGCCGCCAGTTGGGCCGGCGTGCCGACGTTCTCCCACGCGCCGTCGAAGCGTTCGCCGGTGGCCTGGCCCGCGGCGATGGCGCGGCGGTACAGCGGCGTCATCGCCAGCCGCGTGCCGGGCGCGATGCCGTCGAACAGCCGCGTGTCGTACAGCCCGATGTTGCCGAACGTCAGGCGCGGGATGCCGGCTGGCGCGTCGTCGCCGTGCAGGCAGCCGTCGGCGGTCAGGGCGAAATCGCCGCGCGGGTGGTAGGACGGGTTGGGCACCATCACCAGGTGCATGCCGGGTGCGGGCCGGGCGGCCAGCGCCTGGGCGCGCTCGCGCAGCGCGGCGTAGTCGTAGTCGCAGAACACGTCGCCGCTGACCGCGATGAAGACGCTGTGGGCATCGCCCGTGCGCAGCAGGGGCAGGGCCTGGACCACGCCGCCGGCGGTCTCCAGCGCTTCGCTCTCGGGGGAGTACGCCAGGCGCACGCCCCAGGCGCCGCCGTCGCCCAGCGCTGCTTCGATCTGCGCGCCGAGCCACGCATGGTTGATGACGATATCGCGCACGCCCGCCGCCGCCAGGCGCTCGATCTGCCAGACGATCAGCGGCTTGCCGCCCACGGGCAGCAGCGGCTTGGGGGTGCGGTCGGTCAGCGGCCGCATGCGGTCGCCGCGGCCGGCGGCGAAGATCATCGCTTTCATGCCATTGCCTTCATCAGGATCAGCAGGGCCGCCATGCCGCCGACGATGGTCCACATCGCGCTGCGGGTCACGCGCGCGATGACGATGGCGACCAGGCCGGCGATCAGGCGCGGGTTGCTGGTGGAGACAGCCAGCGCACCGTTGCGCACCAGCAGGTCGGGCGCGATCAGCGCCGTCAGCATGGCGGCGGGGACATAGGGCATGGCGTTGCGGAACCACGGCGGCAGGTTCATGCGGCCTTCCAGCGCGATGAACGACAGCCGGATCAGGTAGGTGGCCGCGCCCGAGAGCAGCAGCACGCCGAGCAGGAGCATCGCCTTCATGCCGTGGCGCCCTTGCCGGTGCCCCCGGCGACCAGCCGCTCGACGATCGCGCCGACGGCGATGCCGACGCAGGCCGCGCCCATCAGGCCCAGCTTGTGCGGCCAGCCCGTCCAGGCCACGGCCAGTGCGGCGCCGGTCAGCGCCGCGGCCAGCTGCGCGCGTGTGCGCAGCGACGGCACTACGATGGCGATAAAGGTCAGCGGCAGGAAGAAGTCGAGCGGCCAGGTGGCCGGCACCTTCGCGCCCAGCGCCACGCCGACGATGGTGGACGCCTGCCAGCTGGTCCACAGCGTCACGCCGGCGCCGAGGAAGAACCAGTGGCGGTGGGCGGCCTCTTGCGCCTGCGGCTGCGCATTGACCACGCGCCGGTTCATGGCGGCGAAGGCCTCGTCGGTCAGCAGGTAGGCGATCAGCCATTTCCAGCGGCGCGGCAGGTGCACCAGGGCCGGCGCGATGCTGGCCGAATACAGCGCGTGCCGCAGGTTGACCATCGACACCGTCGCCGCCATCACGAGCGCTGGCGCGCCGCCCGCCCACAGCTGCACCAGGATCATCTGCGAGGCGCCGCCGAAGACGATGGTGCTCATCGCCACCGCCAGCCAGGCGGGCATGCCGGCGGCGGTCGCCAGCACGCCGTAGATCAGGCCGAACGGCACCACGCCCACCAGCATGGGCGCGAGCGTCAGCACGCCGGCGCGAAATTCGGCGGCGCGGGAGGCGGTCATCAGAAGGTGTAGCCGACCTGCGCGGCGCGGTCTTCCAGCTGGTCGAGCAGGCGCGCCAGCGGCGCCAGCGCGGTGTAGCGCGTGGCAACGCGGCGCAGGTAGGCGATGAAGCGCGGCGTGTCTTCCACGTAGCCGGCCTTGCCGTCGCGGTAGCGCAGGCGGGCAAAGATGCCGGCCACCTTCAGGTGACGCTGGGCGCCCATCCATTCGAGCGCGCGGTAGAACTCGCCGAAGTCTTCGTCGACCGGCAACCCGGCGCGGCGGGCGGCTTCCCAGTAGCGCACGGCCCAGTCGAGCTCCTGCTCTTCTTCCCACGAGAGGAAGGCGTCGCGCAGCAGCGAGGCGGCGTCGTAGGTGATGGGGCCGTAGACGGCATCCTGGAAATCCAGCACGCCGGGCTGCGACGGGTCGGCCGCGTTGATCATCAGGTTGCGCGGCATGTAATCGCGGTGCACGTAGACGCGCGGTTGGGCCAGGGCGCTGTCGACCAGCAACTGGAAGACCTTGTCGAGCGCCTCGCGCTGGGCGGCGTCGAGCGGGCGCTGCAGGTGGTGCTCGACATACCAGTCGGGGAACAGCGACAGCTCGCGGCGCAGCAGGGCCTCGTCATACGGCGGCAGCTCGCCCTCGCGCGAGGCCGATTGCCAGCGCACCAGCGTATGGATGGCCGGGCGGAACAGCGCATTGGCGTGGGCCAGGTCGAAATGGCGTTCGCGCAGCGATTGCAGGTAGGTCTGCGGACCGAGGTCGGTCAGCAGCAGGAAACCCTGCGCGATGTCCTGCTCCAGGACCTGCGGCGCGTGCACGCCGGCGCCGCCCAGCAGGGCGGCCACGTGCACGAACGGGCGGCAGTCTTCCTGGGGTGGCGGGGCGTCCATGGCGATCAGTGTGCCGGCCTCGCCATCGAGGCGGAAATAGCGGCGGAAGCTGGCGTCGGCCGAGGCGGGGCGCAGGGTGTCGACACGCAGGCCGTGGGCGGCAGGCAATGTGCCGAGCCAGTCGCGCAACTGGTTGAGGCGCGCGTCGGTTGCGCCGGTGGTGCTGGGGGTCGAAGCCATGCTGAGGGAACGCTGGAATGGGGCTGGGAGGAAGCCCCGTATAATACCCGACCGAGTTTCGTCGCGAACGCCCGCCAGCCCTGTACGGCCGGGCCACCGCGCGCCGAAGTACCGACCGATGACGTGCCGTGCGCGCCCGCTGCGCGCCGCGCCCAGTTTCCGACTTGCATGACCGAACCGAACCGAGCCAGGAAAACCCGGCAGCGCACCGCTTTTGCTGCGCCCGACCAGCGGACCGCACCCCGTCGTGGCGCGCTGGCGCTGCGTCCGCTGGTGTTCGCGGTGGCAGGGGTCTGGACGGCGGCATCCGCGGCGCAGAGTCAGGACGCCACCCAGCAGGCGGCGTCCGCGCAGGCACCCTCGTCGGCCGCTTCCGTGACGGCTTTGGCGGTGTCGGGCCCGACCACGCCGGGCGGTGCACCGCTGGTGCCCAAGATGGCCGAGCCCGTCAAGCGCCCGGACAATGCCGTGCCCGCGTTCGCCGCCGCCGATGCCATGGACGGCCGCACCAATGAGGACATCCACCTGCGCGGCCACGGCGAGCTGCGCCGCAACGGCACCGTGGTCAAGGGCGACACGCTGGACTACAACCAGGACACCGACTTCGCCACCGCCACCGGCAACGTGCGCCTGTTCCGCGACGGCACGCTCGTCACCGGCCCGGACGCCGCGCTCAAGGTGACCGCCAACGAGGGCACCATGCACACGCCCTCGTACGAATTCCACACCGTGGGCGGCCGCGGCAGCGCCGAGCGCATCGATTTCATCGACAAGGACAACAGCCGCATCACCAAGGGCACGTACACCACGTGTTCGCCGGACAACGTCGACTGGTACTTCAGCGCCAGCCAGATCGACATCGACAGCGACCGCCAGGTCGGCTCCGGCCGCGCCGGCGTGATGCATTTCCTGGGCATGCCGGTGTTCGCCTCGCCGGTGTTCGATTTCCCGCTCAACAACGAGCGCCGCAGCGGCTTCCTCGCGCCGGTGTTCGGCTACAGCAGCCGCAGCGGCGCCGACGTGACGCTGCCGTACTACTTCAACATCGCGCCCAACCGGGACCTGACGCTGTATCCGCGCCTGCTCTCGCAGCGCGGCCTGCAGCTGGGCGCCGAGTATCGCTACCTGAGCCAGAGCTACAGCGGCGTGCTGCGCGGCGAATTCCTGCCCAATGATCGCGAGGCCGACCGCAACCGCTGGTCGATCGCGCTGGTGCACAGCCAGCGCCTGGCGACCGGCCTGAACGCCTACGTCAACTACAACAAGGTCTCCGACAGCACCTACCCGGACGACCTCGGCCGCAGCATCATCACGGCGACGCAGCGCCAGTACACGCAGGAAGGCGGCGTCACGTATTCCATCGGCGACTGGCAGGCCCTGGCGCGGGTGCAGAAGTTCCAGACGCTGTCGACCGCGACCACGGCGCTGTCGCCGCCGTATGAGCGTGTGCCGCAGCTGAACCTGTCGTACAACCGGTACGATGCCGGCGGCTTCGACATCAACTTCCAGACCGACTACACCAAGTTCAGCATCCCGACCGAGAACACGGTCCAGGGCGAGCGCCTGTTCATGCAGCCGACGATCAGCTATCCGATCATCCGGCCGGGCTGGTTCGTCACGCCCAAGTTCATCCTGAACACGACGTCGTACCGCCTGGACCGCCCGACGGGCGACACGCAGGCTTCGCAGATCAACCGCACGCTGCCGACCGTCTCGCTCGATTCGGGGCTGACCTTCGAGCGCGATGCGTCGCTGGTGTCGAAGTGGTTCGGCCGCAGCTACATCCAGACGCTGGAGCCGCGGCTGTTCTACGTCTACACGCCGTTCCGCGACCAGTCGCAGATCCCGCTGTTCGATACGGCGCAGTCGGACTACAACCTCGGCCAGATCTTCACCGAGAACCCGTACACCGGCTACGACCGCATCGCCGACAACAACAAGCTGACGGCTGGCGTGACCACCCGCTTCATCGAGTCCGAGACGGGCATCGAGCGCTTGCGCGCCACACTGGCCCAGCGCCAGGACTTCGAGGGCCAGCGCGTGACCCTGGCCGGCTCGGCGCCCACCTCGGTGCGCCGCTATTCGGACCTGCTGGGCGCGACCACCATCCAGATGTTCCGCGGACTCTTTTTCGATACCAACCTTCAGTACAATCAGGACATCGACCGCATCATGCGCTCGACGATGGCGTTCAGCTGGAAGCCGGATGCCAACAAGGTGATCAACCTCGGCTACCGTTACTACCGCGCCGATGCCAACACCGGGCAGCTGGCGCTGGAGCAGACCGACATCTCGGCGCAGTGGCCGCTGACGCGCCGCCTGTACGGCCTGGGGCGCATCGGCTACGACATGGATGCCAAGAAGCCGTCGGACATGCTGCTGGGCTTCGAATATGTCGCCGACTGCTGGGTCGGGCGGCTGGCGGTGCAGCGCTACAGCAACGCGACCTCGGGCTATACGACGCACATCTTTGCCCAGATCGAGTTCAAGGGGCTGTCGAAGGTGGGGAACAATCCGATCGACGTGATCCGACTCAACGTGCCCGGCTACCAGCCGGTCACCGCGCAGCCGGTCACGCCGTCCGTGCTGGATCAATACGAATGACTATGGCTTGCAAATCGACTGCTGTCCGCTCTGCCACGCGCGTGGCGCCCACCCGCCGGCTGGGCATGGTGACCGGTGCGCTGGTTGCGCTGATGGCGGGGGCGGCGCTGCTGCCCGCCGCCCATGCGCAGCAGACGCAGAAGAAGAGCGCGCCGCTGCGCGGCATCTTCACCACGCCCGACGCATCGCCCAGCCAGCCGCTGCTGCGGGGCACGCTGCCGGGGCCGTCGACGGCCTCCAGCGCCGCGCGCAGCCAACTGGTGGACGAAGTGGTGGCGGTGGTCAATACCGACATCATCACGCGCCGCGAGCTGCTGGATCGCGCCGACTTGGTCGAACGCACCCTGCAGTCGCAGAACCGCCAGGTACCGGCGCGTCCCGACCTGCTCGGCGAAGTGCTGGAGCAGCTGATCCTGGAGCGCGTGCAGGCGCAGACGGCCAAGGAAAGCGGCATCCGGGTGTCGGATGCCGACGTGGACCGCGCGGTGGAGAGCGTGGCCCAGCGCAACAACCTGTCGGTCTCGCAGCTCAAGGCCAAGCTGGCCCAGTCCGGGCTGGCCTACGACAAGTACCGTGAAGACCTGCGGCAGGAGATCCTGCTGGCCCGCCTGCGCGATCGCGAGGTGGATTCCAAGGTGCAGGTGTTCGACGGCGAGATCGACAACTTCCTCGCCCAGCAGGGCGGCAGCGCCGCATCGGGCGGTGCGCAGGAATACAACGTCGCGCAGATCCTGGTGCCGGTGGCCGAGGATGCCTCCGCTGAGCAGAAGGCGGCCGCGCGCGGCAAGGCCGAAAGCCTGCTGAAGCAGGTCCAGGGCGGCGCGGACTTCGCCAAGCTGGCGCGCGACAGCTCCGGCGCCCCCGAGGCCGCGCAGGGCGGCGAGCTCGGCTTGCGCCCGATCGGCCGTCTGCCGGCGCAGTTCGCCAACGCCGTGGTCGACCTGAAGCCGGGCCAGGTGGTGGACCAGGTGATCGAGAGCCCCGCCGGCTTCCACGTGCTGAAGCTGGTGGACAAGCGTGCGCCGGGCACCGCCGTCACGGCCAAGGTGGCGCAGACGCAGGTGCGCCATATCCTGATCAAGACCGGCCCGACCATGTCGGCCGACGACGCGCGCCGCCAGCTGGCCGGCCTGCGTGACCGCATCGTCCACGGCTACGATTTCGGCGATGCGGCGCGCCGCTATTCGCAGGACAACTCGGCCAGCGCGGGCGGCGAGCTGGGCTGGGTGTCGCCCGGCCAGCTGGTGCCGGAGTTCGAGCAGGCGATGGGCCTGCTCAAGCCGGGCGAGGTTTCGCAGCCGGTGCAGAGCCAGTTCGGCTTGCACCTGATCCAGGTGGAAGGCCGCCGCGAAGCCGAAGTGCCGGTGGACCGCCAGCGCGACTACGCGCGCTCGGTGATCCGCGAGCAGAAGGTCCAGGCCGCGTACGAAGACTGGCTGCGCCAGCTGCGCGACAGCGCCCACGTGGAATACCGCGTGAACCGCCAGCAGTAAGTCGGGTACGCTGTCGGGACGCTTGCTTCCCGGTTCACGGCCGCCCGCGGGCGGCCGTTCCATTTCCGATGCCACCGCAGTCACTGAAAGGCGCCGCATGCTGAACATTGCCATCACGACCGGCGAACCGGCCGGCATCGGTCCGGACATCACCGTGACGGCGCTGCTGCGCTTGCTGCGGCAGCCTGCCGACCGCCATGCCGGCGTGCGCTGGCACGTGATCGGCGATGCCGCGCTGCTGCAGGCGCGCGCCGATGCCATCGGCCTGGGCGATGCCTGGCGGGATGCGGCGGCGGCGCTCACCCTGGTCGCGCGTCCGCTGGGGGCGCCGGTGTGCACCGGCGTGCTCGATGCCGCCAATGGCCGCTATGTGCTCGACCTGCTCGATGCCGCCATCGACGGCTGCCTGCCCGATGCCGCGGGCACGGCACGCTACGACGCGATGGTGACGGCCCCGGTGCAGAAGAGCACCATCAACGACGCCGGCGTGCCGTTCACCGGCCATACCGAATACCTGGCCGAGCGCAGCCGCACGCCGCGCGTGGTGATGATGCTGGCAGGGCCGCAGCCCGCGCATGGCAACGCCATGCTGCGCGTGGCGCTGGCCACCACGCACCTGTCGCTGCGCGAGGTGCCGGACGCCATCACGCCCGCCGTGCTGGACGAGACGCTGGACATCGTGCAGCGGGACCTGCGCGGCCGCTTCGGCATGGCCGCGCCGCGCATCCTGGTCACCGGGCTGAATCCGCATGCCGGCGAGGCTGGCCACCTGGGCCGCGAAGAGATCGAAGTGATCGAACCCGCCATTGCCCGGGCCCGTGCGCGCGGCATCGACGCTCGCGGGCCGTATCCCGCCGACACGCTGTTCCAGCCGCGCCTGCTGGCCGATGCCGATTGCGTGCTGGCGATGTATCACGACCAGGGCCTGGCGCCGCTCAAGTACGGCACCTTCGGCCACGGCGTCAACATCACGCTGGGGCTGCCGTTCGTGCGCACCTCGGTCGATCACGGCACCGCGCTGGATCTTGCCGGCACCGGCCGCGCGGAGGCGGGCAGCCTGCTCGAGGCGATCGACACCGCCGTCGAGATGGCCCGCCACGCGGCGCATTCCTGATTCCTGATTTCATTTCTCCCGTTTTCCGAGCTTCGCTATGGCGCGATCCACTTCCGGCGTTCACCAGGGGCACCAGGCCCGCAAGCGCTTCGGCCAGAACTTCCTGGTCGATGACGGCGTGATCCACGCCATCGTGGCCGCCATCGACCCGCAGCCGGACGACGTGCTGGTCGAGATCGGCCCGGGCCTCGGCGCGCTGACCGTGCCGCTGATGGAGCGCGTGCCCACATTGCAGGTCGTCGAGCTCGATCGCGACCTGGTGGCGCGCCTGCAGCGGCGCTTCGGCGACAAGCTGATCGTCCACGCGGGCGATGCGCTGGCGTTCGACTTCGGTACGCTGCATGTCCCCGGGCGGTCGCTGCGCATCGTCGGCAATCTGCCGTACAACATCTCCAGCCCGCTGCTGTTCCACCTGAGCGCGTTTGCCGATCGCGTCCGCGACCAGCACTTCATGCTGCAGAAGGAGGTGGTCGACCGCATGGTGGCCGCGCCGGGCAGCAAGGCCTTCGGCCGCCTGTCGGTGATGCTGCAGGTGCGCTACTACATGGAGCTGGTGCTGGAGGTGCCGCCGGGCTCGTTCAATCCGCCGCCCAAGGTGGATTCAGCGGTGGTGCGGATGATTCCCTGGCCGGCCGACAAATCGCCGTATGCCCCAGTCGACATGCGGGCGCTGGGCACGGTGGTGACGCTGGCGTTCTCGCAGCGGCGCAAGGTGCTGCGCAACACGCTGGGGTCGCTGCGCGAGGTGATCGACTTCGACGCGCTCGGGTTCGACCTGGGCCGCCGCGCGGAAGAAGTCCCGGTGGCCGAATTCGTGGCGGTGGCGAATGCGCTGCCGGCCGACCGCATCGCCGGCGGCGCGGCCGACCTCAGCGAAGATTGACGAGCAGGATGCCCGACAGCACCAGCGCCGCGGCCAGCGCGAAGCGCAGGCCGACAGGGTCGTGCAGTAGCAGCACGCCGAACGCCACGCCGAACATCGGCGTCAGGAACGAGAACACCGACAGCCGCGACGCCAGGTAGCGGCGCAGCAGCCAGAACCACACCAGGTAGCTGGCGAAGGCGATCAGCACGGATTGGTAGGCGAGGCTTGCCAGCGCGGTGGGCGTGAGGTTGGCGGTCCAGGCCTGGCCGGTGCCGACCGCCATGGCCAACAGCAGCACGGCGGAGACGGCCAGCTGGTACAGCAGCGTCTTCGCCGCCGGCGCCTCCGACAGCCGGCTCGCGCGCACCACCAGGGTGGTCGCGCTCCACAGCACGCCCGCCAGCACGCCCAGTCCATCGCCCAGCGACGTCGACGGGCCGGCCGCCGGATGCAGCATGCCATCGGCGAAGGCCAGCACGATGCCCGCGAACGCCACGCCGATGCCGAGCCACTGCCGCGGCCGCAGATGCTCGCCCGGCACGAAGGCATGCAGGCCGAGCGCCGTGAAGATCGGCGCGGTGTACAGGAACACCGCCATGCGCGAGGCCGTGGTATGGCCCAGGCCGATGAAGATGCAGAGGAACTCGATGCCGAACAGCGTGCCTGCCGCCAGGCCGCCCGGCAGCGTGCCGTCGCGCAGCGTCAGGCGCGTGCCGCGCCACAGCGCAAACGCCAGCACCAGCACCGACGCGATCGCCGAGCGCACGCCGGCCTGCATGACCGGACCGACATCGTGCACGGCCACCTTGATGGCCACCTGCTGCAGGCCCCAGCACAGGCACAGCACCACCATCAGGCCGATGGCAGTGCCGTCCAGCGGCCGGCGCGTCAGGTCAGTGGCGGTTGCCATCGGGCATCGAGCGGGCCTGGATCAGTTCGATCTTGTAGCCGTCCGGGTCTTCCACGAACGCGATGATGGTGCTGCCGCCCTTGACCGGGCCGGCCTCACGCGTGACCTTGCCGCCCGCCACGCGGATCTGCTCGCACGCCTGCGCCGCATTGTCGACCTCAATGGCGAGATGGCCGAATGCCGTGCCCAGCTCGTAGGCGCTGACGCCGTAGTTGTAGGTCAGCTCGATCACCGAGTTGCCGGTTTCCGGACCGTAGCCGACGAAGGCCAGCGAGTACTTGTATTCGGGGTTGTCGCTGGTGCGCAGCAGGTGCATGCCGAGCACCTTGGTGTAGAAGTCGATGGAACGTTGCAGGTCGCCGACGCGGAGCATGGTGTGGAGCATTCGCATTTGGGGGTCCTTTTTGGGTGGGGGGACTGCGGGGAGCCGATATTGTAGGAGGGGGTGGGGGAGTTGTGCTTGGGGGTTTGTTGCTGGTGGTGCAACCCTTGTTTCATCCCCCTGCGGGGGCGGGGGCTTGGTGGTCCATCCCTTGTTTCATCCCCTGCCGGGGCTGACCTACTTTTCTTTGTCTTGCCAAAGAAAAGTAGGCAAAAGAAAGGCGCGCCCGAGATGGCGACCCCCTCCTTGAATTTTTATTGCGGGGAGGGGAAGGGGGCAAACTCGCTTCGCCCAGACAGCCCCCTTCCTTTTTCCTCCCCGCAATAAAAATTCAAGGCGCCATCTAGGGCAGGAAAGGCCAAACCGTCGGGGAGCGAAAGCGAGCGACATGGTTCGCCTTGGTGATTTGCCTGGTTCACAGATGGTTTGCTTTGCCCTGCCCTATGCGGCGCCTTGAATTTGTGTTGCAGGGAGGAAAAAGAGAGGGGGCATGTCTGAGCGAAGCGAGTTTGCCCCCTCTCCCTCCCTGCAACACAAATTCAAGGCGTGTGTCGCCGCATCGGGCGCGCCTTTCTTTGCTTACTTTCTTTGGCAAGACAAAGAAAGTGAGTCAGCCCCGGCAGGGGATGAAACAAGGGATGCACCACCAAGCCCGGCCCCGGCAGGGGATGACACAAGGGATGGACCACCAAGCCCCGCCCCAGCAGGGGACGAAACAAGGGATACACCACCAAGCCCCATCCCGGCCAGAGACAAAACAGCAAGCCAACTCAGAAGACCGGCAAATATTCCGGCGGATGCGACCGCAATTGCTCCCGCGCCTCGCGGAACTCGGGAAAGATCGATTCCACTGTGTCCCAGAACCGCGGGCTGTGGTTCATCTCCTTGAGATGCGCCAGCTCATGCGCCACCACGTAGTCGATCAGCGACAGCGGGAAATGCACCAGCCGCCAGTTGAGCCGGATCTTGCCGTCGGCCGTGCAGCTGCCCCAGCGCATCGCGGCCGAGGACAGGGCATAGGCGCTGTGCCGCACGCCGAGGCGTTCGGCGTACACGTCCAGCCGCTCGCCGAACAGCCGCCGCGCCTGGGTTTGCAACCAGCCCTGCACGCGGTCCTTGATCTGCTGTCCGGTGGCGGTGGGCGGCAGGCCGAGGTGCAGGGTGCGCACGTCGGCGTCGAACACCAGCGCGCCGATGGGCGACTCCAGCTTGAGCGTGACGGGCTTGCCGAGGAAGGGCAGCGTTGCGCCATCTTCCCACCGCATGGACGGCAGCACGCGGCGCGCGGCGCTGGTGTGCCATTCGGCCAGCTTGGCGAAGATCCACTTCTGCTTTTCGGCGATGGCGTGCTCGATCTCGGCGAGCGTCACCCAGCGCGGCGCCGTGATGGACAGGCCGCGGTCATCGACGACAAAGCCGATGGTGCGCCGCGACGAGCGCTTCAGGTGGTAGACCAGCGTGCGCTCGCCGAGCGCGAGGCGGCGCTGGTCGGGGCCCAGCGATGCGGTCGGGTTGGGCTGTGCGGGGTCAGTGGACGGCGGGGTGGCAACCGGATCGGCCGGTGGCGCCAGCAGCGGCAGCTCTAGCTGCGCGGAGGTGGCAGCGGTGGGCGATGCCGGGGGTCGCCGCCCTTTCATGCACGCTCGCGGTAGCTGCCCGCGTCGATCCGGCGCATTTCCGCCTCGATCCACGCTTGCACTTCACGGTTGAGCTGGTCGCTGCTCTTGCCGGCGCTGGAGATGGCCGGACCGACCGACACCGTGATCAGCCCCGGGTATTTCAGGAACGCGTTTCGTGGCCACAGCCGGCCCGAGTTGTGCGCGATCGGGATGACCCACGCGCCGGTGTCCACGGCCAGCCGCGCGCCGCCGCTCTTGTAGCGCGGGTTGGGGGCGCCCGCCGGGGTGCGCGTGCCTTCGGGGAACATGATGATCCACGAGCCGTCGGCCATCCGCTCCTTGCCTTGGCGCACCACCGAGGCGAAGGCGTTGGTGCCGTCCTTGCGGTTGATGTGCACCATCTTCAGCATGCCGAGCGCCCAGCCGAAGAACGGCACATACAGCAGCTCGCGCTTGAACACGTAGCACAGCGGGCGCGGCATGATCGCGACGAATGCAATGGTCTCCCAGGCCGACTGATGCTTGGAGAGCAGGACCACTTGCTTGTTGGTGGCGACCGCCTCTTCGATGTGCTCCCAGCCCTGGCATTGCCAGCGGATGCCAACCAGCCAGCGCGCCATCCAGATGGCGGACTTGGTCCAACCCGTCACCATCCAGAAACGGCGATGCGGGTTCATGAACGGAAAGGCGATGAAGCAGGCCACCGCATAGAACGGCGTCCAGACGATCAGGAAAACCAGGTACAGCAGCGAACGGACAAAAGTCATGGTGCGGGTTCGGTCGGCGCGCGCGACGGCATGCCGGGAGGATGATGATGTGCCGGCGACAGCAGCGCGCGGGCGAAGGCGCGCAGGTCGTCGTGGACTTGCGTGCCCGGCGGCAGGTTGCCGGCATGCAGCGTCTTGGCGCCCTTGCCGGTCAGCACGAGGTGCGGCACGGCGCCGACTTCCGCGCCGGCCTGCAGGTCGCGCAGCGAGTCGCCGACCACCGGCACGCCGGTCAGGTCGACGTCGAAGCGGCGGGCGATCTCGCGGAACATGCCGGCCTTGGGCTTGCGGCAGTCGCACCCTTCGGCGGCGGTGTGCGGGCAGAAGAAGACCGCATCGACGCGGCCGCCCTGCGACGCCAGCGCCTTGTACATCTTCTCGTGCATGGCGTTGAGCGCGGCGGCCTCGAACAGTCCGCGCCCGATGCCCGACTGGTTGGTGGCGACCACCACCTGGTAGCCGGCCTGGTTCAGTTCGGCGATCGCCTCCAGGCTGCCCTCGATGGCGATCCACTCGTCGGGCGACTTGATGAACTGGTCGCTGTCGAGGTTGATGACGCCATCGCGGTCCAGGATCACGAGCTTCGGTATGTGCGGCATGTCGGGCTCCGGGGCAGGCTTACGCTGCCAGCTTGGAGATGTCGGCCACGCGGTTCATCAGGCCGTGCAGCTCGCCCAGCAGGGCCAGGCGGTTGTCGCGCAGCGCGGTGTCGTCGGCCATCACCATCACGCCGTCGAAGAAGCTGTCGACCGCTTCGCGCAGGCCGGCCAGCGTCTTGAGCGCGGTGGTGAAGTCGCCGCGCGCGAAGGCATCGTGCACGTGCGGCTCCGAGGTGGCGACGGCCTGGTGCAGCGCGCGCTCGGCGTCTTCCTTGAGCAGCTGCGGCTGCACCGAGCCGATGGCGATGTCGGTCTTCTTCAGGATGTTGGTGATGCGCTTGTTGGCGGCGGCCAGCGCTTCGGCCTGCGGCAGGGCGGCGAAGGCGCGCACGGCCTCCAGGCGCGCGACGATGTCGTCCAGGCGCTGCGGGCGCTGGCTGACCACGGCCTCCACCTCGTTGGTGCTGTAGCCCTTGTCCTTCAGGTAGCCGCGCAGGCGGTCGTACAGGAAGTCGGTGATGGCGGCCAGGTCGGGCTTGACGGCGGCGATGCCCTCGAAGCTGGCGGCGGCCGCCTCCAGCACGTCGGCGATGCCCAGCGCCAGCGGCTTCTCGATCAGCATGCGCAGGATGCCCAGCGCATGGCGGCGCAGGGCGAACGGGTCTTTCTCGCCGGTGGGTGCGAGGCCGATGCCCCAGATGCCGACCAGCGTCTCCAGCTTGTCGGCCAGCGCCACCACGGTACCGGTGGCGGTGCCGGGCAGTGTGTCGCCGGCGAAGCGCGGCTGGTAGTGCTCGGAGCAGGCCAGCGCCACGTCTTCGGCCTCGCCGTCGTGGCGGGCGTAGTAGGTGCCCATGGTGCCCTGCAGCTCGGGGAACTCGCCGACCATGTCGGTCAGCAGGTCGGCCTTGGCCAGCAGCGCCGCGCGCGAGGCGTGCGCGACGTCCGCGCCGAGCTTCTCGGCCAGCTGGCCGGCGATCGCCTGCAGGCGCGAGACGCGCTCGAGCTGCGTGCCGATCTTGTTGTGGTAGACCACGCGCGCGAGCTGCGGCACGCGGTCGGCCAGCGGCTTCTTCTTGTCGTGCTCGAAGAAGAAGCGGGCATCGGCCAGGCGCGGGCGCACCACGCGCTCGTTGCCTTCGATGATGGCCTGCGGCGTCTCGGTGGCCAGGTTGGATACGATCAGGAAGCGGTTGCGCAGATGGCCCTGCGCGTCGGTCAGCGCAAAGTACTTCTGGTTGGTCTGCATGGTCAGGATCAGGCACTCCTGCGGCACGGCGAGGAATTGTTCCTCGAAGTGGCAGGGGTAGACCACCGGCCATTCGACCAGCGCATTGACCTCGTCGAGCAGCGCCTCGGGCATCACCACCGTATCGGCGCCGGCGGCCTTCAGCAGCTCGGCGCGGATGGCTTCCTTGCGTTCGGTATAGCCGGCGATGACCTTGCCCTGCGACTTCAGCGTGCTCGCATAGGCGGTCGCGTGCGGGATGACGATCTCGCCGGCCGACAGGAAGCGGTGGCCCAGCGTGACGTTGCCCGACTGCAGGCCCAGCACGCCGGCGGGGATGACCTCGTCGTCCAGCAGCGCGATCAGGCGGTGCGCCGGGCGCACGAACTGCACGCTGTCGCCGTTGGGGCGCTGGTAGATCATCACCTTCGGGATCGGCAGGCCTGCGGTGGTCTGCGACAGCGCGGCCTGCAGGCCATCGGCCAGCACGGCGCCGCGCGCGGTGTAGCGGTGGAACAGCGATTCGGCCTTGCCGTCCGGCGCGCGCTCCAGCGATTCGGGCGCGATCGTGTCCACGCCGATCGACTTGGCGAGCGCCGCGAGCTTTTTGGTCAGCGGCGCGGCCGGCTTGCCTTCGGCGTCGAAGGCGATGTTGACGGGCAGCACCTTCTCGCGCAGCTCGCGGTCGGGCGCGGTGCGGCGCACGCCGGTGATCGACGCGGCCAGGCGGCGCGGGGTGGCAAAGCCTTCCACCTGCGCGCCTTCCTCGAGCAGGCCATGCGCCGACAGGCCGTCGAACAGGCTCTGCGCAAACGCCTCGCCCAGGCGGGCCAGCGCCTTCGGCGGCAGTTCTTCGGTCAGCAGTTCGATCAGGAGGGTGGACATAGCGTAAGAATCAGAGGCGTCGTTGTTCTGCGCCGCGCGCGGGCGGCGGTTACGGTGTTGGGTTCAGCAGGGCGAGCCCGGCACGGGCTCCACGCCCGACAGCAGCCACACGCCGTTCTGCTGCTGGAACTGCAGCTGCGTGCCGGCGCACTGGCCGGGCGGCGGCGGCGCGGCCGGCGCGGCGGCATCGCGGCGCAGGAAGCGGGCGCTCAGCATGCCGCGGCGGGCGTCGTAGCGCACCTCCTGCAGCGAGCCCGATACGTTGAATTCGAGCCGGCTCGGCAACTGCGCCGACGAGCGGAACACGCGCGTGCGGCGCTGCGCCTTGCTGCCCGGGCCCTGCCATTCGGTCCAGGAGAAGGGGAAGCGCAGGGTGGTCGCGTAGGTCCGCAGCGGCACGCGGTGCCAGCCGAGGTCGCGCGCGCCGGACAGGTCGCAGGCGATGGTGCGGGCCAGGCTGCTCCACTGGTCGAGCGAGGCGGGCGCGGGCGTCCACTGGGCGGCCAGGGCCTGCTGCAGCGGCTTGGCGTCGGCCACGCACAGCTGCGACAGGTTGTCGGGCACGGTGAAGGCCTTGTCGGCGGCCGGCGCCGGCCGGGCGGCCCGATGGTGTCGTGCCTGCGCGACTCCCGCGGGCAGGGTCAGCGCGGCGGCCATCAGCAGGGCCAGGCCGCGCCGGGCGCGAGCGAACGTCATGCGGCCTCCGTGGCCGCCGGCGCCGCGGCCGCGCCGCACATCGGGAAGCCCAGGCGCTCGCGCGAGTCGTAGTAGGCCTGCGCCACCAGCCGCGACAGGTTGCGGATGCGGCCGATGTAGGCGGCGCGCTCGGTCACCGAGATGGCGCCGCGCGCGTCCAGCAGGTTGAAGGTGTGGCCGGCCTTGAGCACCTGCTCGTAGGCGGGCAGCGCCAGCTGCGGCACCGCTGCGCCGTCGTCGGCCGCGCCTGCCTCGCGCACGCCCATCAGGCGCTTGGCCTCTGTCTCGTGTTCGGTGAAGCGGCGGAACAGCACGGCCGTATCCGCGTGCTCGAAGTTGTACGTCGACTGCTCGACTTCGTTCTGGTGATAGACGTCGCCGTAGGTCAGGCGGCGCTTGACGGGGCCGTTGGGGCCCGGTTCTTCCCACTCCGTCCAGACCAGGTCGTAGATGTTCTCGACCTGCTGCAGGTACATCGCCAGGCGCTCGATGCCGTAGGTGATTTCACCCGTGATGGGCTTGCAGTCGAGGCCGCCGACCTGCTGGAAGTAAGTGAACTGCGTGACTTCCATGCCGTTGAGCCAGACTTCCCAGCCCAGGCCCCAGGCGCCGAGCGTGGGGTTTTCCCAGTCGTCCTCGACGAAGCGCACGTCGTTCTGCTTGAGGTCCAGCCCGAGTGCGGCCAGCGAGCCGAGGTACAGGTCGAGGATGTTCTCGGGCGCGGGCTTGAGCACCACCTGGTACTGGTAGTAGTGCTGCAGGCGGTTGGGGTTCTCGCCGTAGCGGCCGTCCTTGGGACGGCGCGACGGCTGCACGTAGGCGGCGCGCCACGGCTCCGGGCCGATGGCGCGCAGGAAGGTGTGGACGTGCGAGGTGCCGGCACCGACTTCGAGGTCGATCGGCTGCAGCAGCGCGCAGCCCTGGGCGTCCCAGTACGACTGCAGCTTGAGGATGAGTTGCTGGAAGGTAAGCATGGTGATCCCGAGGGTCCGGCGCGGACGAGGCCGCCGCGCGGCGGTCGAATGCAGCGGCGGGGTGCCTGGGCGCCCCGCCGTAAAACGTTGAATTTTAGCGTTTTTTGTCCAGCGTCCCGCAAAGTGCGCGAAAAGCCGCCGAACGGAGCCGGATCATGCCGCTCCGGTGCGACGGCGGCGCGCCAGCGCGGCCAGCAGCACCAGCACGCCGGCGCCCAGCGCGGGCGCGTTGCCGGTCCGCACGAACGGCGTCAGGCCCTGCATGCCCTGCACGTCGGCCTGCAGAGTGCCGAGCGTGAACACGGGCAGCCGCGCCTGCACGCTGCCGTCCGGACGCACCACGGCGGTGGCGCCGGTGTTGGTCGCGCGCAGCATCGGCCGGCCGCTCTCCAGGGCCCGCATGCGCGAGATCTGCAGGTGCTGGTCCAGCGCGATGGTGTCGCCGAACCAGGCCAGGTTGGTCACGTTGGCGAGCATCGTGGCCGGCTGTTCGGCCTGGCGCAGCGAGGCGGCGATCTCCTCGCCGAACAAATCTTCGTAGCAGATGTTGGGCGCGACGCGCTGGCCGGCCACCGGCATGGGCGGCTGCACCGGCAGGCCGCGGCGGAAGTCGCCGAGCGGCATGTTCATCATGTGGACGAACCAGTGGAAGCCGAACGGGATGAATTCGCCGAAGGGCACGAGGTGGTGCTTGTCGTAGCGATACACCCCCTTGAACGACGGGCCGATGCCGAACGCGCTGTTGGTGTAGTCCGTCGCCGAATCCGCGTTGGCCGCGCCGAACAGCACGCTGGAGCCGGTCGTGTCCACATAGGTGCGGATGGCCAGCGCGATCTCCTGCGGCATGTCCTGGAGCAGGATCGGGAAGGCCGTCTCGGGCGTCACCACCAGTTGGGCGGGCTGCTCGGTCACCATCTTGGTGTACAGCGCCAGCGAGTGGTCGATGCCGGTCTGCTGGAATTTCACGTCTTGCGGCACGTTGCCCTGCAGCAGCCGCACGGTGATCGGCTTGCCCACCGGCTGGGTCCACGCGATGGTGTGCAGCGGCCAGCCGGCCGCCAGCACGGCCACGCCCGCGAGCCCGGCCAGCCAGTGCAGCCGGCGCTCGGCGGCCGCGCACAGCAGGCCGGCCAGCGTCGCGGCGATCGCGACGATGCCATACAGGCCGACCAGCGGCGCGTAGCCGGCCAGCGGACCGTCGGTGTGGGCATAACCGCCGTTGAGCCAGGGGAAGCCCGTCCACTCCGTGCCGCGCAGCCATTCCGAGACGAGCCACGCCGCGCCGAACACGAGCGCGCTGGCCGCGCCCGAGAGCTGCCGGCCGCGCGCGAGGCGCTGCCACAGCCATGCCGCGAGCGCCGGGTGCAGGGCCAGGTAGGCCGAGAACAGCAGCACGGCGGCCGCGGCCATCCACGCCGGCATGTCGCCGTAGACGTGCATGCTGATGTACAGCCACCAGATGCCCGACAGGAACCAGCCCAGCCCGAAGGCGTAGCCGACCCAGGCCGCGTCGCGCAGGCGCGGTGCCTGCCGGACCAGCGCCGCCAGCCCGGCCAGCGACAGGATCTGCAGCCACCACCAGCGGTTGGGCGCGAAGGCCAGCGTATGCATGACGCCCAGCAGCGCCGCCAGCGGCGCGGCAAAGCGCAGCCGGGCAAGCGGCACGGCCGGGGCTTCCTGCCGGCCAGCGGCGTCGGCGGCAGGGGAGGAGAACAAAGCGCGCACGGAAACGGAACTCAGGCGATCAGGCGGAATTGGAGCGGGACGGGTCGGCCGGGGCGGCGGCGCCCGGCGCGGGCGCGGCAAGGTGGCGCACCAGCAGCACCTGCACCTGGCGCGCATCGGCGCGCAGCACGTCGAACTGCAGTGTGCCCAGCACGATCTTCTCGCCCCGGTGCGGCACGCGGCCCAGGTGGTTGGCGAGCAGGCCGCCGACGGTGTCGACGTCCTCGTCGGAGAAGTGCGTGCCGAAGGCTTCGTTGAACTGGCTGATCTCGGTCAGCCCGCGCACGCGCATGTGGCCGTCGGCGGTGGGGAGGATGTTGTCTTCCTCCTGGTCGAAGTCGTATTCGTCTTCGATGTCGCCGACGATCTGTTCCAGCACGTCTTCGATGGTGATCAGGCCGGCCACGCCGCCGTATTCATCGACGACGATGGCGATGTGGTTGCGGTTGACGCGGAAGTCGCGCAGCAGCACGTTCAGCCGCTTGGACTCGGGAATGAACACGGCCGGGCGCAGCATGTCGCGCACGTCGAAGTCTTCGTCCGTGTAGTAGCGCAACAGGTCCTTGGCCAGCAGGATGCCGATGATGTTGTCGCGGCTGCCCTCGTAGACGGGGAAGCGCGAATGCGCGGCCTGCTGGACGAAGGGGATGAATTCGGCGGGCGCGTCGGCGATGTTGATCGCGTCCATCTGCGCGCGGGGGATCATGATGTCGCGCGCGCACAGGTCGGAGACCTGGAAGACCCCTTCGATCATCGACAGGGAGTCGGCATCGATCAGGTTGCGCGCGTGCGCGTCTTGGAGGATTTCCAGCAACTCGGCCCGCGACTCGGGCTCGGGCGAGATGAGATCGGTCAGGCGTTCCAGCAGTGAGCGGGGTTTGTCGGCTGGCCTCGGACTGGGATACGGATCATTCATGGCGCGAAGGCGCGTTGTTACACATCAGCCCAGCATACACCAAAAGGCCGGCCCTCCCGGTGACGGCCCGGCGCCGTGCGGCGGCGCGGGCGGTTGCTCCGGCAGGGGCGTCATCCGGGTGGGTGGCGTGCCTTTCACATGGGCGAGCCGGGCTGTGCGCCGGCGCGGGGCCGGCGCTTTGTGCGTCAGCGGCCTGCGTACGGATCGGGAAAACCGAGCCCGGCGAGGACCTCGGTTTCGATGCCTTCCATCTCTTCGGCTTGGGCCGGGTCTTCATGGTCGTAGCCCTGGGCGTGCAGCGCGCCGTGCACGATCAGGTGCGCGTAGTGGGCGCGCAGCGGCTTGCCCTGATCCTTGGCTTCCTTCTCGACCACCGGGCAGCACAGCACGATGTCGGCGGCGACCGGGTCGTCTTCGGTCTCCGCGTAGGAGAAGGTCAGCACGTTGGTGGCGTAGTCCTTGCCGCGATAGGTGTGGTTGAGCGTGCGGCCTTCTTCCTCGTCGACAAAGCGCACGTTGAGCTGCGCATCGGCGAACAGCGCGGGCGCGATCCACGCTTCGATGTCCTTGTGCTTGGGGAGTGCCTTGCGGGCGGCGGCCTTGA
Organism: Ralstonia pseudosolanacearum; assembly: GCF_024925465.1. NCBI lineage: Bacteria > Pseudomonadati > Pseudomonadota > Betaproteobacteria > Burkholderiales > Burkholderiaceae > Ralstonia > Ralstonia pseudosolanacearum. Next base: position 3,246,632 of record NZ_CP103852.1, on the reverse strand, counting down.
GCGCGTCGCCGTGCTGCACGGTCAGGTCTAGCGTGAGCATCTCGGCGCCGGTCATCTCGTCGTCGGAGTCGTCCGTTTCGGCGGCCGGCTCGGCCTCGATGCGCAGCGTGATGCTGTCGTGGTGCTCGGGGCGCAGCGCCAGCATGGCGTGCGTGGCGGCATCGGCGTGCTCGGCCACCAGGGTGATGGCGCCGTCGGCCGTGTCCGGCAGGCTGACGAGCAGGCTGCGGCCGTCGGCGAAGGCGATGCGCAGGGCGCTGGCGTCCACCGTCTTCGGCTTGCCCTTGGCGTCGAACACGTCGACGCGGGGGGCGGTGGCGGCGGGTTGGGTCTTCTTCGGTTTAGCCACGGTCAGGTGTCCTTGTGCTGTGCATGGAATTCGTCATAGGCCTCGACGATGCGGGCGACCAGCGGGTGCCGCACCACGTCGACGCTGGAGAAGCGCGTCATCGCCACGCCGCGCACGTCGCGCAGCACGTGCTGCGCCTCGATCAGGCCGCTCTTCTGGCCGCGCGGCAGGTCGATCTGCGTGGTGTCGCCGGTGATGACCGCCTTGGAGCCGAAGCCGATGCGCGTGAGGAACATCTTCATCTGCTCGGGCGTGGTGTTCTGCGCCTCGTCCAGGATGATGAAGGCGTGGTTGAGCGTGCGGCCGCGCATGTAGGCCAGCGGCGCGATCTCGATCATCTGGCGCTCGAACATCTTCTGCGTCTTGTCGAAGCCGAGCAGGTCGTACAGCGCGTCGTACAGCGGGCGCAGGTACGGGTCCACCTTCTGCGCGAGGTCGCCGGGCAGGAAGCCCAGGCGCTCGCCGGCTTCCACGGCGGGGCGCGTCAGCACGATGCGCTTGACGGCGTCGCGCTCCAGCGCATCCACCGCGCAGGCGACGGCCAGGTAGGTCTTGCCGGTGCCCGCCGGGCCGATGCCCAGCGACAGGTCGTGCGACAGGATGCTGCGCAGGTATTCGCGCTGCATCGGCGTGCGGCCATGCAGATCGGTCCGCCGCGTATGCAGTACCGGCGACAAGTCGTTGCCGTCGGGCGCTTCGAGGCCCGATTCCGGCACGTAGGCGCCATGCGCGGCCACCTGCCGGGTTTCCACCAGGCCAAGCTGGATGTCGTCCACCGACAGCGGCTCGCGTGCGGTGTTGTAAAACGATTCCAGTGCGTTGGCGGCGCCTCGCGCATTGGCACCGCGCACGGTGAACTTGCTGCCGCGCCGGCTGATGGTCACGTCCAGCGCTTGTTCGATCTGGCGCAGGTTTTCGTCCAGCGGGCCGCACAGGTTCTGCAGGCGCGCGTTGTCGTTCTTGGGCGCAACGAATTCAGCGTTGATCGGTTTCATCACATAGAGGCGTGTCGATGATTAGTTGACCGCGCCGACGACCACCTCGCCGCGCAGCGAGTGCGGGAAGGCGTGCACGATGCGCACGTCCAGCATCTGGCCGACCAGCTGGTCGCGGCGCGCCTGCGACAGATCGGGCAGGGCGAAGTTGACCACGCGGTTGTTCTCGGTGCGGCCGTGCAGTTCGCTCGGGTCTTTGCGCGACGGGCCTTCGACCAGGATGCGCTGCACGCTGCCGACCATGCCTTCGCTGATGCGCGCCATGTTGGCGTCGATGGTCGCCTGCAGGTGCTTCAGGCGTTCGAGCTTGACGGCGTGCGGCGTGTCGTCGTGCAGGTTGGCGGCCGGCGTGCCGGGGCGCGGGCTGTAGATGAAGCTGAACGAGTTGTCGTAGCCGATCTCGTGGACGAGGTCCATGGTCTTGGCGAAGTCCGCATCGGTCTCGCCGGGGAAGCCGACGATGAAGTCGGTGGCGACCGAGAGGTCCGGCCGGATCGCGCGCAGCTTGCGGATGATGCTCTTGTACTCGAGCACCGTGTAGCCGCGCTTCATCGCCATCAGGATGCGGTCGGAGCCGTGCTGCACGGGCAGGTGCAGGTGGTCGACCAGCTTGCGGTTGGTGGCGTAGGCCTCGATCAGGCGCGCGGTGAATTCCTTCGGGTGGCTGGTGGTGTAGCGGATGCGCTCGATGCCGGGAATCTCGGCCACGTATTCGAGCAGCAGGGCAAAGTCCGCACGCTCGCTGGTGTCGCCCATCTTGCCGATGTAGGCGTTGACGTTCTGGCCCAGCAGCGTGACTTCGCGCACGCCCTGCTCGGCCAGGCCGGCCACCTCGGCCAGCACGTCCTCGAACGGGCGCGACACCTCTTCGCCGCGCGTGTACGGCACCACGCAGTAGCTGCAGTATTTCGAGCAGCCCTCCATGATCGAGACGAAGGCACTCGGGCCGTCCACGCGCGCGGGCGGCAGGTGGTCGAACTTTTCGATCTCGGGGAAGGACACGTCCACCTGCGGGCGGCCCGTGCGGCGGCGCGCGTCGATCAACTCCGGCAGGCGGTGCAGCGTCTGCGGGCCGAAGACCACGTCGACGTAGGGCGCGCGCGCCACGATAGAGGCGCCTTCCTGGCTCGCCACGCAGCCGCCCACGCCGACCACGAGGTCCGGGTTGCGCGCCTTGAGCGCCTTGACGCGGCCGAGGTCGGAGAACACTTTCTCTTGCGCCTTCTCGCGCACCGAGCAGGTGTTGAAGAGGATCACGTCCGCGTCTTCGGGCGTGTCGGTGGGGATGAGACCTTCAGCGGCGTTGAGGACGTCGGCCATCTTGTCCGAGTCGTACTCGTTCATCTGGCAGCCGAAGGTTTTGATGAAGACTTTTTTCATGTGCCGTTCGCAGTGGTTGACCTGGGGGCACGTGCTTCGCGGGGCGGGCGGCCCCGGTTGGTTTACTGGCTGCTTGCCGCCGCCTTGTACTCGTCGTCGCTGACGGCCCAGGCCGTCAGCAGTTGCTGGTACAGGTCGAGCTTGTAGCGCACCTTGAGCGTCTGGCCGACCAGCGAGCTGGTCGGCAGCAGGCGCCCTTCCTGCGAGAGGATCCGCAGGCCCGGCGCGAAGCGGATATCCGTGCCGCTGCTGATGAGGCCGGCGTCGAGCGTGCCGGCATTGACCGAGGTGACGGTCAGCTTGGCGCGCGGGGCGTCCGCCGGGATGTTGCGCAGCACCTGCGCATGGGCGGTCAGCAGGGGCACCGCGGCCGCGAATGCAGCGCAGGCGAGAGCAAGGACTTGGCGTCGGGTACGCATACGCATGGCGTCGTCAGGAACAGTCCACCGCCGGGTGAGTGACCCGGCACACGAAACACGAGACAGCCTGAGATTGTAACGCCCGGCGGCGTTTTCCTATAGCGCTTCGGCGATCTTTGCGGCCAATGCCACACCGCTCAGGAAGGCGGCCTCCACGCGCGGCCCCTCGCACCAGTCGCCGCAGGCGCCCAGGCGGCTGGCGGCGTCCCAGAGGCACGGGGTGCCGGCGGCCTGCTCCACCAGCGCGTACGGCCACAGGTGCGCGGCCATGACGGTGGGCTCGGGCGTGCCGGGGAAGGCCTCGGCGAAGCGGGCGTGCATGGCTTGCAGCGCCTGTTCGGGCGTATCGCCCGCGTGCGCGGCAGACCAGCCGGGCGAAGCGTGCACCACCCAGGATTCGTCGACCATCACGCGGCCCGGCTTGGTGTTGTCGCGCGCGGCCCAGGCCAGCATGTCGTCGTCGATGCGGATGCCGTCATAGGGCAGGGGCAGCGGCTCGGCGAATCCCATCATCAGCGCCCAGCACGGCGCGTAGCGGACCGGCGCGATGGCGTCGCGCAGCGTGGCCGGCGCGTCGCCCTCGCCGAACAGGGCCGGCAGCTCGGGCGCGGGCAGCGCAAGCACGACCAGGTCGGCCTGCGCGGCATCGGCGCCGTCGCGATGCAGCGTCCACCCCTTGCCCGCCGGCGCGACGCGCGTGACGGCGTGGCCGAGGCGCACATCCAGCGGGGTGGCCAGGCTGCGCACCAGCGCGCTCATGCCGGGCTGGCCGACGTAGCGGGCCTCGTCGCGTGTATCGGCCTGCAGGCTGTCGGCCGTGCGGTGGCCCCAGCGGGCCGGCCAGGGCATCACCAGGCCCTGGCGGCGGGCGGCGTCCACGGCACGGCGGAAGGCTTCGGTGCGCACATTGAACGACTGGGCGCCGTGGTCGAAGGCGTGGGTCGGGGCGCCTTCCGGCAGCACCCGCGTCGCCAGCCGGCCGCCCACGCCGCCGCCGCGCTCGTAGACGGTGGCGGCGATGCCCTCCGCGGCGAGCGCGTTGGCACAGGCTACGCCGGCAATGCCGGCTCCGACGATGGCGATGGAAGGCTGGGTCATGGGTGGCGTGGCGGAGATGGGCGTTGGCAAAACCCCGCCATGATATCGGGTCGCCGCCCAATGAAAAACGCCACCCGGAGGTGGCGTCGGCGCGCGGGGGCCGCCGGGGCTCAGAACTTGTCGCCCAGGTTCAGGCCGAACCCGACCGGGTCGACCTTGAGTCGTCGAAGACGTGCGTGAACGTGAGCGACAGCGTGTTGGCGTTACTGACCCTGATATCCGTGCCCGGCGGCTGCCAGGTGCTCAGTCCCAGGGAATTGGTGGCCGCGGCGAGCGGCGTGGCCGAGTCGATCGGCCGGATGTGGAACCAGCCCGCGGCCATGATGTTGCGATCCCAGACGTAGTCGTCCATGAAGCTGCCGGTGCTGGCGCTCGGGCCGGCTTCGGTGCTCGCCTGTGCTTGGGCGAGCGGGGTGGCAAGGATGCCCTATGGGCCTGCGCGCCGCCTCCGCCGGGCGGCGGAGCCTTGTAAAACAAGGCGCTGCGGGTTGTTTCTAAAATTTGTATTCCGGATTTTTCGGATCGAAGGTCTGGTCGTTCCAGGTCTTGCGCGTGACGTTTTCAATCACGATTTTCTCCAGCTGCCGGCCCGATTCGTCCCAGGCGTCTTCGGCGTGCACCCAGGGGTGCCTGAGGTCGAAATACAGGCGCACGCGCTTGGCGTAAAACGCGGGCGGACCGGCGGGAGCATCCCAGGTCAGCCGCAGCATGCGCACGCCGCCCTCGGTGACGATCCGGGCCTCGTCGAAGCGGCCGCTGCGTCCGGCCGCCGCGTAGGCCCGGCCGTCGCGCTCGAGCGTGTCGACGATGAACTGCAGGCCGAGCTCGCGCGCCGTGTGGTTCGACTGCGCCCGGACGATCGGGCCGTCCAGCGCGCTCCAGGTGGTCGCGAAGGCGAGCAGGCCGCCCAGGTGGCCGAACACCTCGTCTTTGCGGACGGTCTCGTCGTAGAGGATCTCCTGCCCGGCGTGGGCGCCGTCCTTGAGCCAGCGCGCGTAGACCTGGCGCGGCGCGTCGCGGTAGCGGATGTCCATGATCGAGGGCTGGCGTTGCCAGTGGTCTTTGACGCGCTCCTGGCGCCGTATCCGGTAGGCATATTCGGGCAGCCCGGCGACCTCGGCGCGCAGCCAGCGTGCCAGGGTGTCGGGCTGCATGGCTCGGGCCATGGCGAGGACTTCCGCATCGGGCCAGCCGGCCAGGCTGCCGTCGCGCACGTGCGCGCCGAGCCAGGCCGCCTGCGCCGACGTGTCCATGGCGGCGAACGCGGTGACGGCGGCGGCGGCCGCTTGCGGTGCCTGCGCGGCGGGCCCGGAGGCATCGCCGTCAGGCACGGACCGCGGCTGGGCCCAGGCGCAGGCCGCCCAGGCCAAGAGCATGGCGGCGGCGAGCGGGCGGATCTGCATGCCGGTCTCCTGTGGGGGCTGCTGTCGCGGCGGGCGCCGGCCCGGTCAGGCCCGGGCAGCGCGGGCGCGCTGGATGTCCGGATCGCTGTCGCGCAGCGCGCGGCGCAGGATCTTGCCGACGGCCGACTTGGGCAGGCCTTCGCGGCGGAACTCGACGAAGCGCGGCACCTTGTAGCCGGTCAGGTGGGCGCGGCAGTGCGCCAGCCGCGCGGCTTCGGTGAGCGCATCGCCGCGCGGCACCACGATGACCCTCACGCGCTCGCCGGCCACCGGGTCGGGCACGCCGATGGCGGCCACTTCCAGCACGTCGGGGTGCAGCGCGATCACGTCTTCGATCTCGTTGGGGTACACGTTGAAGCCGGAGACCAGGATCATGTCCTTCTTGCGGTCGATCAGGCGGAGGTCGCCGCGCGCGTCCGTCACGCCGATGTCGCCGGTGGAGAACCAGCCGTCGGTGCCGATCGCCCTGGCGGTCTCTTCGGCGCGCTGCCAGTAGCCGCGCATCACTTGCGGGCCGCGCACCTGCAGTTCGCCCGGCTCGCCCACCGGCGCGATGCTGCCGTCGTCGCGCATGAAGCGCACCTCGGTGGACGGCATCGGCAGCCCGATCGAGCCGGTGAACTCGGTGATGTCGGGCGGGTTCATGGTCACCACTGGCGAGCACTCCGTGAGTCCATGGCCCTCTACGATAGTGTGGCCGGTCACCTGTTTCCAGCGCTGGGCGACGGCCCGCTGCACCGCCATGTCGCCGCCGATGGTGATCTTCATGGCCGAGAAATCGCGCCGGGCGAACCCGGGATCCTCCAGCAGCGCGTTGAACAACGTGTTGACGCCCGCGATGCCCGAGAACCGCTCGTTGCGGAGGATGAACAGCACCCGCCGGGTGTCGCGAGGATTGGCGATCAGGATCGTACGCCCGCCCAGGGTCATGAGCATCAGCAGGTGCACCGTGAGCGAGAAGGTCACCAGCGTCTGCGCGGCGGCGGTTCGCACGATGCGGCGCCTATGCCCCGAGCAGGCTCTGCCCGCACACCCGCACGACGTTGCCGGTCACGCCGTTCGAGGCCGGGCAGGCGAGCCATGCGATGGCCTCGGCCACGTCCACCGGCTGGCCGCCCTGGGCCATCGCATTCATGCGCCGGCCCGCCTCGCGGATGGCGAACGGCACCGCCGCCGTCATCTGCGTCTCGATGAAGCCCGGCGCCACGGCATTGATGGTGATGCCGCGCTCGGCCAGCAGCGGGGCGCAGGCCTGCACCAGGCCGATCACGCCGGCCTTGGCGGTGGCGTAGTTGGTCTGCCCGAGGTTGCCCGCGATGCCGCTGATCGACGACACGCAGACGATCGCGCCGCCCGGCCGCAGCGCGCCGGCGGCGAGCAGGGCGTCGTTGATGCGCAGCTGCGCGGCGAGGTTGATGTCCAGCACGCTGCGCCACGCGGCTTCGGTCATGCGGGCGATGGTCTTGTCGCGCGTGATGCCGGCGTTGTGGACCAGGATGTCGATGCCGCCCATCGCCGCGAGCTGCCGGGCCAGGCGCGCAGGCGTCTCGGCCTCGGCGATGTCGTAGGCGAGCGCCTCGCCGCCGATGGCCCCGGCGACGCCGTCGAGCGCCGGCTGCGCGGCCGGCACATCGAGGCACAGCACGCGCGCGCCGTCGCGCGCCAGCACCTGCGCGATGGCCGCGCCGATGCCGCGCGATGCCCCGGTCACCAGCGCCGTGCGACCGGCGAGCGGCTGTTGCCAGTCCACCGTGGCCGCCGTTGCCGGCCGCACGCGCACCACCTGCCCCGACACGTAGGCCGAGCGCGCCGACAGCAGGAAGCGCAGCGTGGACGCCGCCGCAGGCTCCGCACCCTCGGCCACATAGACAAGCTGCACCGTGCAGCCGCGCCGGATCTCCTTGCCGAGCGAGCGCGTCAGCCCTTCCAGCGCGCGCTGGGCGATCGCCGCCGGCGGCGCCGCGCAGTCCTCGGGCGGCCGGCCGATCACCACCACGCGCCCGCAGCGGTCGATCGCGCGCACGCCGTCATGGAACACGGCGTACAGCGCCTCCAGCCCCTCGGTCGATGCGATGCCCGTCGCGTCGAACACGATGCCGCCGAGGCGGTCGGACGCCTCGCCTTCCTGGCCCGTGGGCGCGACGAAGCGGCCGGTGATCTGCCCGTGCCGGTTGGCGGCGGGCAGCCATTCGGGGTGGCTGTCGTGGAAGCGCGTCGGCACGCCCATCCCTGCGAACAGCGCGGCCAGCGTCTCGCGCAGCGCCCCGCCCGGCGCGGCGCCCACCAGGAAGGGGCCGGCGAATTCGGGTTCGCCGGGGCGATGGCGGCGCAGCGGGACCGGCTGCGGCAGGCCGAGGGTGGCCGACAGCCATTTGCCGAAGCCGGAACGGACGAAATCGAGATACTTGTCTTGCATCGGATGGTGGGGAGAGGGATCAGGTGGCCCGCTGGCCGGCTGCTTGCAGGGCCTCCAGCGCGGCCTTGCGGCGCTGCAGGTCGGCCAGCAGGTTGAAGTCGGGCGGGAAGTCGTCCACGGCGACGGCGTGCTCGCCATAGCGGGCGTAGTCGCAGAGGCGGGCGCGCTCTTCCTCGTCGATCAGGTGTTGCGCCAGGGCTTGCTCGGTCCACGCTTCGAACTCGGGCAGGTTCTGCGGCACAGGCGCAAGCTTGCCCGCGCGGATGGCGGGTTTCAAGCGCCGCTCGATCGCATCGACCGCCGGCTGCAGGCGGAAGGCGGCTTCGCCGTAGGCGATCGGGTCGGTCTCGGGCGCAGGGCAGTAGGAATCGGCGACCAGGCGATCGCGCGCCGCGCCCGGCGTCTGCACCAGCTCGGCGATCCGCGCCGACAGCGCATCCGCCGGCCGGCGATATGGCGAGCCGAGCGGGAAGGTCAGCGCGCGCAGCACGCCGGCCACGGCGCGGTTCGGGAAGTTCGCCAGGACGCCGTCGAGCGCGTCGTAGGCGCGGGCCAGCGCATCCTGCGCTGACCAATGCGCCAGCGCCGCGTCTTCGGCCGGCCGTCCGTCGTCTTCAAAACGCTTGAGCACGGCGCTCACCAGGTACAGCTGCGAGAGGATGTCGCCCAGCCGCCCGGTGAGGCTCTCGCGGCGCTTGAGCGTGCCGCCCAGCGTGAACATCGACACATCGGCCAGCAGCGCCAGCGCGGTCGAGCAGCGGTTGACGGCCCGGTAGTAGCGGCGCAGCGCCGGCGCGACATCCGATGGCGCCGCCGCCGCGCGAGCGCCCGACAGCGCGTGCAGCAGCGCACGCACCAGGTTGCCGACGACGAAGGCGCCGTGGCCGAACAGCGCCGCGTCGAAGGCGCGCAGGTTCGCGGGCGAATCGGCGCCCTGCGCGGCCGTCATCTCGCGCAGCACGTACGGGTGGCAGCGGATCACGCCCTGGCCGAAGATGATCAGGCAGCGCGTCATGATGTTGGCGCCCTCCACCGTGATGGCAATGGGGATCTGCTGGTACGCGCGCGCCAGGAAGTTGTTCGGCCCCATGCAGATGCCCTTGCCGCCGACGATGTCCATGGCATCGTTGACCACGTCGCGGGCGCGCTCGGTGACGTGGTACTTGGCAATGGCGGAGATGACCGACGGCTTCTCGCCCAGGTCCACCGCCAGCGCCGACAGCCGGCGCGCCGCATCCATCGTGTAGAGGTTGCCGCCCATGCGGCCCAGCGCCTCCTGGATGCCCTCGAACTGCCCGATGGGCGTGCGGAACTGTCGGCGCACGGCGGCATAGGCACCGGTCGCGCGCACCGCCAGCTTGGCCATCCCGACGTTGGACGACGGCAGCGAGATCGCGCGGCCCGCCGCCAGGCATTCCATCAGCATGCGCCAGCCGCGCCCCACCTGCGCCTGCCCGCCGATCACCCAGTCGATCGGGATGAACACATCCTTGCCCCAGTTCGGGCCGTTCTGGAACACCGCGTTGAGCGGCCAGTGGCGGCGGCCGATGTTGACGCCCGGATGCCGCGTCGGGATCAGCGCGCAGGTGATGCCGGGCGCTTTGTCGTCGCCCAGCAGGCCGTCCGGATCGACCACGCGGAAGGCCAGCCCCAGCACCGTCGCGATCGGCCCGAGCGTGATATAGCGCTTGCTCCAGGTCACGCGCAGGCCGAGCGTCTCGCGGCCCTCGTGCAGGCCGCGGCAGACCACGCCCACATCGGGGATGGCGGCGGCGTCCGAGCCGGCATAGGCGTTGGTCAGCGCGAAGCAGGGGATCTCCTCGCCGCGCGCCAGGCGTGGCAGGTAGTAGGCCTTCTGCGTGTCGGTGCCGTAGTGCAGCAGCAGCTCGGCCGGGCCCAGCGAGTTCGGCACCATCACCGACACCGCCGCCGCCGAGCAGCGCGTCGCCAGCTTCATCACCACCTGCGAGTGCGCATAGGCCGAGAACCCTTTGCCGCCGTATGCCCTGGGGATGATCATGCCGAGGAAGCCGGCCTGCTTGGCATAGGCCCACGCCTCGGGCGACAGGTCCTGCCAGACCTGCGTGCTCTCCCAGTCGTTGGCGAGGTCGCACAGCTTCTCGGTCTCGACGTCGAGGAAGGCTTGCTCCTCCGGCGTCAGCCGTGGCGCCGGGGCCGCGCGCAGCCGCTTCCAGTCGGGGCGGCCGGAGAACAGTTCGGCATCCCACCACACCGTGCCGGCTTCGATGGCGTCACGCTCGGTCTGCGACATCGCCGGCAGGATCGCGCGGAACGTCGCCAGCACCGGCCGCGTGATCAGCGCGCGGCGCAGTGGCTTGAGCGCGAGCAACAGGGCGGGCAGCACCAGCACGATGGCCAGCGCGGCAGTGGCCACCGGGCCCGCCAGGCCGAGCCATGCGCCGGCCGCCAGCCAGGCAACCGTGCTGGCCAGCCACGCCAGCGCCGGGGCTTCCATGCTGGCGAGCCCGAGCGCGCCGATGCAGAGCAGGGCGATCCAGATCGTCATGATGGTCTCCGGTCCATGCGTTCGTGGGGCCGGATGCCTTGCCCGCCGGCCTCCGGTGAGGGGCGCATCTGCGAGCCCTGCGCGGGCTCAGGCGCCGGGGCTGCGCCAGGGCCGCATCGGATTGGCCGGGAAGATGGCGCGGGCCGCGGTGCTGCGGCGGATCGCCAGGGCGCGGGTCCGTGTGGAGGGTGTGGCCTGCGGCGGGGTGCTGCTGCCATCCGCGTTGTCGCTGTCGTCGTTGCGTGCGGCCCCGGCGTCGTCGGCGGCGCGCGGTGCCAAGGTCCGGCCGAACGGGTCGCCGGAGAAGGGCGCGGCCTGCGGCGGGTTGCCGGCGCGCTCGGTGCCCCGGCCCGCGCCGCCGTCCCCGTTGCCGGTGGAATCGTCGCCCGCCGGCGTCGGGGAGGCGGGTTGCTGGACCTCGGCCAGTTCCACCACCTGGTCCAGCGCGCCCACCTCGTCGCCCGGCAGCGGCGCGTTGAGCGTCGCCACCACCAGCGCGGTCAGGCGCGCCAGCAGGGTCGCATCGTTCATCGGCTTGCCCTGGGTGAACAGCGGCAGCAGGTTGTTGAGGTCATCGCCCGCCAACACGTCGGCCAGCGCCTTGAGCGCGAAATGCAGCCGCCAGCCGAGCTCGGCGCGGGGCAGGCCCGGCAGCGTGCGCGAGAACGCTTCGAAGAAGCGATCGAACACGGGCGCGTAATGGCCGAGCAGATAGTTCTGCACGAACGGCGACGGATCGGAATACACGCGGCCCATCAGCCGCAGGAAGGCGGGGCCGCCGGTGTCGGGGGTGCGCGCCATCTGCAGCGCGGGCACGAATAGCGCACCCAGCACATGCTCGCAGCTCAGCCGCTGCGGCCAGCGCGCCTCGCACGCGGTCAGCAGCGCCAGCCGGCGCGTGTTGAGCGGGTCGAGTCGGCGGCCGAGCACCGACTGCATCAGTGCTTCCTTGCTACCGAAGTGATAGTTGACGGCGGCCAGGTTGACCTTGGCGCGCGCCGTGATCTGCCGCAACGACATCGCCTCGTAGCCGAACTCGATGAACAGCAGTTCGGTGGCTTCCAGAATGCGGTTCTTGGTGTCTCCTGCGCCAGGACGGGCCATGTCTCCTGCCTCGTTGTTTTGGGGGCCGATCGCGCGGTCCATTGCTGCGGTGCAGCGCTCGAACGTACGATTCAAACGTATGTATTGGGTGGTTCGGGCATGTTAGGAACGGATGTTTTAAAACGCCAAGGTCGCAATTCGAGGGGGGGCTCTAGACATCGTCTTATACACAAGTCCCCAGCATGAGAAATCAGCTTGAGACCCTCCAAGGCTTGTAACCCCGAGCCGGCTCGCGTTTACTCTCACTTTTTGCGTGAACGCCTTGGCCCTGAACAAGATCCACTGGACGGAAGTCGAATTCGCCCACCTCGACCTTGGCGACACGCGCCTGAACAAGCGAGCGAGGATATTGATGCAACGATTGGCAGCCAAGCCGACGGCCGGTGTGCCGCAAGCCTGCCGGGGCTGGGGCGAAACGATGGCGGCATACCGCTTCTTCAACAACGAAGAGGTCGATTGGCGCGACATCCTTGCCCCACACTGGCAGCAGACCGAGCAGCGCATGGCCGCCCACCCGGTGGTGCTGTGCCTGCAGGACACCACGGAACTGGATTTCAACGGGCGCGGCGCGGCCGGGCTCGGAGCCTTGTCCTACGAGGCGCAGCGCGGCATGTATCTGCACCCGACCTACGCGGTGACGCCGCAGCGTGAGCCGCTGGGCGTGCTCGATGCGTGGATGTGGGCGCGCCAGCCCAAGGATGCACAAGGCAAGCGCGGCGACCAGAAGGAGAGTCTGCGCTGGATCGAGGGCTACGAGCGCGTGGCCGATCTGGCAGCGAGTCTGCCCGGCACGCGGCTGGTGTACGTGGCCGACCGGGAAGCGGACATGATGGCGCTGATGCAGCGCGCGCAGGAACTGGGCACGCCGGCGGACTGGCTGATCCGCGCCGCCCACGACCGCGCGCTGCCCGAAGGCGTCAAGCTGTGGGCGGCCACGACCGAGGGCGAGGCGCTGGGCGAGATCGCCTTCACGATGGGCTCGCGCCATGGCGTGCGCGCACGCGAAGTGCGTCAGCACGTGTGGCTCAGGCGCGTCGAGTTGCCGGCCGATCGAGGCCAGCGTGTCACGGCTACGTGCCTGGTGGCGCGCGAGTTCGGCGCGCCGGCCGGCACCAAGCCGATCGAGTGGCGCCTGCTGACCAACCGCGCGGCCACGACGTTGCAGGAGGCGATCGAGTTGATCGACTGGTATCGGGCGCGCTGGGAAATCGAGATGCTGTTCAACGTGCTCAAGAACGGTTGCCGGGTGGAGGCACTGCAACTGGGGGCGATCGAGCGGCTGGAGCGGGCGCTGGCGCTGTATCTGGTGGTGGCTTGGCGCATCGTCCATCTGATGCGCATGGGGCGCACCTGCCCGGATCTGGATGCCGAATTGTTCTTCGACCCTGACGAGATTCGCGGCGCCTATCTGCTGAGCCGCGCCAGGCAGCCGGCCCGGCCCAAGCTGAATGAAGTGCTGCGCCTGATCGCCAGTCTGGGCGGCTTCCTCGGCCGCAAGGGCGATGGCGAGCCCGGCGCCAAAGCCATCTGGCTCGGACTCAAGGACGTTCATGTCGCGGCCAAAACCCTGCAAGCGCTACGCGCGGTGGGCGACTCCGCTAGTTGTGTATAAGACGATGGGCTCTAGAAGGCTTGGGGTTGGTGTGTTGAGGTATGAAATGTGGGGGTTGTTTTGTGCGTGTGTGCGAACTTTATGGGGTTGTTGATGGGGGGCTGGTGGTGCATCCCGGGTTTTGTCTCCTGCGGGGGCGGGGCTTGGTGGTCCATCCCTTGTTTCATCCCCTGCCGGGGCTGACCTACTTTTCTTTGTCTTGCCAAAGAAAAGTAGGCAAAAGAAAGGCGCGCCCGAGATGGCGACCCCCTCCTTGAATTTTTGTTACGGGGAGGGGAAGGGGGCAAACTCGCTGCGCTCAGACAGCCCCCTTCCTTTTTCCTCCCCGTAACAAAAATTCAAGGCGCCATCTATTGATCTTTACCTAAATCATGACAACCGATCGTCCGTAGGCGCGTTATATGGTCAGCACCGTGTATGGAGGATCGGTTCATGACCAAGATGGACGAAGCGACGCGCAAACGGGTACGTGCCGGACGCTTGATGCTTGCGGGCAAGACGCCGGCCGAAGCGGCGAAGGCGGTGGGTGTGGCACGGCAAACCGCGTACACCTGGAAAGCCCGGCTCAACGAAGGTGGCATTGACGCATTGCGGACAATGAACGTAGGTCGTGCAGCCCAACTGGATGCGTGCCAGCTCGAAGGCTTGCGCGTGGCACTGCTGCAAGGTGCGCTGGCGCACGGCTTCGGCACCGAGCTGTGGACCCTCAAGCGCGTGCGCATGCTCATCGAACGACTGTATGGCGTCACCTTCAGCGAGGTGCATGTCTGGCGGCTGCTGGGTGCGTTGGGCTTCAGCCCGCAAAAGCCTGAGCGCCGGGCCATCGAACGCGACGAAGACGCGGTACAGCGCTTCAAGCGCAAGACTTGGCCCGCGCTAAAAAAAAGTGTGCCGCCGAGCGACGGCTAATCGTCTTCATTGACGAGTCGGGCCTGTCGGAGCGGCCCACGCGCGTGCGCACCTGGGCGCCCAAGGGCTGCACGCCGGTCATCCAGTTCCACTTCAACTGGAAGCACGTCTCGGTCATCGCCGGCCTCACGCGCACGAACTTCGTGTTTCGACTGCACGACGGCGCGATCAAGAGTGCGCAGATCATCGAGTTCCTCAAGGCGCTGCGTGCGCAGCTCAAGCGCAAGTTGCTGATCGTGTGGGACGGCGCGCCACAGCACAAGAGCCGCGTTGTGCGCGAGTACCTCGACAGTACGCGAGGCGCCGTACAGATGGCGCTGCTGCCCAGCTATTCCCCAGACCTCAACCCGGTCGAATACCTGTGGGCCTGGCTCAAGCGGCACGCGTTGGCCAACTTCTGTCCCGATACCCTCGCCGAACTCAAACACACCGCCCGCCGCAAGCTCAAGAGCGGCCAGAAACGCCCATCGATCATCGCCGCGTGCTGGAAGCAGGCTGAGTTGTGGTGATGTCATGGGTTATGTAATTCTCAATAGGGCAGGAAAGGCCAAACCGTCGGTGAACACAGGCAAGCGCCAAGGCAGTTCTTGGTAGCGTGCTTAGTGTCAGATTGGTTGCTTTTCCCTTGCCCTATGCGGCGCCTTGAATTTGTGTTGCAGGGAGGAAAAAGAGAGGGGGCTGTCTGAGAACCTGTTCACGATCTACTCGGAAGCGCTGGATGGCATGGCAATCGGATCCACATGACACCCGAGGTCGGCGAGGCGTTTGAGTAGGCGACGGATGGTCTTGCTGACGTCGTGACGGTTGAAGTAATCGGAGCCAAGGTCGGCGTACTCAGCGCCATCCCGGAGCATGTGGTAAGCGGCCGTGAGCATGGAGGCGGCCACCGCGAGAATGGCCTTTTTGGCGCCGCGGCGGGCCTTGATGCGCAGGAACTGGGCACACAGATAGCTGCTTTTAACGCGTACCGCAGCCCAGGCGGCGGTCACCAGGGCAGTCTTGAGCCAGGTGCCACTCTTGCGCACCCGCGTGCTGCGCCGCTTGCCGGCGCTCTCGTCGTTGCGCGGGCACAGCCCTGCCCACGACACTAGGTGGCCTGCATCAGGAAAGCGCGTCATGTCGACGCCGATCTCCGCCAACAGGACCTGAGCGGTCAAGTCGCTAACCCCTGGGATTGTGGTCAGCAGGCGGGCGCGCTGTCGGATCGGCGCCAGCGCTTTTCCCACCACGGCATCGAGCTCGGCTAGCGTGTGTTCCAGGGCGGCGATGATGTCCAGGTGCAGCTTGAGCATCGTGCGGTGGTGGTCGGTAATGTGTCCGCGCAACGCCTCGCGCAACTCGGCGGTCTTCTTGCGCGCGTTGCCTTGGGCCAGCGCGGCAAGCTGCATGGGGTCGTGCTCGCCGGCGACGATGGCCTTGAGCATGGCGCGGCCGCTGTGCCCGAGGATATCCGAGAGCACGCTGCCCAATTTGAGGTTGGCGTCTTCGAGCACTTTCTGGATGCGCAGGCTGTGCTGAGCAATCTCGCGCACGAGTTGCTTGCGGGTACGCGTGAGATCGCGCAGTTCCTGAATGGCCGCCGGTGGCACGAAGCTCGACCGGATCAAGCCATGGGCCAGCAAATCGGCAATCCACATCGCGTCGTTGACGTCGGTCTTGCGGCCGGGCACGCCCCGGATGTGGTGGGCGTTGGCTAGCACCAACTCGAAGTTGCCCTCAAGAATGTGCCACACCGGCTTCCAGTACACCCCAGTGGCTTCCATGGCCACATGGGTGCAGCCGTGCAGCGCCAGCCAGTCGGTCAGCGCCAGCAGCCCACTGGTGGTGCTGTCAAAGCTACGCACTTCCTGGTGCAGGGGCGCCGAGACGCAGCGTACACAGGCCACGATCGTGTCCTTGTGCACGTCCAGTCCGGCGCAGCGGGGATAGAGTACTTGCATGGAGCCTCCTGCCAGAGTCAATGGCATCGGCAGCAGCCCTCGTCGTCGAAATCTACTAGGCGTGCTCCAGGGTGTCACCACCCGTGGTCACAATTCGGGGTGCTCGCAGGGCTGCGGGTCCAACTACTGAACGGGCTCGGGGCACCAAGATCCGGCCGACCTCGTTGCCAACACCACCGGCCATCTTATCCCCATCCAATTGCAAGGCATTGACCGCAAGCGCGCTTCATCCTTCGGGGACGGGCGCGCCCGATGGACAACTCCTGAGCAACAGGGCCAGGAAGGCTAGATGAACGAATTGCAGGCTGGTGTTGAGTTTGCGTTCGCAGTTCTTCCATAGCCTGCGGTTCTTCTCCAGCCACGCAAAGCTGCGCTCCACAACCCAGCGTTGGGGTATCACCTTGAAGGTGTGCAGTTCGCTACGTTTGGCAATCTGCACCGTCACCTCTTCGCTCAAGGCGTCGCGCACGCCCTGCGCAAAAGGCTCGCCCACATAACCATTGTCGGCCAGCAAACTTTGCACTCGGCTCAAGCCGGGCTTGCAGCGCTTGAGCGCCTGTAGCGCCCCCTTGCGATCTGTCACCTCGGCGGTCGTCACCGCCACGGCATGCGGCAGACCCTGCGTGTCCACTGCGATATGGCGTTTGATGCCCGAAACCTTCTTGCCCGCGTCATAGCCCTTGTGCGCCGCCGTGTCCGTGTTCTTCACGCTCTGCGCGTCCACGATCAAGAACGTCGTGCAGGCGTTGCGCCCCTGTCTGGCGCGGGCCGCGCCAACCTGATTTTTTGAGCGCCCGCTCCAGCAGGCTCACGCCTTGCTCGTCGGGCTCGCTCCATTTGGCGAAGTACGAATGCACTGTGCGCCATTTGGGGAAGTCGCTGGGCAACGCACGCCATTGGCAGCCTGTGCGCAGCAGGTACAGCACTGCGCACCACACCTCGTACAGGTCCACCGTTCTCGGCTTGGTTCTCTTGCGGGCCTGTTCCAGCAGCGGGCGAATCGGCTCGAACCGCTCCCGGCTCATGTCACTTGGGTAGGTCTTCTTGCGCATCCTCGGATTCTCCTGGTTTTACGCAAGATCGTGAACAGGTTCTGAGCGAAGCGAGTTTGCCCCCTCTCCCTCCCTGCAACACAAATTCAAGGAGGCTTTCGCCGCATCGGGCGCGCCTTTCTTTGCTTACTTTCTTTGGCAAGACAAAGAAAGTGAGTCAGCCCCGGCAGGGGATGAAACAAGGGATGGACCACCAAGCCTGGCCCCGGCAGGAGCCGAAACAAGGGATGTACCACCAAGCCCCGCCCCGGCAGGGGATGAAACAAGGGTTGCACCACCAAGCCCCGCCCCGGCAGGAGACGAAACCAGGGATGCACCACCAAGGCCAGGACCAAAACCAGTCTTTACGCAGCATCCTGTTAAACTACCGCCCTTCGCAGTCCCCGGGGTCCAGTCGCCCCGTCACCTACCCAGGCTCTGTCCACGATTGGCGCACGAACGAATGCGCGGGACACGCCGGTCCAATTGCTTTTCCATGTCGTTTTCCGAACTCGGCTTGTCAGACAAGCTGGTACGTGCCGTTGCCGAACTCGGCTACGCAGAACCCACCCCGATTCAACGCCAGGCCATCCCCGCGATTCTCAAGGGCGGTGACCTGCTCGCCGGTGCACAGACCGGCACCGGCAAGACCGCCGGCTTCACATTGCCGCTGCTGCATCGCCTGTCCGCCGTGCAGCCCAACAAGGTGCAGACGCCCAACGGCATGCGCTATCCCATTCGTGCGCTGGTGCTCACACCCACGCGCGAGCTCGCCGCGCAGGTCGAAGAGAGCGTGCGCGCCTACGGCAAGTATCTGCCGCTGAAGTCGATGGTGATGTTCGGCGGCGTCGGCATCAATCCGCAGATCGATGCGCTCAAGCGCGGCGTCGACATCGTCGTGGCCACGCCGGGCCGTCTGCTGGACCACGTCGGCCAGCGCACCATCGATCTCTCGCACATCGAACTGCTGGTGCTGGACGAAGCCGACCGCATGCTGGACATGGGCTTCATCCACGACATCCGCAAGATTCTCAACATCCTGCCGCCCAAGCGCCAGAACCTGCTGTTCTCGGCGACGTTCTCGGACGACATCCGCGCGCTGGCCGACCGTCTGCTGGATCAGCCCGCTCTGATCGAAGTCGCGCGCCGCAACACCACCGCCGAGACGGTCGAACAGCGCATCTACCCGGTCGACCGCGAACGCAAGCGCGAACTGCTCGCCAAGCTCGTGAGCGACAACGACTGGCACCAGGTGCTGGTCTTCACGCGCACCAAGCACGGCGCCAACCGCCTGGCCGAGCAGCTCACGCGCGACGGCATCCCGGCGCTGGCCATCCACGGCAACAAGAGCCAGTCGGCGCGCACGCGGGCGCTGTCGGAGTTCAAGGCCGGGACGCTGCGTGTGCTGGTCGCCACCGACATCGCCGCGCGCGGCATCGATATCGACCAGCTGCCGCACGTGGTCAACTTCGACCTGCCCAACGTGCCGGAAGACTATGTGCACCGCATCGGCCGCACCGGCCGCGCGGGCGCGCAGGGCGAGGCGATCTCGCTGGTGTGCGTGGACGAGCATGGCCTGCTGCGCGACATCGAGCGCCTGATCAAGCGCGAGCTGCCGCGCACCGTCCTGCAGGGCTTCGAGCCGGACCCGACCATCGCGCCGGAGCCGATTCCGAACGGCCGCAACAGCGCCCGTGCGCCGCGCCAGGGCGGCGGCGGCCGTGGCCAGCAACCGCGCCAGGCCGCGGGCAACGCCGCGCCGCGCGAGCCCCGTGCACCGCGCGAGCCGCGCCGCGAGTCGGGCGCCAGCGGTCAGGGTCAAGGGCAAGGCCAGGGTCAGGGTCAGGGTCAGGGTCAGGGTCAGGGTCAGGGTCAGGGTCAGGGTCAGGGTCAAGGCCGCAATGGCGGCGGTCGCCAGCGCCAGGCACAAGGCCAGCGCGATGGCCAGGCCGCGCCGAAGCCGCGCGGCGGTCAGGGCAGCGGTAACGGCAACAGCAACGGCCAATCGCATGCGCGCGGCCAGCGCCAGGGCAACGGCCAAGGCAACGGGCAGGGCGGCCAGCGCCGTGCGTCCAGCACGCAAGCCGCGCAGCCGGCCAAGAAGGTGGCGCAGCCCGCACCCAAACAGCCGTTCAACGGCCTGTTTGCCAAGGCAGCGGCGCTGCTCGGCGGTCGCAAGGCCTGACATCCATGCGGCACGACGGCCAGCCTCCATCGCCCGATGCGTCCGAGGCGCCCTATGACGGCCTGACGCCAGACAGCATCCTCGATGCGCTGGCCCAGGTCGGGCTGATGCCCGACGGCCGCATGTTCGCGCTCAACAGCTACGAGAACCGCGTCTACCAGGCGGGCATCGAAGACAGCGCGCCGGTGGTCGTCAAGTTCTATCGCCCCGGGCGCTGGAACGACGCGCAGATCGTCGAAGAGCACGCCTTCACCGCCGAGCTGGCGGCGGCCGAGATCCCGGTGGTCGCACCGCTGGAAATCGACGGCCGCACGCTGCACGCCTTCGACCGCTGGCACTTCGCCGTCTTCCCGCGTTGCGCCGGCCGCGTGCCGGCCATCGACCGCGACGACACGCTCGAATGGATGGGGCGCTTCCTCGGCCGCATCCACGCTGTCGGCGCGCGCCGTCCGTTCATGGCCCGGCCCGCGCTCGATATCGACACCTTCGGCGTGCAGTCGCGCGACTGGCTGCTCGAACACGATTTCATCCCGCCCGACCTGCTGCCCGCCTGGTGCAGCGTGGCCGATGCCGCGCTCGACGGCGTGCGCCGATGCTACGACCGCGCCGGCGAGGTCGCGATGCTGCGCCTGCACGGCGATTGCCACGCCTCCAACGTGCTGTGGATCGACGAGGCCGATGCGCTCAAGAACGATCCGCTGCGCAGCGCCGGCCCGCACTTCGTCGATTTCGACGACAGCCGCACCGGCCCCGCCGTGCAAGATCTGTGGATGCTGCTGTCGGGCGACCGCGCGTCGATGCGGCATCAACTGGCCAGCGTGCTCGCCGGCTATGAAGATTTCTGCGCGTTCGACATGCGCGAGCTGCATCTGGTGGAGGCGCTGCGCACGCTGCGCCTGCTGCACTACAGCGCCTGGCTGGCGCGGCGCTGGAACGATCCGGCGTTCCCGGCGGCCTTCCCGTGGTTCAACACGCAGCGCTACTGGCAGGACCGCGTGCTGGAGCTGCGCGAGCAGATCGCGCTGCTGGACGAACCGCCGCTCTGGTAATACCAGGCGGCGGTTTTTTTCTGGCGGACCGGGCGGGCGCCCGATGCGCTCAGGCGAACTTGCCGGCCTGGAAGTCGCGCACGGCCTGGAAGATCTCTTCCTGTGTGTTCATCACGAACGGGCCGTACTGCGCGATTGGCTCGTTCAGCGGCTGGCCGGCCACCAGCAGCACGCGCGCCGGCGCGTCGCCCGCGCGGATCACCACGCCGTCGCTGCCTTCCGTGTTGGCGAGGATGGCCATCTGCTTGTCGTCCACGCGCTGCAGCCCGGCACCGCCCGGCGCCTGCGCATCGCCCGCCATCGCGCTGCCGCGGAACACATAGACGAACGCGTTGTGGCGCGCCGGCAGCGGCTGCGCGAACGCCGCGCCTGCCGGCAGCGAGATGTCGAGGTACAGCGGCTGCGTCGCGTCGCGCGTCATCGCGCCTTGCACGCCATGCGACTCGCCGGCGATCACGCGCACCGCCACGCCGCCTTCCGTCGTGAACTCGGGAATCTCGGCCGACGGAATGTCGCGATACCACGGCGTCGTCATCTTGTCGCGCGCGGGCAGGTTCAGCCACAGCTGGAAGCCTTCCATCACACCGTCCTCCTGCTCCGGCATCTCCGAATGCACGATGCCGCTGCCGGCCGTCATCCATTGCACGCCGCCGGTCTGCAGCAGGCCCTCGTGGCCGGCATTGTCGCGGTGGCGCATGCGGCCCGCGATCATGTACGTCACCGTCTCGAAGCCGCGGTGCGGATGATCGGGGAAGCCGGCCAGATAGTCGTTCGGGTCATCGCTGCGGAAGGCATCGAGCATCAGGAGCGGATCGAGCCGGCGCTGCAGCGGCTGGGTCAGCACGCGCGTGAGCCTGACGCCCGCGCCGTCCGAAGTGGCGCTGCCGGTGACGATGCGCTCGACGCGGCGGGCGCGTTCCACGCGGGGTTGTACGAGGGTGTCCATAGCGTTCTCCTGAATCGGAAAGGAATCTGTCACACCCTGAATGTAGGGTGGTTGCCCCTTTTGCACTAGATGGGTATCGTGGGAAAAAATGTTGCCTGCAGCGGGACAATTAAACAAGGCAGGCCAGCCGCTCTCACGATACGAGGAAGACACCATGGATCTCAACCAACTGGCGCTGTTCGTGCGCGTCGTCGAAGCGGGGAGCTTCACGGCGGCGGCGGTGCGGCTGGACTTGCCCAAGTCGTCGGTCAGCCGGGGCATCGCCGCGCTCGAACAGGATTTGAACGTCCGTCTGCTACAGCGCACCACGCGCACGCTGCACCTGACCGATGCCGGCCAGAGCCTCTACCAGGTGGCGTCGCATGCACTGGAAGAGATCGAGCGCGCCACCACCTGCGCCGGCGAGCTGCAGGACCTGCCGCGCGGCAAGGTGCGCATGACGGCCCCTGAAGACGTGGGCCGGCTGCTGATCGCGCCGATCATGGCGCGCTTCATGCAGCAATACCCCGACATCGATCTCGACGTGGTGCTGACGCCGCGCAACGTCGATCTCGTGCAGGAGGGCTTCGACCTGGCGGTCCGCGTCGGGCGCCTGGCCGACAGTTCGCTGGTGGCCCGGCCGCTGGGCGTGCTGCGCATCGGCCTGTTCGCCTCGCCGGACTACCTGCAGAAGCAGGGCATGCCGCAGGCGGTGCGCGACCTGGGCCATCACAACTGCCTCGATTTCCGTGGCACCGGCCGCGGCGAGACGCAATGGCGCCTGGTCGGCCCCGATGGCCTGAAGACCGTGGCCGTGCGCGCGCGCCTGAATGCCGACAGCCTGTCCTATCTCGAAACACTGATCGCGAGCAGTGCCGGCATCGGCCCGCTGCCGCTCTATGCCGGTGGCGTCGCCCGCGCCAACGCCCCGCTGCCGCGCCTGGTGCGGGTGCTGCCCGAATACGCCACCAGCGGCGAGCCGTTGCATCTGGTCACGCCCACCGCGCGCTTTATTCCCAAGCGGGTCCGCTTGCTGATCGACATGCTGACGGAAGCGATCCGCCGCGAGCTGGACGGCAGCGATCCGGCCTGAGCCCGGCCTGGGGACGCTGACGCCGCCATCGTCAAATGTTGTGGCGCGTGCGCCGTCGCGGGGCGCCGCGCGGCATGATCCATTCCGCGCGTGCCGGGCCTTCTCCTGACGTGACTCCGCGAACGTTACAGCCTGCTCCCCGTGCGCTGCGACGGGGCCGGCATGCGCGCCTTGGATGTTCAGGCCTTGCCGCCCGGCCAGGCCGCACCGGCCCGGACCGCGTGGTCCTGGCGTATTTCCGGTCACGATGCCGGAGGCCGTTTCCGTCGTCCACGGTTCTTAGAATCAGACTGCTCCTATGGCCGGCGCCACATGCCGCCATGAAAATGCCAGCAATGCAATCCAGGCCACGGAGCGCATCCCGTCATGCCGGTTCGTCGTGACGCGCATGTGGCGTCTGCCGCTTTTCATGGAGCCCGACCATGCGCATCGCCTTGCTTGAGGACGATCCCTTCCAGAGCGAAGTCATCGCCCAGATCCTGTCCCAGTCCGGCCACGACGTGGTGACGTTCACCAACGGCGCCACGCTGCTGCGCATGCTGGGCCGCTCGTCGTACGACATGCTCGTGCTCGACTGGCACACGCCTGGCATGCTGGGCATCGATCTGCTGAGCGTCGTGCGCAGCCGGCACCAGGAGGTCCTGCCGATCCTCTTCGTCACGGCCGAGGCCCGCGAGCGGGGCCTGGTGCGGGCGCTGGGCCAGGGCGCGGACGACTACCTCACCAAGCCGTTCCACATCCCCGAGTTGCGCGCCCGTGTCGAAGCCCTGCTGCGCCGGGCCCACCCGGTGCCGTACGCCGGCATGCCGTTCGCGGTCGGCCCGTATCACTTCAATCCGCAGCGCCGGCTGGTCACGCTGCACGGCGCGCCGCTCGCGCTCACCGGCATCGAGTTCCAGTTAGCCATGCTGCTGTTCGCCAACGCCGGTCGCACGCTGTCGCGCGACCACATCTTCGGGCAGGTCTGGGGCCGCAATTCGGCGGAGTACACGCGCACGATCGACAGCCATGTGTCGCGCATTCGCCTGAAGCTGCGCCTCGAGCCGGTGAACGAGGTCCGGCTGGTGGCGGTGTACAAGCACGGCTACCGCCTCGATCACCTGAATCACTTGAGCGTCGCAGACAAGACCGGCGCCCTGGAGGCACCCGTCGAGGAGCCCGCGGTGATCTAGCGCCGCCGGTTCGAGTTCCGGCGACAGGCCAAGCGCTAAGCGCGTGCTTCGGCCAGTTGCCGGATCCGCTGCAGCAGCATCCGGCGGATCAAGCCGCTGGGCACGCGGATGAGGTACCAGTACGGCGCAAATCGGCGGCGCGTGGCTTCGTCGGGGCAGTGGACGCAGGTCCGTGTGGTCAGCAGCGTGCCGGCATCGTCGGGCTCGGCGATGAACGTCATGACCAGCTTGGCAACGCCGGGTTCGCTGAAGCCGTGGAAGCCGTCCGCCGCCACCCGGACGAGGCCACCCGTCGGCTCCCAGAACCGGCCGACCAGGCCGAATGCGCATTCGCGATCGCCGTCGCGTCCGAGCACGGTGAAATCGTGCAGGCCGAAGGTGGCATCGACACGCCGCGCGCTGGCGCCGGCGCCTGCCCATGCGGCCACGCGCGCGGGCAGGGCGCGCAGATGCAGGAACAGCTTCGCCAGCGGAAAGTCGGCAACATCGAGCTGCGGCACCACGTCGAGCACGCGGCCGGGCGGCGCCGCGATCCGGATCCGGTGCATTTCGCTGAACTGATGCCGGGGGAGGAAGGTGTCGAGCAGGGACATGGGGCCGGTTCGTCAGGGGTTCATGCCTGGGGTTCTTCGTTCGCGGGCGCGGTGCCGATGGCGGTGCCGCGCGCGGGCGGCTCGGTCAGGCTGCGCTTCATCAGCCAGGGCACGCCCGGGATGCGCAGGCCGGCGGCGAACACGAGGTCGCGCGCCCAGCCGCCATGCGTTGCCTGGAAGCACGGCGTGAGCGCGCGGCTGACGGTCTGGTAGGCCTGCACGGTGCGCAGCCTGCGCACATGGTAGGCGAGGGCGCCGTCGACCGGCCCATGCGTCTGCACGGCGGAGGCGAGGGCCAGGGCGTCCTGTGCCGCCAGCGTGGTGCCCAGGCCCAGTTGCGGGCTCATCGCGTGGGCTGCGTCGCCGATCACGCAGTAGGGCGGCCGGGCCAGGGCGCGCGGCCAAGTATGGCGGTAGACGGCGAACGGCAGGTCGTCGTGCGCGCGGATCTGCTCGATCACCGGCGCCGATTGCGGCCACAGGCGCAGCACCTGCTGCTTCCATTGCCCGATGTCGGTCCGTCGCCAGGCCTCCAGGGCATCGCCGCGCAAGCTCCAGAACATCGACAGGCGCGTGCGGTGGTCCGCTGTGTCGGTGGGCAGCAGGCCCATCATCTCGCGCGTACCGCGAAAGCGTTGCTGTAGCGCGCGTGGGTCCCAGCCGTCCACCCACGCTTGGAACCACAGCGTGCCCCAGGGGTAGCGGCGCGACGGCCCCGCCAGCCCGGCCTGCTCGCGCAGCGTCGAGGCCGCGCCATCGGCGATGACGAAGAGGTCGAACCCCGATTCGCCGTCGGCGTGCACAACCCGCGCCCGCGCCCCATCGCGGTGGAGTTCGCGGATGCCGCAGCCGAAGCTGAACGTCGCACCGGCCCGCCGCGCCGCGCCGAACAGCAGGTTCGACAACGCGGGGCGTGTCACCGCGCGGCCGGGCGAGCCGGCCAGATCGACGTCGATCAGCCGCCAGCCCCGATGGCTCAGGCCGAGCAGCCGGTCAATCGGCGCGCCGATCCCTTCGAGCTCGCGGCCCAGGCCCAGTGCCTCGAACGCGCGGATGCCCTGCGGCTGGATCAGCAGCCCCGCGCCCATGGCCGTCAGCTGTGGATGTTTCTCGAAAACGCGGACATCGTGGCCCTGTCGGGCAAAGGCGATGGCGGCAGCCAGCCCGGCATTGCCGGCGCCGGCGATGCCGATGGACAGTGGGTGGAGAGCGGTCATGGAAGCGCATCGGAGTCACACCGGCATGATAACGATGCGCCACGCAGTACTGTGTCGCGAGGAAGCGTCGCCACAGGCAGCGAGGCGCCAATCGACCCCGGCGAATGCCGAGCAGGATGTGCCGGCCAGGGTGGTTTGGCTTGTATTGCCCGATGGCCGTTTCATTCCGTGGCGTTGTCCACGGCCACGGCATGCTTGGCGTGCAGACATGGTCACCTGGCGATCACATCCGCGTTTCTGTCCCGAAATTGTCACGGACGCGCCGTCAGTATTCCTTCTGACGGCTCAAGGCACGCATTTTTTGCCTGGGCAAACGATTTCGCGGTCTTCTCCCTCAGCCGTGTGCACGGTTTTCGGGACACAGATACCGCGAAGCTCGAGGTCAACCCCGACACCCCATGGCGACCGTGCACGATCTCGTCATATGTCGGCGTTGCCCTGGCGGGTTGTCTTCGATGTCAGGACGTCTTGCGGGAGCGGCCATGTCAACACTCGACCATCTTTCCAGGCACCGGACCGCGGCGCCTGAGCGGAAGGGGCTGAAGGTCCTGGTCACATTCCTGCTCGTCGCACTTGTCGCGGTCGTGCTGTTCGACTTGCTCAACAGCGCGGGCATCTTGGCGCGGATCTACTTCGCCTTCGGCGGGACCTACTGGCCGCTGGCGGGCCAATGCATCCTGTTGCCGCGCTTGTGAGGGGGGTGGCGTGCAGCCGGTCAGGCAGACGAGCGTGTGGCAGATGCCGGCATTGCCGCGGCCCAGTGCGTGCGCCCCAAAGCAAAAAGCCGCGAACCCTTGCGGGATCGCGGCTTTTTTGAGACTGGTGGCGAATCAGGGACTCGAACCCCGGACCTGCGGATTATGATTCCGTCGCTCTAACCGACTGAGCTAATTCGCCGAAAACCGCGATTATACCGGTGTCCGATTGGGTGTCAAGCACCTATCGTCAGTCGTGTCGATAGATGTCGACGTCCTTGGTCTCCCGCACGAACAGGGCCCCGATCACGAAGGTGATGGCGGCAATCCAGATCGGATACCACAGCCCGTAGTAGATGTTGCCGTGCTGCGCCACCAGCGCGAACGAGATGGTCGGCAGCAGGCCGCCAAACCAGCCGTTGCCGATGTGGTACGGCAGCGACATCGACGTATAGCGGATACGCGTCGGAAACAGCTCCACCAGCATCGCCGCGATCGGGCCATAGACCATGGTCACGTAGATCACCAGGATCACCAGGATCACCAGCACCATCACCGTGTTCATCTGCGCCGGGTCGGCCTTGCTCGGGTAGTTCGCCGCCTTGAGCGCATCGCTCACCGATTTCTTGAAGTCGGCGATCTTCTTCTTGCTGTCGGCATCGAAGTTCTGGCCGTCGGCCGTGCGGCTGGCGTTGAGCGAGGAGATTTCCCTGCCGGCGATCGTCACCGAGGCGATGGTGCCGGCCGGCGCGTCTTCCGCTTCATAGCTGGCCGACGATTGCGCGAGCGTGCGCTTGGCGATGTCGCACGACGAGCGGAAATCGACTTCCCGCGCGATCGGGCTGCCCTGGAACGAGCATTCCTTCGGATCGGCCTTGATGGAGATCTGCGCGGTCTGCTGGGCGCGCTCCAGCGCCGGATTGGCGTAGTGGGTGAGCGCCTTGAACAGCGGGAAGTAGGTCAGCACCGCCAGCAGGCAGCCGGCCATGATGATCCACTTGCGGCCGATGCGGTCCGACAGCGAGCCGAAGAATACGAAGAACGGCGTGCCGATGGCCAGCGCCACGGCAATCAGCACGTTGGCCGTGAACGCATCGACCTTCAGCACCTGCGTCAGGAAGAACAGCGCGTAGAACTGGCCCGTGTACCACACCACCGCCTGGCCGGCGGTCAGGCCCAGCAGCGCCAGGATCACGATCTTCAGGTTGCGCCACTGGCCGAACGATTCCGTCAGCGGGGCCTTGGAGGTCTTGCCCTCGGCCTTCATCTTCTGGAATGCCGGCGACTCGCTCATCGACAGG
The DNA here is from genome assembly GCF_024925465.1 of Ralstonia pseudosolanacearum. Lineage (NCBI taxonomy): Bacteria > Pseudomonadati > Pseudomonadota > Betaproteobacteria > Burkholderiales > Burkholderiaceae > Ralstonia > Ralstonia pseudosolanacearum. The sequence goes on along the minus strand of NZ_CP103852.1, from coordinate 3,219,219 downwards.
CGGATGTACACCGACGTGGCCAGCAGCACGATCGACACCAGGAACGGGATGCGCCAGCCCCAGTCGTCGAACGATGCGCCGGTCAGCTCGCGCACCACCAGGATCACGATCAGCGACAGGAACAGGCCCATCGTGGCGGTGGTCTGGATCCACGACGTGTAATTGCCCCGCCGCCCGTGCGGCGCGTGCTCGGCGACGTAGGTGGCGGCACCGCCGTACTCGCCGCCCAGCGCCAGGCCCTGCAGCAGGCGCAGCATGATGAGGATGACCGGCGCGGCTGCCCCGATCGTGGTGTACGAGGGCAGCAGGCCGACGATGAAGGTCGACGTGCCCATGATCAGAATGGTGATCAGGAATGTGTACTTGCGCCCGATCATGTCGCCCAGCCGGCCGAACACCAGCGCGCCGAACGGCCGCACCAGGAAGCCCGCCGCGAATGCCAGCAGCGCGAAGATGAAGGCGGCCGTCGGGTCCAGCCCGGAAAAGAACTGCTTGGCGATGATGGCCGCCAGGGACCCGTAGAGATAGAAGTCGTACCACTCGAACACCGTGCCCAGCGAGGAGGCGAAGATGACCTTCTTCTCCTCCCGGGTCATGGGCGAGGGCTGCATGCGCCCGGCGGGCGCGTTCGGTGCACTTTGCACGGTTGCCATGTTGTCTCCTGTTGGTGAGTCTTCCCGCTGGGCATGGGACATGACAACGCAACGCAGCGCCCGCGGAATTGCGAACGATTGTGGGAGCCGAAACTTACTGCGTTCTGACACGAACGCCACCCAAACGGGGCGTTTTCGTCGGGGTATACGCGCAGATGTGTGCGATGGCCGGCAGCCTGCCGAGGCTGCTTCGGCGCATCAAATCGACGGGGGCGGGGAGGTCTCGCGCGCGTCCTGCTGCGCTGCACCGGCGTCTCGCGCCGCAGCATCGGCGAGCCGGTTGGTGCGCCATGCGTACAGCATGGTGATCAGCACGTAGGCGATGGGCGCACCCTGGCCGGCCACCCAGTAAGCGAAGGGCCAATCGAAGATGCGCATCGACAGGTCGCGCGCGAAGAACGCCACCACGAAGGTCACCACGAACCACACGCCCAGCAGCGCGGCGATCCAGCGCATGTTGGAGATCCAGCGCCGGCGCGCAGGCGTCGGTGCGTCCGATGCGGTGTCGGGCGTCATGCCGAGGCCCCCTCGCCCGGCGTGCCGCGCGGCAGGGTGATGCGGAACCGCGCCCCCGCCAGCCGCGGCGACGACTGGTAGACGTAGTCCAGCACCGCGATGTCGCCGCCATGCTGCTGCACGATCTCGCGCACGATCGCCAGGCCCAGCCCGCTGCCCTCGGCCTGCGTGCCGAGGATGCGATAGAAGCGCTGCATGACCCGCTCGCGCTCGGCCGCCGGAATGCCGGGGCCGGTGTCCTCCACATCCAGGAACACAAAGGGCTCGAACGGCGCGGTGGTCACGCGCACCGTGACATGGCCGCCGTCGGGCGTGTAGCGGATCGCGTTGTCGAGCAGGTTGTTGAGCATCTCGGCCAGCATGGTGGCGTTGCCGGAGGCCGTCACCGGCGCGCCGGGCTCCTCGAAGCCCAGATCGATCTGCTTGGCCCAGGCCTTGGGCAGCCATTCGGCCACCACCTGCCGCGACAGCGCGCACAGGTCCAGCGGCACCATGCCGTCGGCCGCGCCCATGTTCTCCATGCGCGCCAGCGACAGCAGCTGCTTGACCAGGTGCGCGGTGCGCTCCGAGCTGTCGGCGATGTGGGCCAGGGTGCGGCGCAGCTCGTCGGGCGACTGCTCGCGCTGCGCCAGCTCCGCCTGCATGCGCAGGCCGGCCAGCGGCGTCTTCATCTGGTGCGCGGCATCGGCGATGAAGCGCTTCTGCGTCTGCACCGATTGCTCCAGGCGCCCGAGCAGCTCGTTGAATGAGGCGACCAGGGGCGTCAGCTCCTGTGGCGCCGCACCTTCGTCGATGGGGCTCGTGTCGCCCGGGCTGCGCGCGCGGATGCGCTCCTGGATCGCGTTGAGCGGAGCCAGTCCGCGCGTGAGCCCGAACCACACCAGGATCACCGCCAGCGGCAGGATCACGAACTGCGGCAGGATCACGCCCTTGATGATCTCGTTGGCCAGCTGCGCGCGCTTGTCCAGCGTCTCGGCCACCTGCACCAGCGCGGGCCGGGCGCCGGGCTGCTGCACATAGGTGTAGGCCACGCGGATCTCCGCACCGTGGATGCGGTCGTCGCGCAGTTGCACCAGGCTGCCGGCGCCGGCGTCCTCCTCGGGGGGCAGCGGCAGGTCGCGGTCGCCGGAGACGAACTCGCCGCTGCTGCCGAGCACTTGGTAATAGATGTTGTCGGTCTCGTCCGCGCGCAGAATCTCGCGCGCTGAGATTGGCAACTGCAGCGTCACGCGCCCGTTGACCTCGTGCAATTGCTGGCTGAGCACGATCGCGCTCGATTCCAGCGCGCGGTCGTACGGCGCATTGGCGATCGACTTGGCCACCAGGTAGGTCACCGCAATGCTCATCGGCCACAGCAGCAGCAGCGGCGCGAGCATCCAGTCGAGAATCTCGCCGAACAGCGAGCGGGCGACGGGCCGGGTAGCGTCGCGCTCGAGGTGGGGGAGGGTGTCGGCGAGGTCGTGATCGTCGGGGTCGGGCGCGGTGCGGTCGGGCGCCGCGCGCGGTCGGCGCCAGGGCCAGGCCAGCCGGTCACCCATGGACGGCAGCCGGTACGGTCACGCGCTCCAGGCAATAGCCGAGTCCGCGCACGGTGGCGATGCGGATGCCGTCCACCTCGATCTTCTTGCGCAGGCGGTGTACGTAGACCTCGATCGCGTTGTTGCTGACTTCTTCGCCCCAGCCGCACAGGTGGTCGACCAGCTGTTCCTTCGAGACCAGCCGGCCGGCGCGCGACAGCAGGATCTCCAGCAGCCCGAGCTCCCGCGCCGACAGCTCCACCATCTGGTCGCGGATGTAGGCGATGCGTCCGACCTGGTCGAAGGCCAGCGGCCCGTGGCGGACCAGCGTGGCGCCGCCGCCGGTGCCGCGCCGCACCAGCGCCCGCACGCGCGCCTCCAGTTCGGACAGCGCAAAGGGTTTGGCCATATAGTCGTCGGCCCCCAGGTCCAGGCCCTTGACGCGCTCGTCGACGCTGTCGGCGGCGGTCAGGATCAGCACCGGCAGCATCGCCCCGCGCGAGCGCAGGCGCTTGAGCACCTCCAGGCCGGACAGGCGCGGCAGCCCGACATCAAGGATCAGCAGATCGTAGGTTTGCGCGGTCTGCGCAGAAAGGGCTGCGTCGGCGGCGGCGCCGTCCGCGGCCCGGTCGACGGCATAGCCGGCCTGGCGCAGCGAACGGGTCAGCCCGTCGGCCAGGGTGGCGTCGTCTTCAGCAATCAGGATGCGCATGCGTGTCTCCCCGCAATGCCGGGCGGATCATCCGATCCGTCCATCCCGCCCGCTACATTTTTTCACGCGACGTCTTAGCGGGAGACTTGTCAAAACCACTGGTTTTTTATACAGTATCCCGAATGCGCGGTGCTGTAGTCTTGGCGGCGCTAAAGTATGGAAATTGGGCCATGTCTCGGATACCGGACACCGGACGGTGACGCGCGGCCCGCCATTGCGGATGACCGCTGGAATCCCAGGCCCTTGCGGCCAGTTTATACACCAATTTGCACGAAGGACGACCATGGAAGACGGCAAGAAGGCAGCCTCGATGAGCGCAGAAAAGCAGAAGGCGCTGGCTGCCGCGCTCGCGCAGATCGAAAAGCAGTTCGGCAAGGGCTCGATCATGAAGATGGGCGACGCCGAGGTGGAGCCGGTCCAGGTTGTGTCCACCGGCTCGCTGGGCCTGGACGTCGCGCTGGGCGTCGGCGGCCTGCCGCGCGGTCGCGTGGTCGAGATCTACGGCCCCGAATCGTCCGGCAAGACCACGCTGACGCTGCAGGTGGTCGCCGAGATGCAGAAGCTGGGCGGCACCTGCGCCTTCATTGACGCCGAGCATGCGCTGGACGTCACTTATGCCGGCAAACTCGGCGTGAAGGTGCCGGACCTGCTGATCTCTCAGCCGGACACCGGTGAGCAGGCGCTGGAAATCGCCGACGCGCTGGTGCGCTCGGGCTCGGTCGACCTGATCGTCATCGACTCGGTGGCCGCGCTGGTGCCCAAGGCCGAAATCGAAGGCGAGATGGGCGACGCGCTGCCCGGTCTGCAGGCCCGCCTGATGAGCCAGGCGCTGCGCAAGCTGACCGGCACCATCAAGCGCACCAACTGCATGGTGATCTTCATCAACCAGATCCGCATGAAGATCGGCGTGATGTTCGGCTCGCCGGAAACCACCACGGGCGGCAATGCGCTCAAGTTCTACGCTTCGGTGCGTCTGGACATCCGCCGCATCGGCTCGATCAAGCGGGGCGACGAGGTGGTCGGCAACGAGACCAAGGTCAAGGTCGTCAAGAACAAGGTGGCGCCGCCGTTCCGCGAAGCCATCTTCGACATCCTCTACGGTGCCGGCGTGTCGCGCGAGGGTGAGATCATCGATCTGGGCGTGGAAGCCAAGGTGGTCGAGAAGTCCGGCGCCTGGTACAGCTACAACGGCGAGCGCATCGGCCAGGGCCGTGACAACTGCCGCGAATTCCTGCGCGAAAACGCCGAACTGGCCCGCGAGATCGAGAACAAGGTTCGTGAACACCTGGGCGTGGTGCCGATGGGCGCCATCACGCTGGCCGAGGAAGTCGAGGAAGATTGATTGGGTTGGCTGTCGGCGCAGATCGACAGCCGTATCGAGATTGACGCGCCTGCCGTTTCACGACGGTAGGCGTTTTTTCTTTGGAGCGTGTCCGGATGGCGTTGCCACGTCAACCGCTGTCGCTGAAGGCGAGGGCGCTGGGTTACCTGTCCCGGCGCGAGCACAGCCGCGCGGAGTTGCGCCGCAAGCTGGCGCCCCATGCCGAGTCCACCGATGAGGTGGAAGCATTGCTGGACTGGCTGGAGGGCGAGAACTGGCTCTCCAACACGCGCTTTGCCGAAAGCGTGGTGCATCGCCGGGCTGGTCGCTATGGCACGGCCCGGCTGATGCAGGAACTGAAAACCCACGAATTGGGCGCCGACGCCATGGGCGAGGTCAAAGCGCAATTGCAGGCCTCCGAGATGGCGCGCGCCAAGGCGGTCTGGGAGCGCCGCTTCGGACGCCTGCCCGCCGACATGGCCGAACGTGCCAAGCAGGTGCGTTTCATGGTGGCGCGCGGGTTCTCCCGGGCGGTGGTGTCGCGCATCATCCGGGGCGCGGATGCCTTGCTGGACGACGGAGATGAACCGGTCTGAAGATCGCTCGATTTTGCAACCGGTTGCTTATAAGGTGCGGCGGGGTTGCTGGTCCAGCAGGTTCCACCCCGGGGTATTCGTCGTCACCCGTCCGGCGCGGGTTCCAGCAAGGCGCCCCGGTCCGGTCACAGCGACGTGCTAGAATTCCCGGCTTTGATGTTGCCCGCGACTTCGGTGGCGGCAACTGCGTTTGCGTGCATTGGTCGCGAACGTTGTGCGGGTACGCGCGATCTGCGTGCGCCGGCCTGCGTCGGTCCTATCGGTCTGTCTGGTCCATGCCTTTGTCCAATCCTGTCCCGCGCGTCGCGCGCCATCGCCGTGCCATCACGGTCGAGGCCTATTTGCGGGAAGACGGCCTGTGGGACATCGAGGCACGCCTAGTGGACACCAAGCCCCATGACATCCCGCTCGTCAGCGGCAGCGTACGGCCGCAGGGCCAGCCGCTGCATGACCTGTGGCTGCGCGTCACCATCGATACCCATATGAACGTCGTGGACGCCGAAGCGTGTTCCGACTGGGTACCCTATCCCACGCACTGCGACACGATCGGCCCGGCCTACCGCAAGCTGGTCGGCCTGAACCTGATGAAAGGTTTCCGCAAGGCCGCCCGTGAGAGACTTGGCCGCGCGGCGGGGTGCACGCACCTGACCGAGCTGTGCGGCGTGCTGCCGACCGTCGCCATTCAGGCGATCACCGGGGATGTTTCCCCGGTGCGCGACGACTCCAATGACCACCGGTCGATCGAGCCGGGGGAGACACCACCGTATCAACTCCATGGCTGCCATGCCCTGCATTTCGAGGGCGAGGTGGTCCGCAAGCATTATCCGCGCTGGTTTGCCTACCAGCCGGTTTCCAGGATCCAACCGCCAATTGCCGAGCCGTCATCGGGGACTGCGTCCTGACGGGTTTCCGGGCGCTCGCGTTTTCAACCTTCATCACACTCATCCAGCCTAGCAAAGGAAACACGCATGAATATCCATGAGTACCAAGGCAAGGAAATCCTGCGCAAATACAATGTGCCGGTTCCGCGCGGCATTCCGGCTTTTTCGGTCGAAGAGGCCCTGAAGGCCGCTGAAACCCTGGGCGGCCCGGTGTGGGTCGTGAAGGCGCAGATTCATGCGGGCGGCCGCGGCAAGGGCGGCGGCGTGAAGGTTGCCAAGAGCCTGGACGAGGTCAAGACCTACGCCAGCAACATCCTGGGCATGACCCTGGTGACGCACCAGACCGGTCCGGAGGGCAAGCTGGTCAAGCGCCTGCTGATCGAAGAAGGCGCGGACATCAAGAAGGAACTGTACGTGTCGCTGGTGGTGGACCGCGTGTCGCAGCAGGTCGCGCTGATGGCCTCGAGCGAAGGCGGCATGGACATCGAAGAAGTCGCCGAAAGCCATCCGGAAAAGATCCACACGCTGCTGATCGATCCGCAAGCCGGCCTGCAAGACGCTCAGGCTGACGACATCGCCCGCAAGATCGGCGTGCCCGACGCGAGCGTGCCGCAAGCCCGCCAAGCCCTGCAAGGCTTGTACAAGGCGTTCTGGGAAACCGACGCTTCGCAAGCTGAAATCAACCCGCTGATCCTGACCGGCGACGGCAAGGTCATCGCGCTGGACGCCAAGTTCAACTTCGACTCGAACGCGCTGTTCCGTCACCCGGAAATCGTGGCGTACCGCGATCTGGATGAAGAAGATCCCGCCGAAATCGAAGCCTCCAAGTTCGACCTGGCCTACATCTCGCTCGACGGCAACATCGGCTGCCTGGTGAACGGCGCCGGCCTGGCCATGGCCACGATGGACACCATCAAGCTGTTCGGCGGCGAGCCGGCCAACTTCCTCGACGTGGGCGGCGGTGCCACCACCGAGAAGGTGACCGAAGCCTTCAAGCTGATGCTGAAGAACCCGGACGTGGAGGCCATTCTGGTCAACATCTTCGGCGGCATCATGCGTTGCGACGTGATCGCTGAAGGCGTGATCGCGGCGGCGAAGGCTGTGTCGCTGTCGGTGCCGTTGGTTGTGCGCATGAAGGGTACCAACGAAGACCTCGGCAAGAAGATGCTGGCCGACTCGGGTCTGCCCATCATCGCCGCGGACACGATGGCAGAGGCCGCTGAGAAGGTCGTGGCCGCAGCCGCCGGCAAGTAAGCCGCCCGCTGACCCAACCATACGCGAACGCGAGCGGCGCCCGTTGAACATGACGGCGCGGCTCGCTGCATAAAAGGATTACAGCATGTCGATTCTGATCAACAAAGACACCAAGGTCATCACCCAGGGGATCACCGGTAAGACCGGCCAGTTCCACACCCGCGGTTGCCGCGACTACGCCAACGGCAAGAACGCCTTCGTGGCAGGCGTGAACCCGAAGAAGGCCGGCGAAGACTTCGAAGGCATTCCCATCTATGCGAGCGTCAAGGACGCCAAGGCACAGACCGGCGCAACCGTGTCGGTGATCTACGTGCCGCCCGCAGGCGCTGCTGACGCGATCTGGGAAGCTGTCGAAGCTGAACTGGATCTGGTGGTCTGCATTACCGAAGGCATCCCCGTCCGCGACATGATGATGGTCAAGGACAAGATGCGTAAGGCCGGCAGCAAGACGCTGCTGCTGGGCCCGAACTGCCCGGGCCTGATCACGCCGGACGAAATCAAGATCGGCATCATGCCGGGTCACATCCACCGCAAGGGCCGCATCGGCGTGGTGTCGCGCTCGGGCACGCTGACGTACGAAGCCGTGGGCCAGCTCACCGCGCTGGGCTTGGGCCAATCGTCGGCAGTCGGCATCGGCGGCGACCCGATCAACGGCCTGAAGCACATCGACGTGATGAAGATGTTCAACGACGATCCGGAAACGGACGCCGTGGTCATGATCGGTGAGATCGGCGGTCCGGACGAAGCCAACGCGGCTTACTGGATCAAGGACAACATGAAGAAGCCGGTGGTTGGCTTCATCGCTGGCGTGACCGCGCCTCCGGGCAAGCGCATGGGCCACGCCGGCGCGCTGATCTCGGGCGGTGCCGATACCGCGCAAGCCAAGCTGGATATCATGGAAGCCTGCGGCATCAAGACCACCAAGAACCCGTCGGAAATGGCGCGTCTGCTGAAGGCGATGCTGTAATCGGTCAGGTTTGAGGTTGTGCGAGAACGGGAGGCCTGGCCTCCCGTTTTTGTTTGGCCGGCGGCGCGGCCGCGTGCACAGTCGGTGTGAGGCGTGTATAAGCAATCACGGCAAGCAGTTCGCGCACGTGTACATCCACGGGGACGGCCATGGCGCTCACCTCCAGCGCATTCTGGTTCGCACTTGGCTCCATCATCCTGACCAACATCGTGCTGTCGGGCGACAACGCTGTCGTCATCGCCCTGGCCGCGCGCAACCTGCCTCGCCGGCAGCAGCGGCAGGCGATCTTCTGGGGCAGTGCCGCGGCCATCGCGCTGCGGATTGTGCTAACCGTGCTGGCAGTCAAGCTGCTGGCGCTTCCCTATCTGAAAACGATCGGTGCGGTGCTGCTGGTCTACATCGGTATCAAGCTGCTGAGCGAAGCCGAAGACGAGGCGGCAGGAGACCACCGCCCACACGACGGCCTGTGGCCCGCCATCAGGACCATTCTGATTGCCGACCTGGTGATGTCGCTCGACAACGTCGTCGCCGTGGCCGCCGCGGCAGAGAAGGGGCCGCCGGGGACCGCCGTTGCGCTGCTCGTGCTGGGGCTCGGGCTGTCGATTCCGCTGATCATCTTCGGCAGCACGCTCCTGGTGGCATTGATGGCGCGGCTTCCGCTCATCGTCACGCTGGCGGCGGCACTGCTCGGCTATCTGGCAGGCGACATGCTGGTGACCGATCCGGCGGATGCCGGCTGGTTCACGCAAGCCATCCCATATGCCGATGTCGCGATTGGCTGTCTTGGCGCGTTGATCGTCGTGATCGTGGGCTGGTGGATGGGCCGGCGTTCACTGCGCCAAGCGTGACCTTTCGAGACACCCCCCGAAAGTAGGTCGTGACGATCTTTGTCCGGTTTTTTGCCAAGAAAGGTCAGTTTTGCGCATAAATTCTCGCTAAATCTCACTGGTTTCCGTCCGGAAGTAGCGAGCGCTGCTTGGCATGGTCTGTGCAGTTTCCGCCCCTCAAACAATATCGATTGAACGCTTTCGGGGAGAAACCATGGCATCGAAGCACAGCAGGAACAGGTGGCGCGGCCAGCGCGGCTTTACATTGATTGAATTGATGATCGTGGTGGCGATCATCGGGATATTGGCGGCGATTGCGATTCCGGCCTATCAGGACTACACGATCCGCGCGCGCGTGGTTGAGGGGCTGTCGCTGGCAGCGCAGGCCAAGGCGCTGGTGGTTGAGAATGCTGCCAACGCGCAGAGTAGCCTGTCACTCGGCTCTGCATCGTTGCCGGCCAGCAGGAACGTCAGTGCGCTGAATATTGATTCGTCCACGGGCGAAATCGCGGTGGTCTATGCATCTGCTGTTACGGGAGCGGAGGCGAATACGTTGGTATTGACCCCGTACTCCGGAAGCTCGTCATCACTTGCCAATCTGCAGGCGGGTTCAGCGCCGCCGACAATGGTGCTGTGGGTGTGTACAGCCGCCGGCAAGTCGATGCCAGTCAATACTGTCACCCAGAGAACGACGGCTACGCTGCCACCGAAGTACGCGCCCGCAGAGTGCCGTTGAATTCGCTGGTTAGCCACTCAAAGCAAAAAGCGCCTTCGGGCGCTTTTTGCTTTAGGTACTACCACGTGGTCTGGGAAGCGTGCCCTTTCTGTGATCGATTGGTCTCTATATTGACGCTCTCCGTCAATGACTGCCGAAAACTGTCAGCCCAGGGCCGGGTGATCACCCGAATCGCGTCAGTTTCTCGCTGACTGCCTAGGTTTTTCGGCTGGCACGGTCCCTGCTCTATCTCCCCCCGCAACATCCTTAACCATACTTTCCGGGGGAATTTCATGAAGTCGATGCGTCTCAACAAGCGTGTCCAAAAGGGTTTCACGCTGATCGAACTGATGATCGTGGTCGCGATCGTCGGTATTCTGGCTGCGATTGCCATTCCGGCCTATCAGGACTACACGGTTCGTGCACGCGTGACGGAAGGCCTGTCGCTGGCTGCGCAAGCCAAGGCACTGGTGTCGGAAAACGCTGCCAATGCACAAACTGACCTGTCGGTAGGTTCGTCGGTGTTCACGCCCACCAAGAACGTTGCAAACCTTGCAATTGATGGCACTACGGCTGGTGTTCCGGGCCAGATCACCGTGACCTATACGACGGCAGCCGGCGGCGGCACGCTGGCTCTGGTCCCGACCGCGGCAGGCGCTAAGCTGCCGACGGGTTCGGCTCCGTCGGGTCCGATCATGTGGACCTGCTACGCTGCGGGTAAGGCTACGGCCGCCAGCAGCGTTAATCCGAACGCTACGATGACGCTGGCAGCGAAGTATGCTCCGGCAGAATGCCGCTAAGCTAAGCTAGCTGCTGTAGTAAGGGCGCCTTCGGGCGCTCTTTTTGTTTCGCCGGATTCTTGCCCTGCCCATCGTGCCTCCACTCCATCGTTCCCTGTTGTCGCCGCCGCTCTGGCTGGCCGCAGTCGCGTGTTGGTCTGTCCCATTCCTGATTGCTGCCCATAGTTATCCGATCCCAACGTTCTACAGCGAATTCGCAGCGGCGATCTGCTGGGTCGTTCTGGCAGTGGGCGCGCTGGGCTTGACATGGAATAGCAAGACCGGACTACCTAAGGTTGTCTTGGCGCCGCTAGCACTGATTGGCGTGTTGATCGTGCAACTGGTGGTTGCCACGCCACTGAACCCGTTCTTTTCCTTTGCAGCCATCGTGTTTCTGCTAGGAACGACGGCGGTATGTGGTCTCGGCGCGCGTTGCCGCGACGTCCCAGGTGTGTTGGAGGCGATCGCGGTTGCTGTCATCGTTGGTGGATTGCTGACGGTGGTGATCGAGTGTCTACACCTGTTTCGTGTCCCCGGTCTGCCGACCGAGCTGGTCTCGATCACGCCGATGGGCGCAGGCCGCCGGATGTGGGGCAACCTGAATCAGCCGAATCACGTAGCGACCTATCTCGCCTTTGGCCTGGCAGCGTGCCTGTTCTTGGGTTCGACACGTCGGCGATATTGGGCGCCCCTGGCTGCCATCGCTCTGGCATTGTTGTTGGGCATGGCGCTGACGGTTTCCCGGATGAGCTGGCTTCACCTTGTCCTGGTTGGGGGAATCGCAGGGCTGGCCTGGTCAGCAGAGGAGCGGGGGGCTCGCCGGTGGATGCGGGCGGGCGTGCCCGTACTCGGCCTGGCCGTGGCTTATCAACTTTGCAACTGGCTGGTGGCCTATGCCAACGTGCTTTGGCATCTGGACTTGCCGATCTCGCTGGATGAGCGGTTGCAGCAGGGTGTGGGGCTGCGGGTGTTCTTGTGGAAGCATGCATGGCACATGTTCCTGGCGCATCCATGGCTCGGCGGTGGTTGGGGCGACTATGCCTGGAACCAGTACGTGCAGACCGACGTGCTCGGCCATGTCGAAATGTCCATGAACGCCCACAACCTTGTCCTGGATCTCCTGGCCAAGGTGGGTGTGTTCGGGCTGCTGGCCGTGATGCTGCCGTTCTTGGGGTTGGTGCATGCTGCGTGGAAACGGCGAATGACGCCCGCGCTGGCCTTCCTGTATGCGGTCATTCTGGTGACGGTGGCGCATTCGATGCTGGAATATCCGCTGCACTATCTGTACTTCCTGCTGCCATTTGCTTTCGTGCTGGGGTATGTGGATGACCGCAAGCTGCGCGGTCTTTCTCCAGATACGGCATGGGTACTGACCGGCATCGTGGCGGTATGCGGCGCCGTGCTGACAGGCCGGATGTGGATCGACTATCAATCGGTGGAGCGCTTGTATTACTTCCTCGACGGGCCGGTGGAATTGCAACGGTACCAGCGCAGTGGGCAGTTGCTGCTGGTCCCATATGGCAATCTGTCAATCGCGAACAATGCCGGGATGACGGCCGAGACGGCGCCGATCATGGCTGCGGTCGAACATCAGGCTGTGCAGTTTTACCCTGGTACCGGTACGGTTCAACGCTGGGCGATTGCGCTCGCATTCCAGGGCAAGACCGACGAAGCCATCACCCAGGTCCGTCGGCTGCACAATCAATACTGGATCGACTATGCGGGCGACTCGAAATTGCTGACACACGTCTGCACCAGGAAATTGGAAGGACTGGCTACGTTCTGTGCCCGGCTCAAGGCGGAGAACCTGGTTGTCGGCGTGGATTAAGTATTGCGTCTGAAACGAAGAGAGCGCGCGTGTCGGGAACGCGCGCTTTTTTTTCGACTGGGGGTTCCAAATTACCCAGCCACCCACTCCCCCGACTTCCCCCCCCGCTTCTCCATCAACCGCACTTCCCCGATCACCATCCCCCGATCAACCGCCTTGCACATGTCGTAGATGGTCAGCAGCCCGACCTGCACGGCCGTCAGCGCTTCCATTTCCACACCGGTCTGTCCGTGCGTCTCGGCGCGCACGGTGCAGCGGACGGTGTGTTCCGCCTCGTCCAGTGCGAAGTCGACCGCGACCTTGGTCAACGCCAGCGGATGGCATAGCGGAATCAGATCGGATGTCCGCTTCGCCCCCTGGATGGCTGCGATGCGGGCGATGCCCAGCACGTCGCCTTTCTTGGCGGTGCCGTCGCGCACCAGGGCGAACGTCGTGGGCAGCATGCGGATGGTGCCGGTGGCGACGGCGACGCGGTGGGTGACGGCCTTGTCGCCGACGTCGACCATGTGGGCTTGTCCGGCGGTATCGAAGTGGGTGAGGTGCGACATGGATGACGGTGCTTGATGTGAAGCGATTTATGATAGCAAGTGCCCAGCGCCCGGCGATGCCGCCGGGTGGATTCCGCCCCACGCGCATTCCGTATGACGCTCTCTTTCTTCCGGCCGCGCGCCCGCAAGGTGACGGCCGCCGTGTTGTTGATGACGTGGCTTGCCCCCGTGTCGCCGTTGGCGCTGGCGCAGCCGGCGTCCGTTCCCGCTGCGCCGGCCGGCGCGGCAGCGGCGTCGGAGCAGGTGCAGAGCAACCTGAACCGCAGCGTGCAGATCGGCCGCCAGTCGCCCTATCTGCAGAAAGACGCGACGATCATCGATGCGCCGACCTACGAGTTGCCTGACATGGGCGATCCGTCCACGGCGGCGCTGTCGCCGGAGATGGAGCGCCGTCTGGGCGACCGCGTGATGCGGCAGATCCGGCGCGACCCGGATTATGTGCCGGATCCGCTGCTGTCGGACTACCTGAACGATATCGGCTACCGGCTGATCGAAGCGGCGCGGCGGCAGCATGTGGCGGGCAGTACGTCGGCGTCGAGCTTCGAGCTGTTCGCGGTGCGCGATCCGGGCATCAACGCGTTTGCGCTGCCGGGCGGGTATATCGGCGTCAACACGGGCACGCTGGTGGCGACGGAGAGCGAATCGGAGCTGGCCTCGGTGCTCGGCCACGAGATCGGCCACGTGCTGCAGCGGCACATCGCGCGCGGTATCGACAAGTCGGGCGAGTCGATGTGGATTGCGCTGGCGTCGATCCTGCTGGCGGGGCTGGCGGCCACCAAGAGCGGCGACGCGGCGCAGGCGCTGGCGATGGGCGGGCAGGCGGCGGCGGTGTCGAACCAGCTGGCGTTCTCGCGCGGCGCGGAGCGCGAGGCCGACCGCGTCGGCTTTACGCTGCTGACCGGCGCTGGCTACAACCCCGACGGCATGCCCGATTTCTTCCGCCGGCTGCAGCGCGTGAGCAGCATCGCGGACACCGGTGTCGTTCCCGGCTACGCGCGCACCCACCCGCTGACCGGCGAGCGCATCGCCGACATGGAAGACCGCGCGCGCGGCTTGCCGCACCCGCGCCAGCCGCAGCGGCCGGCGTTCGGCTTTGCCAAGGCGCGTGCGCGCGTGCTGCAGGAGACCTCGACCAGCGCCTATCTCGACGTGCGCAATGCGATGCGCTCGCAGCTGGCCTCCGCGCCGGATGCGCCGGCCGAGAAACGCGCGGCGCTGTGGTACGGCATCGCCGTCGCCGAGCAGTTGGCCGGGCAGCTGGACACCGCGGAGCAGGCGCTGCTCGAGGCGCAGCGGCTGTACGGCAACATCCCCGGCATCACCTCGGGCAGTCCGAGCCTGGATGTGACCGCGATCGAACTGGCCCGTGCTCGCAATCGCGTGCCGGAGGCGCTGACGATGGCACGGGCCGCGCTGGCGGCGTATCCGCTGTCGCGCGCGGTCGGCATCACCTATGCGCAGACGCTGCTGGCGGCGGGCCGCGCGGGCGATGCGATTCCCTATCTGCAGGACAAGGCGCGCGAGGACACCGCACAGCCGATCTGGTGGGACATGCTGGCCCACGCCTATGCGGACCAGGGCAAGCGCGTCGAGCAGCATCGCGCGCTGGCCGAGAAGTACGCGCGCGACGGTGCCTGGGGCGCGGCGGTGGAGCAGCTCAAGCTCGCGCGCGACGCGGGCGATGCGGATTTCTACACGCTGTCCGAGGTCGATGCGCGGCTGCACCAGATGGAGCGCCAGTACCGCGAAGAGAAGCAGGAAGAGAAAGCGCTGCCGAAGTAGCGGGCCGGCCGGCGTCAGGCGAGCGCGGCCGGATGCCGGACGAAGCCGAAGCGCCGTTCGGCCTCGTCGCTGCGGAGCGGCTGAATGTCGAAGGTGCGATCGCCCCAGGGCAGCATGCCGAGCGCGGCGCCGCACGCTTCGCCGTGCCAGTGCGCCAGCGACGAGAACGGCTCCAGGTCGTGATCGTGCAGCAGGGCGAGGGTCTCGCGGCCGGCCACGCCAGCGACGTGGCCGGCGAGCAGGACGTTGCCGTGCTCGTCGACAAAGCAGCCGGCGGGCACGAAGGCGGCGCTCGTGGTGGTGGCAAGGGCCGTCGGCGCGCCTTCGGGTGACAGCCGCACGATCCACGGCGTGCAGTCCAGTTCCACGAACACGCGCTGCGGGCCGTTCTGGAAGAACCAGCGGCCGGCTTCGTCGTGCGTGTAGTTGCGGACGATGAAGTCGATCAGCGCGGGGTGGCGGATCGGGTCGCCGGACAGCCTGTGCTGCTGCGCGTATGCGTTGCGCATGCGCCATTGGCCGCGCCGGTCGAGGGCCAGCCAGCCGAAGCAGTCGGGTACGTCGGGCCACCTGGCCATGGCCTGGCGGACAATCTCATCCACGGTCGGTTCCGGAGTGTTCGGGGGCGTCGGGGCGGGGCGCGCGGCCGAGCACGTCGTCGAAGAAGCGCAGCAGGCGCGCCGGCATCCAGTCGATGCGGCCGGCCAGCGGGACATGGCGCAGCCCGCCGTCACGCCGCATCAGG
This sequence comes from Ralstonia pseudosolanacearum, assembly GCF_024925465.1. Classification (NCBI taxonomy): domain Bacteria; kingdom Pseudomonadati; phylum Pseudomonadota; class Betaproteobacteria; order Burkholderiales; family Burkholderiaceae; genus Ralstonia; species Ralstonia pseudosolanacearum. Next base: position 3,203,578 of record NZ_CP103852.1, on the reverse strand, counting down.
AAGCCGACATGGCCGCCGTGCAGCGGCTGGTCGAGCACCACGTCGGGCGAGACGTCGCCGGGGCCGGGCAGGTGGCGCCCGGGCAGGAAGGGATCGTTGCGCGCATTCAGCACCAGCACCGGCACGCGCACATCGCGCAGCACCGGCTTGGACGAGGCGCGCGTCCAATAGTCGTAGACGTTGCGGTAGCCGTGCAGCGGCGCGGTGACGAGGTTGTCGAATTCGACGAAGCTGCGCGCGGCCAGCATGGCGTGGCGGTCGTACAGGCCGGGATGCTGGTCGAGCTTGGCCGCGGCCTTCTGCTTGAGCGTGCGCAGGAACATGCGCGTGTAGAGCATGCCGAAGCCCTGGGACAGCGCTGCACCGCCCGCCATCATGTCCAGCGGGGCGGAGACGGTGGCGGCGGCGCTCAGCTGGCGCGCATCGGCGCCGCGCTCGCCCAGGTGGCGCAGCAGCATGTTGCCGCCCAGCGAGATGCCCACCGCCAGCAGCTTGCGGCCGTGCGGCGCGCAGTGCGTCTGGTAGAGCCGGTCGAGGATCCACGCGATCTCGGCCGAGTCGCCGGAGTGGTACATGCGCGGCGCGCGGTTCAGTTCGCCCGAGCAACCGCGGAAATGCGGCACCACGCCGGGCCAGCGGCGCGCGCGCAGCGCATCCATCATCAGTTGGGCGTAGTGGCTGCGCGAGTCGCCTTCCAGACCGTGGAACAGCACCACCAGCGGCGCGTGCGCATCGGCGTCGTGCGTGGTCCAGTCGAGATCGATGAAGTCGCCGTCGGGCGTGTCCCAGCGCTCGCGCCGGTACGCGATGCGCGGGAAGCGCCACAGCCGCGCCGGGACGATGGTCTGCGCGTTGCCGCCGATCAGCCACCAGGGCGAGCGGAACGCGTGCGGCTCGAACGGGCCGGTGAGCAGCGCGCCCAGGTTGAGGTCGGCGGGGGCGGCGGAGCGGAACGGGCGGATCATCGTCTCAGGCAGTCACCTGCGCCCGCGGCCGGGCGGGGATCAGTGCAGGGAATGCGCGACGCTGGCGATCGATGCGGCCACGCGCTCCTCGGCCGCCTGGCTGGAGTGGACGTGCGCGATGCGCCAGCCTTCGTGGTTCTGCATCAGCACGTAGGTGGTGTGCACGTACAGGCTGGCTTCGGTGGCGTCTTCGGAGAAGCGCAGGGCCTCGGTCGCCTCGAAGATCGACACGCCGAGTGAGGAGTGCACCTGCTGGTCCAGGCATTCGATCCACACCGGCTGTTTCTCGACGAGGGCATCGAGACAGCCGCGCAGTTGCTCGTGGCCGTGCAGCCGTTGACCGTCGGGCAGGATGAAGCTGACGGAGTCCTCGTCCAGCCAGAGCTTGAGTGCGCTGTCGGCATCGCGGCGCCGCAGCGCTTCGCGGTAGGCGTCGAGGATGTCCTCGGCGGCTTCGAACAGTCGGGCAAATCGTGGCATGGCGGCAGGACGTGAGGGGAATGGCTGACGGTGACGGCGCTACACCGGCTGCAGCAGCCGGCGCAATTCATGAAACACCATCTCGGGACCGATGTCGCGCAGGCAGCGCAGATGGCCGAGCGGGCATTCGCGGGCAAAGCACGGGCTGCATTCGAGATGGAGCCACATGATACTCGCAGCGGGTGACAGCGGCGGCGTGTGGCGCGGGTCGCTGGAGCCGAACACGGCCACCTGCGGGCGCCCCAGGGCAGCCGTGACGTGCATCAGGCCCGAGTCGTTGCAGATGGCGGCCTCGGCGCGGGCGAGCAGCTCGATGGCCTCGTCCAGCGAGGTCTCGCCGCACAGGTTGCGCACGAAGGGCGCGCGCTCGGCGATGGCGTTGGCGGTCTCGCGATCCTTGGCCGAGCCGAGCGTGACGATGTGCGCGTACGGGAACGAGCGCCGCAGCATCTGCGCCAGTTCGGCGAAGTGCTCGGCGGGCCAGCGCTTGGCGGTGCCGTATTCCGCGCCCGGGCAGAAGGCGATCAGCCGGGCGTTGCCGGGAATGCCGAACTTGGCCGAGGTGGCGGCCACGCGCGGCAGGTCCACCCGCAACTGCGGATCGGGCAGGGTCTCGGGCAGCTTGGCGCCGGGCTTGAAGGCCAGCGCTGCATAGTGCTGCACCATCGGCGGCCGCTCGCGCTTGGGCGGGTTCGGGTAGCGCACGTTGAGCACACCCAGCCGCGATTCGCCCTTGTAGCCGATGCGCAGCGGAATGCCGGCCAGCCACGGGATCAGCGCGCTCTTGAACGAGTTCGGCAGCACATAGGCGGCATCGAACGATTCCCCCTTGAGCTGCTGGGCGAACATCGTGCGGCTGCCGAGCTGCAGCTTGCCGTGCGCCAGTTCGGTCGGCAGCACGCGCGTGATCTCGGGCATGCGCGCGAGCACCGGCGCCACCCACTTCGGGGCGATGGCATGGATCTGCGCACGCGGATGCCGCGCCTTGATCTGCGCGAACAGCGGCTGCGCCATCAGCGCGTCGCCGATCCAGTTGGGGGCGACGACCAGGATTTTGCGCATCATCGGAGCGCCGCGGGCAGGGGGCTCGCGGCGGACGGCAGGTCCGGACGGCTCAATGGTGGCCCTTCACTTCGACGCCGGGGGCCAGCTTGTAGACGGTGCCGCAGTACGGGCACTTGGCTTCGCCGGTGTCGGCCACGTCGAGGAAGACGCGCGGGTGGTAGTTCCACGCCGGTGTCTTGCTGGTGGGGCAGTGCAGCGGCAGGTCGTCTGCGCCGATTTCGATGATGGGTGCGGTTTGCGTGGTCATGATGAGAAGGGTCAACGGGCGCGGTCAGACCAGGGTCAGCCACGCCTTGTACTGTTCGACGGTGCTCTTGCCGTTGACGATGTCGAAGAACGTCGACTGCAGCTGCGTAGTGATCGGGCCGCGCGAGCCCGCGCCGATCACGCGGTCATCCAGTTCGCGGATCGGCGTGACTTCCGCCGCGGTGCCGGTGAAGAAGGCTTCGTCCGCGCAGTACATCTCGTCGCGGGTGATGCGCTTCTCGCGCACCTCGATGCCGAGGTCGCGTGCGATGGTGATGATTGCGTCGCGGGTGATGCCGTCCAGGCACGAGGCCAGGTCGGGCGTGTAGATCACGCCGTTGCGGACGATGAAGACGTTCTCGCCCGAGCCTTCGCTCACATAGCCCTCGGTGTCGAGCAGCAGGGCTTCGTCGTAGCCCAGGCCGGTGGCTTCCTGGTTGGCGAGGATCGAGTTGATGTAGTAGCCGCTGGCCTTGGCGCGCACCAGCGACACGTTCACATGGTGGCGCGTGAAGGACGACGTCTTGACGCGGATGCCGCGCTGCATGCCTTCTTCGCCCAGGTAGGCGCCCCACGGCCAGGCGGCGATCGCCACGTGGACGGTGTTGCCGCGGGCGGACACGCCCATCTTCTCGGAGCCGAGCCACGCCAGCGGGCGGATGTAGCAGGATTCCAGCGCGTTGGCGCGCACGACTTCGCGCTGCGCGTCCATCAGCTGCTGTTCCGAGAACGGAATCTGCATCTGGAAGATCTTGGCCGAATTGAACAGCCGGCGCGTGTGCTCGGACAGGCGGAAGATGGCGGGGCCGGCCGGCGTCTGGTACGCGCGCACGCCCTCGAACACGCCCATGCCGTAGTGCAGGGTGTGGGTGAGCACGTGGAGTTGCGCGTCGCGCCATTCGATCAGCTTGCCGTCTTTCCAGATCTTGCCGTCGCGGTCTGCCATGCTGGTCATGGAGGGCTCCTGTGAGTGTCCGGACTCAAATACCGACAAAGGCGGAATTGTAAGGGGTGGGGGCGGGGACGCCAACGCCGATCTTGGCGGCGGTTTCCGGGCGTTGCGAATTCGTGTTGCGCGCGTTTTACACCGCGTTTTACACGTTAAGCAACTGCTTAAGTGTTCTGTGTAAACGGATTAGAAGTTGAGGCGTTGAGCATGCAGGCAATCCGATGAGGTCTGCATACCGATGCGATGCGTGGTCGAGTTGAGCGAAGTGGAGAAGCTGACGTTGGAGCAATTGAGCCTGAATCACCGGCACCGCGACATCCGCACGCGCGCAGCGGGGATGGTCATGCTCGGCGACGGTTTGTCGGCCCCCAAGGTCGCGGGCCGGTTGGGCGTTAGCGTGCAGTCGCCCTACAACTGGGTGCGTGCCTGGAACGAATACGGCGTGTGCGGCTTGTTGAGCGGTCACGGCGGCGGCCGCCCCAGGTCGCTGCCCGAGAACATGGTCGCCACGGCGGTCGACGCTGCGCGCGCCGAATCTCTGACACTGGCGCAGATCGCGCAGCGCGTGCAGGAAGTTCATGGGCAACCGCTGCCATGTCAGATCGAGACACTGGGCGCGGCGCTCAAGCGCGAAGGCTTCTCTTTCAAGCGCAACCGCTACTCGCTCAAAAAAAAAACGGTGCGAAGAGGAGTTCGCTGTGAAAGCAGACGTGCTCGGCAAGCTCCAGCAGGCCGCGCGCGACCAGGCCATCCGGCTCCTCTATCTCGATGAGGCTGGCTTTGCAGCTTCGCCCGTTGTGCAGCGCGCATGGTCACCACGAGGGCTGCCCCATTGTGTTGAACCGCACAGCCACTGCCGACGTTCTGTGCTCGGTGCGTTCGACTACGGGCAGAACAGCCTGATTCACGCCGCGCATGCGCACAGCATCAAAGGCCCCGATGTCGAGCAGTTTCTCGATGCGCTGATTCGGCAAGACGACAGCCGACCCACCATCATCGTCCTCGACAACGCAGCCATTCATCACAGCATCAGCGAGGAAACCCGCGACCGCTGGTTCAGGGAACACAAAGCGCTCCTGTTCTTTCTGCCGCCCTACAGCCCCGAACTGAACATGATCGAGATCGTCTGGAAGCACTTCAAATATCACTGGCGTCGCTTCGTCAACTGGACACGCGACACCATCGACGCTGAACTAGCCGAACTCCTATCCGGCTACGGCTCCAAATTTCAAATCAATTTTTCGTGAACACTTAACATCAAAAGTATAATCGGATGTCTACTACGAGCCACCCATGTCGCCCCCGCCGTTCCCGCGCCCCCGCGCGGCCGTACCTTCCTGGCCGGCCGCCAAAAAAGAGATGATTGCGCCACTTGTGAGGGTGCCATGGCGCTAGTCCGCTGGGGCGCGGCGCTGCAGCGCCGGTGGCAGGCCATCGATCCGGCCGAGCGCGCCGGCTTTGTCGCCGGTGCCCGCTTCTATGTCGGCTCGCTGCCGCCGGTGTTCGCCTGGGGGCTGGTGACCGGCGTGGCGATGAGCAAGTCGGTCCTGACCCTCCCGCAGGCGATCGGCATGACGCTGCTGGTCTATGCCGGTTCGTCGCAACTGGCCGTGCTGCCGCTGATGGCCGCCGGCCTGCCGGTCTGGACCGTGCTGCTGACGGCGTTCCTCGTCAACGTGCGCTTCATCATCTTCAGCGCGGGGCTGATGCAGCATTTCAGCCATCTGCCCTTCGGGCGGCGGGTCCTGATCGGTTTCTTCAATGGCGATCTGCCGTTCGTGCTGTTCTCGCAGCGCTACCCGGGGCCGAGCCCGGAGATCGGCAAGGAAGGCTATCTCTGGGGCATGTCGCTGGCCAACTGGACGATCTGGCAGGTGTCGTCTCTCCTGGGCATCGTCGGCGCGAGCCTGTTTCCGGATGCCTGGGGCCTGGCGCTGGCGGGCACGCTGGCGCTGATTCCGGTGATGGTGTCGACCATCCGCTCGCGCGCCACGCTGATGGCCGTGGCGGTCGCCGCGGTGCTGGCGCTGATCGCCTTCAAGCTGCCCTACCGGCTGAGCCTGGTGATCGCTGTGATGGGCGCGATGGCGGCCGGCCTGGCCGGCGACGAAGCCGCCGCCCGTCTGCAATGGCAGCGCCGCGGCGCGCAGCCGGCGCCGTCCGAGCCGAAGGAGGGGGCGTGAGCACGCTCGATATCTGGCTGACCATCTTCGGCATGACGATCGTGACCATCGTCACGCGGTCCCTCTTTCTGATGGTGGGCGACCGCCTCACGCTGCCGATGCGCGTGCAGCACGCGCTGCGCTTCGCGCCGGCGGCGGCGCTGGCGGCCATCGTGCTGCCCGATCTGCTGTGGAACCACGGCGGCTTCGACGCCAGCTGGACCAATCCGCGCCTGATGGCCGGCATCGCGGCCACCGCGTTCTATGTGGCGACGCGGCGGATGCTCGGCATGATCTGCGTCGGCATGGGCGTGTATACCGTGCTGCGTCTCTGGGGATAAAACGTGTCGGCCCATGTCCGCGGCGGCGTCATCTTTGCCTTCCTGGCCTACACGATGTGGGGCCTGTTTCCGCTGTACTTCAAGCTGCTGAAGGCTGTCACGCCGCTGGAGATCCTGTCGCACCGGGTGATCTGGTCGCTGGCGGTGATGGTGGTGGTGCTGGCCGTCAAGCGGCACTGGGCGTGGCTGTGGGCGCTGCGCCGCCAGCCGCGCGTGGTGGGGCGGCACCTGGCCTGCACCGGCATGTTGGCGCTCAACTGGTGCACCTATATCTGGGCGGTCAATCACGATCACGTGCTCGACGCGAGCCTGGGCTATTTCATCAACCCGCTGGTGGTGGTGCTGCTGGCGCTGCTGGTGCTGGGCGAGCGGCTGCGGCCGGGGCAGTGGTTCGCGCTGGCGCCGGCCGTCGCCGGGGTGGTCTGGCTGACCTGGCAGGCCGGGCACCTGCCGTGGATCGCGCTGGCGCTGGCGACGACCTTCGGCCTGTACGGCCTGCTGCGCAAGACCTCGCCGCTGGGCGCGCTGGAAGGGCTGGCACTGGAGACGCTGCTGCTGTTTCCGCTCACGCTGGCCTACCTGGGCTGGCTGGCCGCGCAGCAGCAGAACGCCTTCCTGGCCGCGTCGCCGGGCCTGCGGCTGCTGCTGGTGCTGGCCGGTCCGCTGACCGCCGTGCCGCTGCTGCTGTTCGGGGCCGGCGCGCGGCGCATTCCGTTGTCGCTGCTCGGCCTGCTGCAGTACGTCAGCCCGACGCTGCAGTTGCTGCTGGGCGTGTGGCTGTACAACGAGCCGTTCGTCGGGCCGAAGGTGCTCGGCTACGCGCTGATCTGGTGCGGCCTGGTGGTGTATTCGGCCGAAGGGTGGCTGCGGCTGCGGCGGCGCGCGCCGGTGGCGGCCTGACCGGCGCATGCGCCATCCGGCCGGCTTCGCCACGGTGGACGGGCGCGTCAGGTTTCCGGGCGGAAACGCGCGTTCCGGCCGGTGGCATCGGGTAAAATCGCCGCTTTCCGTGATTTCTCCGCTGCTGCCATGCCCAACGTCCTGCGTCTGACCGATCTCATCTCCGAAGGCAAGCTTGCCGGCAAGCGTGTCTTCATCCGTGCCGACCTCAACGTGCCGCAAGACGATGCCGGCAACATCACCGAAGACACGCGTATCCGCGCTTCGGTGCCGGCCATCCGCGCCGCGCTCGACGCCGGTGCCGCCGTGATGGTCACCTCGCACCTGGGCCGCCCGACCGAAGGCGAGTTCAAGCCGGAAGATTCGCTGGCCCCGGTGGCCGTGCGCCTGTCCGAGCTGCTCGGCCGCGAGGTGAAGCTGGTGCAGAACTGGGTCGACGGCGTGGAGGTCGCGCCCGGCCAGGTGGTGCTGCTGGAAAACTGCCGCGTCAACAAGGGCGAGAAGAAGAACAGCGACGAACTGGCCCAGAAGATGGCCAAGCTGTGCGACGTCTACGTCAACGACGCCTTCGGCACCGCCCACCGCGCCGAAGCCACCACGCACGGCATCGCCAAGTTTGCCCCCATCGCCTGCGCCGGCCCGCTGCTGGGCGCCGAGCTGGACGCGCTGGGCAAGGCGCTGGGCCAGCCGGCCCGTCCGCTGGTCGCCATCGTGGCCGGCTCCAAGGTGTCGACCAAGCTGACCATCCTGAAGTCGCTGGCCGACAAGGTGGACAACCTGATCGTCGGCGGCGGCATCGCGAACACGTTCATGCTGGCCGCGGGCCTGAAGATCGGCAAATCGCTGGCCGAGCCGGACCTGATCGGCGATGCCCGCGCCATCATCGACCTGATGGCCGCACGCGGCGCCTCGGTGCCGATCCCCGTCGATGTGGTGTGCGCCAAGGAATTCAGCGCCACCGCCGCAGCCACCGTCAAGGATGTGAAGGACGTGGCCGACGACGACATGATCCTCGACATCGGCCCGAAGACCGCCGCCCAGCTGGCCGACCAGCTGAAGGCCTCCGGCACCATCGTGTGGAACGGCCCGGTCGGTGTGTTCGAGTTCGACCAGTTCGGCAACGGCACCAAGGTGCTGGCCGAGGCGATCGCGGCCTCGTCGGGCTTCTCGATCGCCGGCGGCGGCGATACGCTGGCGGCGATCGCCAAGTACGGCATCACCGACCGCGTGGGCTACATCTCCACCGGCGGCGGCGCATTCCTGGAATTCCTGGAAGGCAAGACGCTGCCGGCCGTGGAGATCCTGGAGCAGCGCGCCCAGCGCCAGGAAGCGCTGGCCTGAAGCGCCAGGCGCGTCGCCTGCATCGTCAACGTCCCTCAAACGTCACCGGTACCCTTGCCCATGACTCGTGCCACCAAGATCGTCGCCACACTCGGCCCTTCGTCCAATACGCTGGAGATCCTGACGCGCATGATCGCGGCGGGGGTGGATGTGGTGCGGCTGAACTTCTCGCACGGCACCGCGCAGGACCACGTGGCGCGCGCCGAGCTGGTGCGCGAGGCGGCGCGCGCGGTGGGCCGCGAGGTCGGCATCATGGCCGACCTGCAGGGCCCGAAGATCCGCGTCGGCAAGTTCGAGAGCGGCAAGATCACCCTGAGCCCGGGCGACCGCTTCACGCTGGATGCCCGCTGCGAGCTGGGCAACCAGGAGCGCGTCGGCCTGGACTACAAGGAGCTGCCGCGCGACGTCGGCCCCGGTGACCTGCTGCTGCTCAACGATGGCCTGATCGTGCTGCAGGTCGAGCGCGTGGTGGGCGAGGAGATCGAGACCGTGGTCAAGGTCGGCGGCGATCTGTCCAACAACAAGGGCATCAACCGCCAGGGCGGCGGGCTGTCGGCGCCGGCGCTGACGGCCAAGGATATGGAAGACATCAAGACCGCGATGGCGCTGGGCGCCGATTACGTCGCGGTCAGCTTCCCCAAGAACGCCACCGACATGGAAATGGCGCGCCAACTGGCCGCCGTGGCCGGTGCGCCGCACGGCCACAAGACCAAGATGATCGCCAAGATCGAGCGCGCCGAGGCCATCCGCCCGGGCGTGCTGGAAGAGATCCTGGCGGCGTCCGACGGCATCATGGTGGCGCGCGGCGACCTCGCGGTGGAGGTCGGCAACGCGGCTGTGCCGGCGTTGCAGAAGCGCATGATCAAGCTCGCGCGCGAGGCCAACAAGCTGGCCATCACGGCCACGCAGATGATGGAGTCGATGATCGTCAACCCGGTGCCGACGCGCGCCGAGGTGTCGGACGTCGCCAACGCCGTGCTCGACGGCACCGATGCGGTGATGCTGTCGGCCGAGACCGCCGCCGGCCGCTACCCGATCGAGACCATCGAGGCCATGGCCGCCATCTGCGCGGAGGCCGAGAAGTCGCAGCCGGTGCACCTCGACACGGATTTCCTCGACCAGACCTTCAGCCGCATCGACCAGTCGATCGCCATGGGGGCGCTGTTCACGGCCTACCATCTGCAGGTCAAGGCGATCGCCGCACTGACCGACTCCGGCGCCACCGCGCTGTGGATGAGCCGCCACGGCATCAATGTGCCGATCTATGCGATGACGCCCAACGTCGCGTCGCAGCGCAAGATGGCCCTGTACCGCAACGTGCAGCCGCTGCCGCTGGCCATCAGCCAGGACCGCGACGAGGCGCTGCGGCAGGCCGAGGAACTGCTGGTCGCGCGCGGCGTGGTGCAGCGCGGCGACTTCATCGTCCTGACCGTCGGCGAGCCGATGGGGCAGGCGGGCGGGACCAACACACTCAAGATCGTGCGCGTCGGCATGCACTGACGCGCCGCCGGGAATGCCGGTTGCTACCGGCATCCGTGAGACCGAATACAGATCGACCCATAGGAGAAAACCATGCCACTCGTCTCGATGCGCCAACTGCTCGACCATGCCGCTGAAAACGGCTACGGCCTGCCGGCGTTCAACGTCAACAACCTGGAACAGGTCCAGGCCGTGATGGAAGCCGCCAAGGAAACCGGCGCGCCGGTGATCCTGCAGGCCAGCGCGGGCGCCCGCAAGTACGCCGGCGAGTCCTTCATCAAGCACCTGATCCAGGCCGCTGTTGAAGCCTATCCGGAGATCCCGCTGGTCATGCACCAGGATCACGGTCAGAGCCCGGCAATCTGCCAGGGCGCGATCGACCTGGGCTTCGGCTCGGTCATGATGGACGGCTCGCTGCGCGAAGACGGCAAGACCCCCGCCGACTTCGACTACAACGTCGACGTCACGCGCCGCGTGGTCGACATGGCGCACAAGGTTGGCGTGACGGTCGAGGGTGAGCTCGGCTGCCTGGGCTCGCTGGAAACCGGCGAGGCGGGCGAGGAAGACGGCCACGGCGCCGTCGGCAAGCTCGACCATTCGGCCCTGCTGACCGACCCCGAGGAAGCCGCACAGTTCGTCAAGGCCACCCAGCTCGACGCCCTGGCCATCGCCATCGGCACCAGCCACGGCGCCTACAAGTTCTCGCGCAAGCCCACTGGCGACATCCTGGCGATCAGCCGCGTCAAGGAAATTCACGCGCGCATCCCCAACACCCACCTGGTGATGCACGGCTCGTCGAGCGTGCCGCAGGAGCTGCTGGCTATCATCAACCAGTACGGCGGCAAGATGAAGGAAACCTACGGCGTGCCGGTCGAGGAAATCCAGGAAGCCATCAAGTACGGCGTGCGCAAGATCAACATCGACACCGACATTCGCCTGGCGATGACCGGCGCGGTGCGCAAGTTCCTGGCCGAAAACCCCGACAAGTTCGACGCCCGCGAATGGCTCAAGCCCGCGCGCGAGGCTGCCAAGGCGGTTTGCAAGGCACGCTACATCGAGTTCGGTTGCGAAGGCCAGGCCGGCAAGATCAAGCCGATCGGCCTGTCGGTCATCGCTTCGCAGTACCAGAGCGGCGCGCTGGCGCAAGTGGTGCAGTAAGCCGCATTCCGCCCGCTAGAACGGCTGGCCCCGCGCCAGCCGTTTTTCATGGGGCCGGCCACGTATAATGTCGGCCTTCCACATTTTTTTCCTCCTCTTTGGGTTTCGCCGTGTCCGCCACCCCCGCCGCGTCTTCCGCACTCTATGAATCGTCGATCACCAGCCTGCCGCTGCTCGGCCGCGGCAAGGTGCGCGAAAACTACGCCGTGGGCGACGACAAGCTGCTGATGGTCACCACCGACCGCCTGTCGGCCTTCGACGTGATCCTCGGCCAGCCGATCCCGGACAAGGGCAAGGTCCTGGCGCAGATGTCGGACTTCTGGTTCCGCAAGCTGGGCCACATCGTGCCGACGCACGAGACCGGCATTGCGCCGGAATCGGTGGTGCAGCCCGGCGAAGCCGATCAGGTGCGCGGCCGCGCCATCGTGGTCAAGCGCCTCAAGCCGATCCTGGTGGAGGCCGTGGTGCGCGGCTACCTGGCCGGCAGCGGCTGGAAGGATTACCAGGCCACCGGCAAGGTCTGCGGCGTGCAGCTCGCCCCCGGCCTGCGCAACGCCGAGAAGCTGCCCGAGCCCATCTTCACCCCCGCCGCCAAGGCCGACGTGGGCGAGCACGACGAGAACATCTCGTTCGACGAAGTTGAGCGCCGCATCGGCGCCGAGCTGGCCGCGCAGATTCGCGACGTCAGCATCCGCCTGTACAAGGAAGCCTCCGATTTTGCCGCCACGCGCGGCATCATCATCGCCGACACCAAGTTCGAGTTCGGCCTGGACGAGAACGGCACGCTCACGCTGATGGACGAAGCGCTGACCGCCGATTCGTCGCGCTTCTGGCCGGCCGATTCGTACCAGGTGGGCACCAACCCGCCGTCGTTCGACAAACAGTTCGTGCGCGACTGGCTGGAAGCCGTGCGCATCGACGGCCAGCCGTGGCCGAAGACCGCGCCGGCGCCGGAGCTGCCCGCCGACATCATCGAGAAGACCGCGGACAAGTACCGCGAAGCACTGACCCGCCTGACCGGCGAGACGCTGCGCTGAGGGAGCGACGACGATGACCGCATCGCAATCCGCGCCGCTCGTCGGCGTTGTCATGGGTTCCAGCTCTGACTGGGACGTCATGCAGCACGCCGTGGTCCTGCTCAAGGAATTCGACATTCCGTTCGAGGCGCAGGTGGTCTCGGCGCACCGCATGCCGGACGACATGTTCCGCTACGCCGAGGCCGCGCGCGGCCGGGGCCTGCGCGCCATCATCGCCGGTGCCGGCGGTGCGGCGCATCTGCCGGGCATGATCGCCGCCAAGACCATCGTGCCGGTGTTCGGCGTGCCGGTGCCCTCCAAGTACCTGCGCGGCGAAGATTCGCTGCTGTCCATCGTGCAGATGCCCAAGGGCATTCCGGTGGCGACCTTCGCCATCGGCGAGGCGGGCGCGGCCAACGCGGCGCTGTCGACCATCGCCATGCTGGCGACCACCGACGATGCGCTGGCGGCCAAGCTTGAAGCCTTCCGCGCCCGGCAGACCGAAGTGGCGCGCGGCATGACGCTGCCCGTGCACAGTGCTTAAGTCCTTCGCCCAACCGCCCATGGCCGACGACCTGAACCCGCGCCTCGCGCAGGCCCACACGCCCGAATCCCGCGCGCTGAACGTTCCCGACGCGATCCTGCCCGACAGCTGGCTGGGCATGCTCGGCGGCGGCCAGCTCGGCCGCATGTTCACGCACGCCGCGCAGGCGATGGGCTACAAGGTGTGCGTGCTGGACCCGGACCCGAACAGCCCCGCCGGCACCGTCGCCGAGCGCCACCTGTGCGCGGCCTACACGGATGAGGCGGCGCTGGCCGAACTGGCCGCGCTGTGCCCGGCGGTCACCACCGAATTCGAGAACGTGCCGGCGCAGGCGCTCGACCGCCTCGAGCACCTCGGCGCCTTCGTCGCGCCGCGCGCCCACTGCGTGTCGATCGCGCAAAACCGCATCGCCGAGAAGAAGTTCTTTGCACTGTGCGCCGCCCGCACCGGTATCCACCCGGCGCCGAGCTGGGTGATCGAGCACGACGCTGACATCGATCAGCTGCCGGCCGACCTGCTGCCCGGCATCCTGAAGATCGCCCGCATGGGCTACGACGGCAAGGGCCAGGCGCGCGTCTCCACGGTCGACGAGCTGCGCGCGGCCTGGGGCGCGATGCAGCACGTGCCGTGCGTGCTGGAGAAGATGCTGCCGCTGGCCTACGAGGTGTCCGTGCTGGCCGCCCGCGCCGCCGACGGCAGCACCGTCACCTGGCCGCTGGCCGAGAACATTCACCGCGACGGCGTCCTGTTCTCCACGGTGATGCCCTCGCGCAGCGTGTCGGACGACATCGCCACGCGCACCCGCACCGCCGCCGCAATGATCACCGAGGAGATGGGCTACGTGGGCGTGCTGTGCATCGAGTTCTTCGTGCTGCAGGACGGCTCGCTGGTCGCCAACGAGATGGCGCCGCGCCCGCACAACTCGGGCCACATCACCATGGATGTGTGCGAGACCAGCCAGTTCGAGCAGCAGGTGCGCACCATGGCCCGCCTGCCGCTGGGCAGCACGCGCCAGCATTCGCCGGGGCGCATGCTCAACGTGCTGGGCGACGTGTGGTTCGAATACGGCCTGGAGCGCACGCCCGCGTGGCACGATGTGATGCGGCATTCCGGCACCAAGGTGCATCTGTACGGCAAGGCCGATGCGCGCCCGGGCCGCAAGATGGGCCATGTCAATTGCGTCGGCACGTCGCCCGAGGTGGCGGACGAGGCGTTCCACCATGCCGTGCAGGTGCTCGGCCTGCAATCGGCCCCGGCCTGACGGCCGCCACATCCGCAGCCATGCACAAGTCGACCACGCCCTTCGTCATGCCTCCCGCCGCGCGCCTCGATGAGGCCGCGCGCCGGCTGGAAGCGGGCGAGCTGGTCGCCTTCCCGACCGAGACCGTCTACGGCCTCGGCGCCGATGCCGAGAACCCCCAGGCCATCGCCCGGATCTACGCGCTGAAGGGCCGGCCGTCGAACCATCCGGTGATCGTGCACGTGGTCGACGGCGCGGACCTGACGTACTGGGCCGACGAGGTGCCCGGCATCGCGCTGCAGCTGGTCGAGGCGTTCTGGCCGGGCCCGCTCACGCTGATCCTCAAGCGCGCGCCGCACATCCCGGCGGCGGTCGCGGGCGGGCAGGACAGCGTCGGATTGCGCTGTCCGTCGCATCCGGTGGCGCAGGCGCTGCTGTCGCGCTTCAAGCGCGGTCGCGGCGGCATCGCGGCGCCGTCGGCCAACAAGTTCGGCCAGGTCAGCCCGACCACCGCGCAGCATGTGCGCGACGAGTTCGGCGATGCCGTGTTCGTGCTCGAAGGCGATGGGGTGGATGTCGGCATCGAGTCCACCATCGTCGACCTGTCGCGGCTGGACCAGGGCGTCGGGCCGGTGCTGCTGCGCCCCGGCGCCATCACGCCGGAGGACATCGGGCGCGTGACCGGTGTGATGCCGTCGCTGCCCGATGCCGCCGCGCCGCGCGCGTCCGGAACGCTGCGCGCGCATTACGCGCCGCGCACGCCGCTGTATCTGCTGGCCGCTGCCGATGTGCCCGCACGGCTGGCCGCGCTGCCGGCCGGTCAGCGCATCGTGTGGGTGGGGGCGCCTGTCGACCTGCCGCCCGGTTGCGATCAGCATGCCGCGCCCGCCACGCCGGCGGCCTACGCCAATACGCTGTACGCCTTGCTGCGAGAACTGGATCGCGGCGGCTATCACGCCATCTGGGTGGAAGCTCTGCCCGACACCTCCGCCTGGGCGGCGGTCAACGACCGCCTGCGTCGCGCCGCCGCCGCGTTCGAAGCCGGCCTCTGATTCTTCCGGCTGGTTTGCCGCGTGCGCGGCAGTCTCGCTGCACTTTCCTGCACTTTCGCTACATTTTTCCCTGTGCGCTCGGCCTAACATCCCGGAGCAACAAGACACATCAATAAAGTCTTCAGGGAAAATACAGATATGAACCTGCGTCAATGGATCGGCGTTGTTGTAGCTGGCTGTGCCTTGGGCCTGACCGCATGCGGGGGCGGCGAGACTGATCAGAGCGGCAATCCCAATGTCGTCAAGGTGCAGCGCGTGGTGGTGTTCGGCGACAGCCTGAGCGATGCCGGCACCTACACTTCCGCCGCGCAGGCGGTGGGCGGCGGCAAGTTCACCACCAACCCGGGCCCGATCTGGGCCGAGACCGTGGCCGCGCAGCTGGGCGTGACGCTCACGCCGGCCGTGGTGGGCTTCGCCACCTCCGTACAGAATTGCCCCAAGGCCGGCTGCTTCGACTATGCGCAGGGCGGCTCGCGCGTGACCGATCCGAGCGGCATCGGCCACAACGGCGGCGCGGGGGCGCTGACCTACCCGGTGCAGCAGCAGCTCGCCAACTTCTACGCGGCCAGCAACAACACCTTCAACGGCGATCGCGATGTCGTCTTCGTGCTGGCCGGCAGCAACGACATTTTCTTCTGGTCCACCGCGGCGGCCACCAGCGGCTCCGGCGTGACGCCCGCCATTGCCACGGCCCAGGTGCAGCAGGCCGCGACGGACCTGGTCGGCTATGTCAAGGACATGCTCGCCAAGGGCGCGACGCAGGCCTACGTGTTCAATTTGCCCGACAGCAGCCTGACGCCGGACGGCGTGGCCAGCGGCACGACCGGTCAGGCGCTGCTGCACGCGCTGGTGGGCACGTTCAACACGACGCTGCAAAGCGGGCTGGCCGGCAGCTCGGCGCGCATCATCGACTTCAACGCGCAGCTGACCGCGGTGATCCAGAACGGCGCCGCGTTCGGCTTCGCCAACACCAGCGCCCGGGCTTGCGATGCCACCAAGATCAACGCCCTGGTGCCGAGCGCCGGCGGCAGCTCGCTGTTCTGCTCGGCCAACACGCTGGTGGCTTCCGGTGCGGACCAGAGCTACCTGTTCGCCGACGGCGTGCACCCGACCACGGCCGGCCATCGCCTGATCGCCAGCAACGTGCTGGCGCGCCTGCTGGCGGATAACGTCGCGCACTGAGGGTTGCCCAGTCGCGCCATGCAACATGCCCGCGTGGATCGCGGGCATGTTCACGTTTGGGTGCCGGTCGCGCTATTGCGCCAGGGCGGCAGCGAACCGGTACACCGCTTCCACGTCGTTCAGATCCAGCACCGTCATGCCGCGTGGCACTTCCGCTTCCAGTTGGATCGGCGCATCCGTCGCCACCGCCACCACGCCGCCGATTTCCGGCCACAGCGGTGCGCGGCCCAGCGCGGGCCGGAATACTTCGATCTTGGGGAAGTCGCTGCGCTTGTAGCCTTCGACGATGACGACGTCGATCCCGGGCGACAGCAGCGCGAGCACGTCGGCCAGTTCGGGCTCGTGCGCGGGGGCGTATTCGCGCATCAGCACCAGGCGCCGGTCGCCCACCAGCACGACCTCGGCGCCGCCGGCCGCGCGCATGCGGTACGAGTCCTTGCCGGGCGTATCGAGGTCGAAGCCGTGATGCGCATGCTTGACCGCGGCCACGCGCCGGCCGTCGCGCACGAAGCACGCGATCAGCTGTTCGATCAGGGTGGTCTTGCCGCTGCCGGAGGTGCCGGTGACGCCGACGACGGCGGTCATTGCCGCGCCCCCTGGTAGATCCATTGCAGCAGGGCGTCGTGCGCGGCCTGGCCGCCGCCGGCGTTGGGGTGGTTGATCATGCTGACCACCACGTAGCGCTGGCCGCCTTCGCCTTCCACGTAGCCGGCGATGGCGCGCACGTCGTTGAGGGTGCCGGTTTTGATCTCGGCGTTGCCGGCCACGCCCGCGCGCGTGAGGCGGTTGCGCATGGTGCCGTCCACGCCCACCACCGGCAGCGCGTCGCGCAGGATGGCGCCGTGGGGGTTGGCATCGGCCTGCTGCAGCAGGCGGCCCAGGTTGCGGGCGCTGATGCGCTCGATGCGCGAGAGGCCCGAGCCGTTCTCCAGCACCAGCTCGGGCATGGACAGGTTCTGCCGGGCGAGCCAGCGGTTGATGATGTCCGCCGATTGCTGCACCGACCCGGGCTTGCGGCCGATCTCGGCGCCGATGGTCAGGAACAGCTGGCGCGCCATCACATTGTTCGAATACTTGTCGATGTCATGCACGACCTCGGTGAGGGTCGGTCCGTAGTGGGTCGCCAGCAGGACGGCCGGGTGCGGCACCTTGCTCTCGCGCAGGCCCGGCGTGGCGTGGAAGGTGCCGCCGGCCTGCCGCCACAGCGCCAGGAAGCCGCCCCAGATGAAGTCGGCGTGGGTGAGCGCGGCGACATTGAGGATGCGCTCGCCGCAGGCGCCGGCGTAGCGTCCGTCGAAGCTGGCGCGCACCGTGCCGTCGGCCTGCGTGGCGATGTCGAAGTTGGCATGCGAGCGCCAGTCGCCGCAGTTGCCATGCGTCACGTGCAGCTGGTTGTCGACCTGCAGCTGGGCCAGCGGCGGCGACACGTCGACGTTGACCGCGCCGGTGGCGGCATCGGGCGCGAGCGTGAAGGTCAGCGTCTTGAACGAGTAGAGCAGCGCATCGGGCGCGACGTTGTAGGCGCGGCCGGTGTCGCCGTCCAGCGGCGGCGCGTCGGACAGGCCGTTCTCGAAATAGGAGCGGTCCAGCACGATGTTGCCGGCCAGTTCGTCCACGCCGGCGCGGCGCACGTCGATGACCAGCTTGATCAGCTCTTCGGGAATCAGCTTCGGATCGCCCTGGCCGCGCAGGTAGAGGTTGCCGCTGAGCACGCCGCCCACCGGCGGCCTGTCGGCGTAGGCGGAGGTCTTCCAGCGGAAATCGGGACCCAGCAGGTCGAGGCCGGCGAAGGTGGTCAGCAGCTTCATGGTCGAGGCCGGATTCATGCCGGCGTCGGCGTTCCACTGCAGGATGGGCGTGGCGGTGCCGGTGCGGATGACGAACACGCTGACCGCATCGAGCGGGATATGTGCCCGTGCGAACGCCAGCGCCACATTGGCGGGCAGCCCGGCCGGATTGTGCACGGCCTGCCGCTTCTGGGCGACGGTGGCAGCGGGCGCGGCATGGGCGCGGGCGGGTTTTCTGGCCTGTGCCAGCGGTGCGGCGGTGAGGGCGAGGAGGGCCGCGCAGGCAACGGCACAGCGCGACAGGCGGAGCAAACGGGTCAGGCGGATGATTCGGGCCATGAACGGGGATGGAGCACGAGGAGGGAAGGCACAGGCGTGCGCCGAGTGCGGACGCCCGCATGTTAACGCAGCCATCCCGGGCGCCAGCCGACAAGCTGCGCCGCTTTGCGTGCCCAATTCGCGGGGGTTTGGTGCGGAGTGGTGACCGAGTCACTCCTGGCCGATCGAGGCCGGCGCGGCCTCGCGGGCGCATGTCCGATTCGGCAGCGGGGTGATGGCGGGCCGCAACACATCCGTCAGGGCAGCGCGGTAGCATGGCGGTTTTGTGGCGCACCGGCGCCGCGCGTGCTTTTCTGCCGTGTATGACCTCTGAACTGATCCGATCCGCCGGTGCCATGCGCACGCAGCGTCTGCCGTTGTCGGCGCGCGCGGCCACCATGGCGCTTTTTTTCGTCAACGGCGCAACGATTGCGACGTGGGGCGTCCACATTCCCACCGTGAAAGCGCGCTTCGGGCTGTCGGAGGCGTCGCTGTCGCTGGCGATGTTCATGGTGGCGGCCGGCGCCATCGCCGCGATGAAATTCGCCGGCGGCTGGGCGGCACGGGTGAGCACCCGGCGCGCCAGCGTGCAGGCGGGCGTGGTCTTCGGCCTGATGACTGGGCTGCTGATGCTGATGCCGAGCTATGCGTTGCTGCTGGGGCTGCTGGTGCTGTTCGGCATCGCCAACGCCGGCTTCGATGTGGCGATCAATGCGCAGGCGACCACCGTGGAGGCCAACTCCCACAAGCCGATCATTTCGTCGCTGCACGGCATGTTCAGCCTGGGCGGCATGGTGGGCGCGGCGGCCGGCGGTGTCCTGCTGGACCTGGGCGTGCCGGCGGCCGTGCACTGCGCGGCCATGGGGCTGATCACCGCGGGCATGGCGCTGTGCGCGGGGCCGTTCATGCTGCCCGACCACGTCAACGCGCCCGGCGAGCCGGCGCATCCGACCACCGGCCGCACGCTGCTCGTGCTCGGCCTGCTGGCGTTCTTCGGACTGGTGGGCGAAGGCGCGATGTACGACTGGACCACGGTCTACATGCGCGAAGTGGCGCAATCGCCCGAGGCGCAGGCCAGCGCGGGCTATGCGGCGTTCTCGGGCGGGATGGCGCTGGCCCGCTTCGGCGGGGATGCCGCACGCGCGCGCTGGGGCAATACCAGGGTGCTCGGCGTGAGCGGCGTGCTGGCCACCGGGGGCATCCTGCTCGCCCTGCTGTGGCCCGATCCGGCGGCGGTGCTGGCCGGCTTTGGGTTGATGGGCGTGGGCGCGGCGAACATGGTGCCGATCTTCTTTGTCACCGCATCGCGCATGCCGGGGGTGCCCGCGGCCGAGGGGATCGCCGCGGTGGCGCGCTTCGCTTATGTCGGCATGCTGATCGGCCCGGTGTTCATCGGCATGATCGCGCACCATTCCAACCTGCGCTGGGGCCTGTCGCTGGTGGCGCTCACCATGATGCTGATCGCGGTGGCGGGGCCGCGCGCCATCCGTCCGCCGGGCTGAATTCGCGCTACGCCGGGGCTGTTTCTGTGCGTTGACTTTCGCCTGCTGTTGCCATAGCGTACGCAGAGGAGAGGGGGTTCTCCGGCGGATTGGCGCGTGTCGCATCCGGGGTGCGCGCGGTCGGCCGGGATGCGTTCAAATCGAGGCTGTCGATCAGCCCAAACGACCCAAGGAAAGGAGCCGCAGATGCCGTACAACCGTCTCACCCTAGTGGCAGCGACTGTCGTCGTGGCCCTCACCGCAGGCCTGGCCCACGCGCAGACAGACGACAAGAAGTTCGATCCGTATTCGCAGGGCGCCAAGTCCGGCGACAAGTTCGATCCCTACACGCAAGGCGCCGACAGCACCGCCAACGCACTGAACCCTGGCGCGCAGCCGGCCAATGTGGAGCCGGGCAAGTACGATCCGTACACGCAAGGCGCGAAGGCCGGCGACAAGTTCGACCCGTATTCGCAAGGCGCCAAGTCCGGCGGCAAATTCGATCCGTACTCCGAAGGCGCCGACAAGGACGGCTCGGGCGCAGCCAAGCAATAGGCCCCCGGGAACAGGCACGGTGCCGCACGACCTGCCGATCCGCACGCCGATGTACCGCCAGGTGCATCGGCGTTTCTCTTTGTGCGCGGCCCTTCTCGTCGGTCTCGCCCGTCTTGCCTTGCTTGCCTTGGTGGCCGGAGGCTTGGCTGTGCCCGCAGGGGCGGCGGGATTGTGCACCGCACCCTGGATGCACGACGGCACCCGCCTGCGCCTGGACGGCAACGGCAAGACGCCGATGATCGTCGAGTTCACCCTGCACGACATCAACCGCGACATCGTGGACGGCTGCGAGATCGGCCTGCATATCTACGCCAAGTCGGGCCTGGTGGCGCTGGGCGGACGACCGATCGAGACGGTGCAGGATCACCGCCTGATGGTGGACGAGGCCGGCGTGGTCACGCGCGTGGTCAGCACCAACGGGCGGGTGTTCGCGCAAAGCGAGCATGCGGACCTGGTGGGCACGGTCAGCACCGCCATCTCCGGCATGTTCCTCTATGGCGCGGGGCTGGCGCCCGAGGCCGAGATGCTGCCGGGCGACAGCTACGACTCCAGCTTCGATTTCGACGTGGTATCGCCCCGGCTGGGCATCAGCATCGGTCACATGCAGGCGGCGCATGCGCGCGTGGACGTGTCCGAGCGCGAGGTCGGCCCGCCGCAGACGATTCCGACGCCGGTCGGCCCGCAGCCGTGCCGTCCGATCCGCTATACGCGCACGGCCACGTTGGGCGTGCTGCGGCTGGGCAGCGAAACCCTCGAGCCCGCGCCGACCGTGGCGCACGTCACCGACTGGTATTGCCCGGCCCTGTCGGTGGTGGTGCGGCAGGAGGTCGAGCAGCATGGCGAGACGCAGGTGATCAACGTCGTCGAGCTTCAGCGCTGAGCGGCGCACGCGCGCAAGCGATCCTCCGCGGTCGTCGTCTGCGTGAGGGTGTCGATGCCGTCGTTGATGCGATCGACGTGCACGACGGTGAACGGCGCATCCGGCGAGGGTCGTGTGACGCGCGCGACGTGATCGACCGGCATGCCGGTGCAGGCTCGTCGCCCGAACCAGCGCGTGCCGGGCGTGGCAGGCCAAAGCGATTGCATCTGGCCAGGGCAAGCACGCATGGCGTACGATCCGACGAATGCGCGCCAGCGGAGATTGCGGCATTGTGCCGCAAGCGCGCGCCCGTCCGGTGCGCTGTGCGCCATCTGGCGCAGGCACGGTCCACTCTGAAGTAGGGAGGATGGTCTAGACACCTCAACTTTTCGGACACCCCGGTCGTTATCGGAAGAAACAAGACGGGAGATTGCCCAGGGCGGCCGCCGCCCAAACACCCATATGGACGCCACTTCCACCGGTCGGCCCGGGTCACCCGGCACTCCAGAGGAGTCCGCGTCCCGGCCGTTGCCGTTCGCCGACGATCGCTACGAGGCGCTGGTCCGGCAGATGCCCGACGCGCTCTACATCGTGGCGAACAACATCATCGTTTTCATCAACGAGGCGGGCGTGCGGCTGCTCGGCGCGGACAGCGCGAGCGACATCGTCGGGCGCGAGCTGGACGCATTCGTCCACGAGGACTCGGTGCAGCTGGCGCGCCAGCGCCGCGAGTGGATGGTCGAGCATGGCGCGGGCCTGCCGCCGGTCGAGCAGACGCTGCTGCGCTGCGACGGCACGCCGGTGGACGTGGAGATCCTGTCCGCGCCGGTGCAGCTCGGCTGGCGCACCGCCGTCCAGGTGGTCGCGCGCGACATCCGCCAGCGCAAGCAGGCCGAGCAGGCACTGCGCGAATCCGAGGCCAACTACCGGGCGCTCGCCGCCGAGACCGCGCGCGCGAAGGAGCTGCTGCGCTGCGAAAAGACCGTGCTCGAAATGAGCTCGCGCAATGTGCCGCTGCCGGACCTGCTGGCCGAGGTGTGCCACATGGTCGACACCCTGCTCGACGACGGCGCGATGTGCTCCATTCTGCTGTGCGGCGACGGCGAGCACGTGACGCTGGCGGTGGCGCCGTCGCTGCCGTCGGCGCTGAGTAAGACGCTGGTCGGGCTGACGATCGGTCCGGCCGCCGGGTCGTGCGGCACGGCCATGTTCCGCAATGCCCGCGTGGTGGTCGAAGACATCGAGACCGACCCGCTGTGGGACGACTACCGCGCACTGGTCGTCCCGATGGGCCTGCGGGCCTGCTGGTCGACGCCGATCCGCGGCGACAACGCGCAGATGATCGGCGCGGTGGGCGTCTACTACGACACGCCGAGCGCGCCCACGCGCCCGGCGATGCAACTGCTGGACGACATCACCGACATCGTCGGCGTGGCGGTCCAGAAGGCCCACATCGCGCGCGAGCTGCAGGAAAGCGAAGAGCGCTACCGCCTGGCCGTCGACAACCTGACCGAGGGCATCCTCGTGCAGGCCGCGGACGGCACCATCCTCGCGTGCAACCCGAGCGCGCGGCGCATCCTGCGCGCCGGTGACCCATCACCGGTGGGCGCGAGCCACCTGACGCTGATGCGCCGCTCGCTGCGCGAAGACGGCAGCGAGATCCCCTTCCTGGAGCGGCCCACGCGCGTGGTGCTGACCACGGGGCGGCCGCTGCTGGGGCTGACCATCGGCCTGGAGCTGATCAACGGCGACGTGGTGTGGGTGTACGAGAACGTGCTGCCCATCATGCGCCCCGGCGACGCCACGCCCAGCGCCGTGCTGATCTCATTCAACGACATCGGCCCGGCGCGCGCGGCCGAGCAGCAGCTCAAGTTTCTCGCCCAGCGCGATGCGCTCACGGGTTTGTACAACCGTGCCTACTTCCTGCAGCGCATGCAGGCCGTGCTCGATGAGGCGGTCACCGACGGCCGGCAGGCGGCGGTGCTGTTCCTCGATCTGGACGGCTTCAAGAAGGTCAATGACACCGCGGGGCACGAGGCCGGCGACCACCTGCTGCGCATCGTGGCGCAGCGGCTGTCGGCCTGCGTGCGCCAGACCGACACGCTGGCGCGGCTGGGCGGCGACGAATTTGTCGTGCTGCTCGACCAGGTGCGCTCGCTGGCGGAGGCCGAGCGGCTGGCCCGGCGCATCATCGCGGCCATCGCCCAGCCGTTCTCGACCGGCGGCACCGAGTATTACCTGGGCGCCTCGATCGGCATCGCGGTGCATCCCGAGCATGGCCAGGATGCGGCCACGCTGCTGCGCTGCGCCGACGCCGCCATGTACAACGCCAAGCAGAACGGCCGCAACCAGCACCGCGTCTTCACCGTGCAGCTCTCGCAGCGGGCGCAGCGGCGCTTCCAGCTGGAGCAGAACCTGCGGCGCGCCCTGTCGGCGCAGGAGCTGTCGCTGCGCTTCCAGCCCATCGTCGATGCCGCTTCGATGGGCATCGTCGGCGCGGAGGTGCTGCTGCGCTGGCACAGCGCCGAGCTGGGCGAGGTGTCGCCCGCCGAGTTCATTCCCGTGGCGGAGGACGCCGGGCTCATCATCGCCATCGGCGAATGGGTGCTGGAGCAGGCCTGCCGCCAGGCGGCCCATTGGCGCCGGACCTGCGCGCCGGATTTCTTCATCGCCGTGAACCTGTCGCCGCGCCAGTTCGGCGACGCCCTGGTGCCCATGCTGTCGCGTTGCCTGGCCGAGAGCGGGCTGCCCGCGTGCGCGCTGGAGATGGAGATCACCGAAGGGCTGCTGATGCGCGACACCGCCGCCGTGATGCCGGTGCTCGACGCGCTGACGGCGCTGGGGGTGCGCATCTCCATCGAC
The DNA here is from genome assembly GCF_024925465.1 of Ralstonia pseudosolanacearum. Classification (NCBI taxonomy): domain Bacteria; kingdom Pseudomonadati; phylum Pseudomonadota; class Betaproteobacteria; order Burkholderiales; family Burkholderiaceae; genus Ralstonia; species Ralstonia pseudosolanacearum. The sequence continues at coordinate 3,179,596 of NZ_CP103852.1, read as the reverse complement.
GATTTCGGCACGGGGTATTCGTCGCTGTCGTACCTGCAGCGCTTCCCGATCGACAACCTCAAGGTGGACCGCTCGTTCGTCTCGGGCATCCCGCGCCACCGGGATTCGGTGGTGATCTCGCGCGCGGTGGTGGCGATGGCGGCGTCGCTCGACATGACCGTCACCGCCGAGGGCGTGGAGACGCTCGCGCAGGCCGAATTCCTGCTGGCGGCCGGCTGCGACAAGCTGCAGGGCTTCCTGTTCGGCGCGCCGATGACGGCCGCCGCCTACGAGGAACGCCTGCGCCGCGCGCAGTCGGGCGGGCCGGCGTAGCGGCGCGCCACGCGCGGCGCCGGCGCACCGGTGCCGCGCAACATGCCGAGCGGGCGCGCCATGCGGCCCGGCCGTGGCGATCACGATCACCATCGGCAACGGCACCTTCGCGATGATGCAGGACGCGTCCGCGCTGATCATTGTTGGCGGCCGCCATTGGGGCGGCCCGCGCATGGGCTATAAGGCGACGGTCGCTAGCGCAGCGCAGCTTCCACCGCCCGCCCGACGCGCAGGATGCGCGCATCGTCGTCGGCCAGCCCGCACAGCGACAGGCCGACCGGCAGCTCGCCGGCGGCGTGGATCGGCAGCGTCAGCGCGCAGCCGTCGAGGAAGTTGATCGCGCTCGGGTTGCGCAGCACCAGCGCGTTGGTGCGGAAGAAGCGCGCGTCGTCGGCCTCCAGCGGCGCCACTTCGGGCGGCACGACGGCGACGGTCGGCATCAGCCAGGCATCGAGGTTGCCCAGCCGCTTGCGCGCGGCCGCGATCATGCGCTCGCGCGCGGCCATCACATCGAGGTAGGCGGCGGCGCTCATCTGCTCGCCGCGGCGGATGCGCGCGGCGACGCGGCGGTCGTATTGGGCTTCGGCGCGCGCCAGGTGCGGGCGGTGCCAGGCCCAGGCCTCGGCCGCCGGCAGGCCGCCGCCGCCGTTGATCTCGGGCAGCTGCAGCAGCTCGGGAAACTCGAAGCGGACGATGTGTGCGCCCGCCCGCTCCAGCCGTGCCACGGCGCGCGCGAACGCGGTGGCGACGGTGTCGTCCAGGTCCGCGGCCACGTAGTCGCGCGTGAGCCCCAGGCGCAGGCCGGCCAGCGGCACGGCGTCGGTGTCGAGCGCCTGGCCGCTGAGCACGGCATCGACGATGGCGCAGCAGTCCACCGAGTTGGCCAGCGGCCCGCCCGAATCGAGCGAGGTGGACAGCGGCACGCCGCCGGCCATCGGCACGCGGCGCGCGGTGGGCTTGAAGCCGGTCAGCGCGCAGAAGGCGGCCGGAATGCGGATCGAGCCGCCGGTGTCGGTGCCCAGCGCGGCGACGGCCATGCCGCCAGCCACCGTCACCGCGCCGCCGGCGGTCGAGCCGCCCGCGGCGCGCGTGCCGTCCGCCGGCGTGCGCGGCGTGCCGTAATGCGGGTTCAGGCCCAGGCCCGAGAACGCGAATTCGCTCATGTTGGTGCGGCCGAGCAGCACCGCGCCGGCCGCGCGCAGCCGCGCCACGGCGGTCGCGTCCGAGGTCGCGGCGCTCTGGTGCGCCAGCGCGCGCGAGCCGGCGGCTGTCACCTGGCCCGCCACGTCGAACAGATCCTTGATCGACACCGGCAGTCCCGCCAGCAGCGACGGCACGTTGCCCGCGGCGCGCGCGGCGTCGGCGGCGCGCGCCATGTCCAGCGCCGCCCGCGCATCGAGGTCGATGTAGGCCGTGCCGCCGGCCGTGCGGTGCGACTGCGCATGCGCCAGCGCGGCTTCGGTCAGCGCGATGCTGGTGGTACGGCCGGAGGCCAGCTCGGCGGCCAGGGTGCGGATCATGTTCGGGCGGGGTGTCATCATGCGGGCGTCTCCGGTGCGTGGGGGACCGTCGGCCTGCGACGGTCGGCGTGCCGACAGCATAGCGGCGTCGCGGCGCGCCCGCTGCCGTCGGTCGGCTTCGATCCGCCGTCGCCGCGCGACCGGTCGCCGCTGCCGGGCCTCGCACGCATGCCGGCCCGGGCCCGCGGCACGCCGCTTTCCCGGCGATGCCGTGAAGAACAGAGCGTCGTCCCGCTACGTGGCCGGCGGGCGCACCGCCATCCATAATGGTCGGATTGCCCACGATCGATGCCGCCATGCCGAGCTTGACCTACCTCGAAGACATCTATCCCGTCGTGACCGGGTCCGGCCACTTCAATCCGCGCATGGAGGACGTGGAGTATGGCGCGCTGGATGGGCTGATCGGCTACGCGGTGCGGCGCGCCCAACTGCATGTCTACGAAGACTTCGTGCGCTCGCTGCAGGCGTGGAACATCACGCCGCCGCGCTTCTCGGCCATGACCGTGATCGCGCACAACCCCGACCTGAAGCTGACCGAGCTGGCCGGCATCCTGGGCGTGGCCCGCTCGGGGGCGGTGCTGCTGGTCGATACGCTTGAAGCGATGGGCATGGTCGAGCGGCTCCCGTCGCCGGTGGACCGGCGCGCCTTCCGGCTGGCGCTGACCGACAAGGGGGCGGCCACGCTGCGGGACATCACCGAGGTCGTGGTCGCTCACGATGCGCGGGTCACAGCCCACCTGTCGGCCGACGAGCGGCGCACGCTGCTGGAACTGCTCAACAAGCTGGCGGTCGGCTCGGCCTGACGGTTGGCGGATCCCGGCGCCTGCCGGCCCGGGCGCCGCGCGTGCGGCGCATGGGGCAGCCGACCTCAGCGCTTGTTTGCGTCGATGGCCTTCTGCCAGAGATCCTTATCGGGCGGGTAGAGCGAATCGAAGTATTCGCGCAGCGTGCAGATCTCCTGCACGATCACGAACGGAAAACCCTGGCGTCCGCCGCGCTCATCGATCTGCAGGCTGGTGAGATAACGCCGGCAGCCGATGAAATCGACCCATTTGGCGGCAATGGTGTTGATGATGCGCGGAAACTGGCGGCCGAGCTCGATCGGCCGGACTTCATCGGGCAATTGCGCGAGCCAGCGAATGGCTTCGCGGTTGAGCGCGAAGTCATTGACGGACGGCGGCCTGCGTAGGGATGAAGGATCGTGTCGTGCCATATCACCCATGGATCGTTCGATCCAGTGTAGGTCGCGGTTGCACCGGCCGACAGCCCGCCGGGCGGGGGTCTTCCCGGGGTGGGACTTGGTGCGGTGCAGCGAGCCGCCTGGCGGGTTGGGCGGACCGGACTGCACTTTGTCCTGTAAATTTTTCTCAAGTTCTGTCGCCGGGGGCCGATTAGCCAAATGCGGCTCGCCTTGCCAGTGGACCAGAGCACCCATGACGGCAGCGAGGACGGCGCCAGTGTCGGCCGGCATCCCCGCGTCCCACATTCCATCAAATCAAAACGGACATTGAGCCGAGGCAGGTAGGGTATGAAGCGAATCGATGCGAATCAGCTGCGTGTCGGTATGTTTGTGGTGAAGCTGGGCGGGTCCTGGCTGAAGCACCCGTTCTGGCGTTCGCAGTTCCAGCTGTCGAGCCAGTCACAGGTCGACGATATCTGTCGAGCCGGTATTACCGAGATCTGGATCGACCCCGAGCGCGGCGAGGATGTGCTTGCGCCCGCGCTGATGCCGGAGGCGGCGCAGCCCGCCCCGGAGCCGCTGACCCGCGAGACCCTGGCGGCGCTGCCGCCGGTCACGCCGACTTCCCTCAAGGAAGAATGGAAGCATGCCCAGCAACTGGTGCAGAGCGGCAAGGCGACGCTGGGCCAGCTGTTCTCCGAGGCGCGCATGGGCCGCGCCCTGCAGACCGACAAGGCGCTGCTGCTGGTCGACAACGTGTCCAATTCACTGGCGCGCAATTCGTATGCGCTGATCGCCCTGGCGCGCCTGAAGAACAAGGACGACTACACCTACCTGCATTCGTTCGCCGTCTGCGCGCTGATGGTGGCCCTGGCCCGCACGCTCGGCCGTTCCGAAGACGAGATCCGCGAATGCGGTCTGGGCGGCCTGGTCCACGACATCGGCAAGTCGGCCATGCCGCGCACGCTGCTCGACAAGAGCACCGCGCTGACCAAGGAAGAGCTGGCCCTGCTGCAGACCCACGCGGTCGGCGGGCACCACCTGCTGATCGGGACCGGCCAGTTCAGCGAGATTCCGCGCGAAGTGTGCCTGCATCACCACGAGCGCATCGACGGCAGCGGCTATCCGGACGGCCAGAAGGGCGACGAGATCAGCCTGTGGGCCAAGATGGGCGCCATCTGCGACGTGTACGACACGCTCACGTCCAGCAGCCCCTACCACCATGCGTGGTCGCCGGCGCAGGCGCTCAAGTACATGATGGCGCGCACCGACAGCCAGTTCGACCGCGCCGTGTTCCAGGCGTTTACGCGCAGCGTGGGCATCTATCCGGTCGGCACGCTGGTCAAGCTGCGCACCAACCGGCTGGGCGTGGTGGTACACCAGAACGAGTCGTCCGCGCTGCGTCCGGACGTCGTCGTGTTCTATTCCGGCAATACCAAGACGCGCGTGCGCCCCGAGCGCATCAGCCTGGGCCGTTCGGACGACGCCATCATCACGGTGGAGGACGCCTCCACCTGGGGCCTGTCGGAAGAGGAAGTGTCCGACATGTGCCTGGTCTGAGCCCGCATCGCCGGGTGGTCGGATATTCCTGACGGGGGCTCCCGCGTCGGACGGCGCGGGGCGCCTGCCCGCTGCTGGTCGGGTGGTCCTGTCCGGCTGCGCCCGGCGGACCCTGGGCGGATCGCGTCGGCTTCGTCGTCATCCGGTCTCCCGGGGCAGGGTGGGTGCGGCCCGGCGGACGGCCCGTGCCCGCCTCTAACCCGCCTCTTGTCGACCTGGCAAGCCCCCCGCGTGCCATGTGTGTTTTTCTTAACACAGGGTTAAGAAAACTCCACTTTATACCCCCACAAAGTAGGGTATCCCCCCCGAAGTAGGGTATCGTTGCGCCATTGGTTTCATCGACGTTCACCGGTTGCCGCAGAGCCACGGGAGCGCGCTGAAACTTCTCTCTCAAACGAACGATTCGGTCTTCCGGGGGGTGACATGAGCGTTTTCTCGATACTGCAGGCAGTCTCGGACTGGATGGTCCAGTCGCGGGCCTTCAACGTGGTGCAATCCGTTACGCACCACCGCACCGAGCGCGATGCGCTGTCGCACTGGAAGCTCGATATCTGGCACAAGAGCGTGCCGTTCCTGTTCGAGGACAGCCTGATCGAGCCGGCTCACCAGCTGTATCCCAAGCATCTGCAGCACGCCGACTGGGTGGACGAGCTGCATCACCATCTGGGCAATCTGGTCGGCATGCGCCAGGAGTCCCGCAAGGTGGACATCCGCGAGGTGACGGGGCTGGCCAATTCGCCGTGCTCGGTGCATTCGTTCCCGAGCATGCTGGTGTTTGGGCATCAGCACTGCCGCCGCATTCCGCACAGCACCGAGGCCGATTTCGCCAACAATGCGCGCCATGTGTTCCGTTATTCCAATCAGGCCAACGTGTTCCGTGCGTACGACTTTGCCGGCGGCGAGCTGTTCTACATGAACGAATGGGGCGCCCATCACTTCGGCGCGATGGTGCTGCAGGCGCATACGCAGGGGCGCGAATTCCTGATCGACGCCGAGATCCGCCATGTCCGCTCGGCACCGGGCGTGCGGCGATTGCTCGACGGCTTCCACGTGATCGGCGCGCGGCGCCAGAGTCAGCAGCGCTACGGCACGCGTCTGTCGGATGCGCTGGCCAGCCACCAGGTGCCGCACCGCTGGATGCACGGCCGGCGCGAGACCGAAGGGTTCGAGCTGTGCTTCCTGCCCAAGTCCGACCGTTTTGCCAACCGGGTGGGCGAGCAACTGGTGCGCGACGGCTGGTTCGACTACGGCGCCTGGCTGGCCAACCTGCACGACCCGGCCGAAGTGGGCGTGCCGGCACGGCAGGCGGCGGCAACGCCCAAGCCCCGCTCGGGCTGGAAGCGGGTTTCCATGCCGGGGCTGGGTGTGCCGACCGGCTTCGCGCCGGGTTTCGCGCACACACGGGCGTAATACGGCGCGCCTAGGGTCGGGGGCTTGCACCCGCCGCCCCCTGCCTGTGGTGGATTGCCGAACGGCGCGGCTGGTGTCAGAATTCGCAACTTAGTTGCATTGGTGTGCACAGTGTCCTCACGGTGTGCGCCCCTGATTCCGCTGTCTCCACCCATCCGTGCGCCCGTTCCGTTCATTGTTTCCGCACCTGCGCTGGCTGGCCTGCCTGCTGGCCGTGCTGCTGCTGTTCGGTCAGCAGGGCGCGCTGCGGCATGCGCTGTCGCACCTTTCGGATGGGCGCGGCGCGGAGATCAGCACGACGCGGGCGCCGGCCGGCAAGGCCGCCGAGCGCGCCGGCCACGCTGGCACAGAGCATGCCGCCTGCCTGCAGTGCGCGGCCTTCGCGGCCCTTGCGGCGGCGCTGCCGGTGCTGGCGATCTTCCGCCTGCGCAATACGCGGCGCTGGCATTTCCCGTCGGTGGGGCCGGGCGCCTGCGCGCTGGTCTTCCCCGTCCCGGTCCGATCCCGCGATCCACCCTTCAGCCTTTGATGCTTCGTTCGTTCGCCGTCATGCCGCGTTGCGCGTGACGGCTGCTTTTCGCATTCGTTCGCATTCAAAGGTCTGTTCATGATTCCGTTCCAGCCACGCGCGCTGGTGCTGGCGCTCGCCGCCGCCCTGCCATCCCTGGCCGCCGTTTCCGCATCGGCCCAGGAAGCCGCCAACCCCGCTGCCGCAGCGGCGTCCTCCACGTCCACGGCGCAAGCCGCCGCCAACGTGCGGGACCTGGGCGAGACGCGCGTCACGGCCAAGCGGCTCGATGCCGCCCGCAACGCGCTGTCGCCGGATACCGGCAGCTCGGTCTACCGCTTCGATACCGACGACATCGCCCGCCTGCCGCTGGGCGATGCCACGCCGCTGAACCAGGTGCTGCTGCAGGCGCCGGGCGTGGTGCAGGATTCGTTCGGCCAGCTGCACGTGCGCGGCGATCACGCCAACCTGCAGTACCGCATCAACGGCGTCATCATTCCCGAGCCGATCAGCGGGTTCGGGCAGATGCTCGACACGCGCTTCGCCAACCAGATCAACGTGCTGACCGGCGCGCTGCCGGCGCAGTACGGCTACCGCACCGCCGGCATCGTCGACATCCAGACCAAGGGCACCGCCACCGATGAAGAGGGCGAGCCCAAGGCCATCAGCGGCGAAATCGGCACCGTGCTGGGCAGCAACGCCACGCACGAGGTCAACTTGCAGCTGCAGGGCAGCAAGGACCGCTTCAGCTACTACCTCTCGGGCGTGTTCGCCGAAAACAATCTCGGCATCGAGAACCCCACGGGCAACCGCAGCGCCACGCACGACCACACCACGCAGAACAAGTCGTTCGGCATGCTCTCGTACCTGCTCGACAACGACAGCCGCGTGAGCTTCATGTTCGGCACCGCCAACAGCCGCTTCGAGATTCCGACCCGTCCGGGCCTGGAGCCGCAGTTCACGCTGGCCGGCGTGACGCCGCCGGCCTCGCAAGCGCTCAATGCCAACCAGCGCGAGAAGACCGACTTCCAGATCCTGACGTACCAGCAAAAGGTGTCGGCCAAGCTGGACTACCAGGTGTCGGTATTCCGCCGCGCGAGCCGCATCGATTATTCGCCGGACCCGGTCGGCGACCTGGTCTACAACGGCGTGGCCTCGGACCTCTCGCGCCGCAACGAAGCCTATGGCGTGCAGGGCGATGCCAGCTACAAGCTGAACGACCGGCATACGCTGCGCGCCGGCCTCTTCGCGCAGCGCGAGCGCTTTGCCGTCGACAATGCCTCCACCGTCTTCCCCGCCGACGACACTGGCGCGCAGACCAGCACCACGCCGTTCACCGTGCTCGACAATTCGAGCGGTTCCGGCACCACCCTCGGCGTCTATCTGCAGGACGAATGGAAGCCGACCGACCGGCTCACCATCAACTACGGCGCGCGCTACGACCACGTCAACACCATCGTCAGCGAGCAGCAGCTCAGCCCGCGCCTGGGCCTGACCTACGACCTGACCAGCCGCACCCGCCTGCACGCCGGCTATGCGCGCTACTTCACGCCGCCGCCGACCGAGAAGTTCGATGCCACCACGGTGCAGAAATTCATCGGCACCACGAATGCGCTGCCGTCGGATGCCAACACGGCCGTGAAGTCCGAGCGCTCGAACTACTTCGACCTCGGCATCTCGCATCAGCTCACGCCGCACCTGACGGTGGGGCTGGACGGGTACTACCGCGACGTGCGCCACCTGCAGGACGAAGGCCAGTTCGGCAACGCGCTGCTGTTCTCGGCCTTCAACTACGAACGCGGCCGCATCTACGGGCTGGAGGCCAGCGCCAATTACCGCGAGGGCAATGTCGGCGCCTACCTGAACCTGGGCGTGTCGCGCGCGCAGGGCAAGGGCATCGAAACCGGCCAGTTCAACTTCGACGATGCGGAGCTGGCCTACATCAACAGCCACTGGGTCAGCCTCGACCACGACCAGCGCCTGACCGCGTCGGCCGGCGTGTCGTACCAGTACCGGGGCACCACCTGGCTGGCCGATGCGCTGTTCGGCTCGGGCCTGCGCAGCGGGTTTGCCAATACCGAGCGCCTGCCGGCGTACTGGCAGCTGAACCTCGGCGCCGCGCGCGATTTCAACCTGCCGCTGGTGGGCAAGCTCAAGACCCGGCTGACGGTGCTCAACGTGCTCGACCGCAGCTACGCGCTGCGCGACGGCACGGGCATCGGCGTGGGCGCGCCGCAGTTCGCGCCGCGCCGCACCTTCCTGCTGTCGGTCAGCAAGCCGTTCTGAGCGTTCTGATGGGATGGGGAGGGCGCACATCGCACGGGTTCTCCCCATGCCGCATCCGGATTCACCGCTCACATTGGCGGGGGCAGTCCGTCCTTGCCGACCAGCACCCGCTGGGCCGTCGACGCGCCCGGTGCATCCGCGCGCACGATGCGCGGGTGCGAGACCGATGCTGCTGCAAGGCAGGTGCCGCCGCGCGGCATGCCGTCCGGATCTGTTCGCCGCGGGTACGCGGGTTGCGTCCGGTTTTCGGCGGCAGGGCTTGGTAAGCGCCATGCCGTCACCGCAACCCAAGGAGGTGCCGCATGAAACCGCAGAAGCAGACTGGCCCAGCGCGGGCACACGGGTCGCATGATCGCGCGGCCGACGCGGATACCGACCGCGCCGGGCGCCCGATGCGCGCGCCGGCCAAGGATGGCCGCGCAAACACACACGCAGGGCAGCTACCGCAGAACCAGCAGCGGCTCGGCCAGCATCAGAACAGCCGCAAGCAGCCCTGAGCGCTGCAAGGACACCGTCATGTCCACTATGTCCAATCAGAAAGCGCAACCGTCGCGCCCGGGTTCCGTGCCCGAGCGGCCACGCGTGTCGCAACCGGGTGGGGGCAAGCGCCCGGTGGCGCCGGCCGTGCCGAGCGAAAGCGCGGTCGGCGAGGAAGATCCGGGCGATTTCGAAGCCGCTTCGCTGCGGCGCGAGCCCGGCGACGAAGCGCGCAAGCCGCCGCCCGGATCCGGCCGCAAGCCGTAGCGCCTGCGGCCTCAGCCGCGAGAGGTCCGGCGCGGCTGCAGGGCGACCAGCAGCCGGCGGCCGGCGCGGACCAGGCCGTCCGGCCAGCGCGAGGCGGATGACGCCGGCGCCATCAGGCGCAGGTGGAGGCCCACGCTTGCGTCCGCGTGCAGGCTCCACCAGCCGGACGTCTCCAGCGTGTGGGCATGGCCCGCGCCCACGGTGTGGCACAGGCGCACCATGTCGCCGGCCAGCCAGCGCAGGGGCGGCTCCAGCATCAGCCGGCCTTCCAGCGTCACGATGATCGTCCCGGCCGGCAGCCAATGTCGTCGGCTCTGTCCGGCCGGCAGCGTTAGCCGGTCTGTGAACGTTGTTGCAGCGGTCATGTCGGTCTCCGAATGTATGGCTGCAGGGTAGGACAGGCCCATTGGTACCAACAGACACAGACGTTAACGATTGCACCAGAGCAGGGCAGGCGAGGCCGCCATCTGTTACGGTACGCTTTACGCCCGTCTGTATCTGTTCCGATCGACCCGGCCGTCGCAAGATGGGCGACAGCGCCCATTCCGCTCCTGCCGCCATGTCCGTGATCGAGCTGACTCCCGCCCCTGCCGTGCGCCCGCCTGGCGCGCAGCCGCTGTATCGCATGCTGGCCGACCACTACCTCGGCGCCATGCGCAGCGGCGTGCTCACGCCCGGCCAGCGCATGCCGTCCGTCCGCACGCTGATGCGCACGCACAGCGTCAGCCTGTCGACCGCGCTGCAGGTCTGCCGGCATCTGGAGTCCGAAGGGTGGCTGGAGGCGCGCGAGCGCTCGGGCTATTTCGTGCGCCAACCGCGGCGCGCGCTGCTGGCGCCGGCCAAGGAGCCGGAAGTGGCCACGCCCGACCCGGCCGCCTACGTGGGCGTGCATGCGCGGGTGTCGGCCATCATCGCGCGCGGGCTGCAGGCCCGGGCCCGGGTCGACCTGTCGGGCGCCAGCGGCGCGGCCACGCTGTATCCGTCCGCCGTGCTCAACCGTATCGCTACGCAGATGCTGCGCGCGCGTCCGCTGCTGCTGACGCAGGCCGTCATGCCCAACGGGCATCCGGATCTGCAGAGCGCCGTGGCGCGCCGCGCGCTCGAAATGGGCGTGCAGGTGGCGCCGGACGACGTGGTGGTCACGCACGGCTGCATCGAGGCGGTGAACCTGGCGCTGCGCGCGGTGGCGCAGCCGGGCGATACGGTGGCGGTGGAGTCGCCCACTTACTACGGCCTGCTGCAGGTGCTCGAATGCCTGGGCATGCGCGCGGTGGAGATCCCCACCAGCCCGCGCACCGGCATCTCGCTGGAAGCGCTGGAGATGGCGGTGCAGGCCTACGGCAACATCCGCGCGGTGGTGGTGGTGCCCAACCTGCAGAATCCGCTCGGCAGCATCATGCCGGACGCGGCCAAGCGGCGGCTGGCGGCCTTCTGCGAAGCGAACGCCATCCCGCTGATCGAAGACGATACGTATAGCGCCCTGGGCGACGGCCCCGCGCCGCTCAAGGCCATCAAGGCCTGGGACCGCACCGGCAACGTGATCTACTGCGCCTCGCTCAACAAGACGATCGCGCCGGGCCTGCGGCTCGGATGGATGACGGGCGGCCGCTGGCAGGAGCGCGTGGAGATGCTGAAGTTCGCGCAGTCGCGCCCGAACGATTCATGGTCGCAGGTGACGGCCGCGCGCCTGCTGGCATCCGGCGCGTACGACCGCCATATCCGTACCTTGCGCCAGACCCTGCGCGAGCAGCGTGAGCGCATGGCCGAGGCGATCGCTGGCTGCTTCCCGGCCGGCACGCGGCTGTCGGTGCCGGCCGGCGGCGTGGCGATGTGGGTGGAGCTGCCGGCCAGCGTGTCGTCGATGGCGCTGTTCGAGCGGGCGCTCGCGCACGGCATCCGCATTGCGCCGGGGACGATGTTCTCCAACCTCAACCGCTTCGACCACTACTTCCGCATCTGCTTTGGCCTGCCGTACACGGCCGAGGTGGAGGCGGCGCTGGCGCAGCTCGGCCAGCTCGCGCACCGGTTGGCCGAAGCCTAGCGGCACCAGGCTGGCTGGCCCTTGCCCGGCGCCTCGAGGCTGCGCACGCTCTCCGCGATGCGCTGCGACCACTGCCTGACCACGCCCTGCGTGGCCGTCACCACCGCGTCGATCTCGCCGCCGGCCGGCTCGGCCAGCGTGGTCTGGCAGGTCAAGGCGCTGCCCGGCGTGGCCGCGTCGCGCGCCACGTGCCAGGTCACCAGCGCCGACACTTCCCGCGCCGGCCGCGCGTCGAAGCGCTGCACATCGGCGCTGATGCGATAGAGCGGCACGCCGGCAGGCGCGGTCGCGCCACCCACGTCCACCGCGGACAGCCCATCGGCCAGTTCGGCCGACAGCGCGTCGCGCAGCTCCGAGCCGAACGGCGCCGCCCAGCGTTGCTGCTCCAGTTCCTGCACCTGGCTGTCGGAGGTGCGCAGCACGATCTGCGGCTTGTCGAGCCGCTCGGGCACGCGCACGCCGGACAGCCGGAAGGCGCGCTGAATGCGCGCCGCCTCGGGCGCCGGCGCCGCCGCCCGCAGCGACAGCGTATGCAGCGTCGGCTCCGGCGAGGCGCACGCGCCCACTAGGGCGGCGGCACCGGCCACGCCCGCCAGCCGCAGGAAGGAAGAACGGTTTGCTCGCATCATCATTGGGCGTCCTTTGCCTTGCCCCGGATCAGGGCCTCGGGGTGTCGGTCCAGGTAGTCGGTCAGCACGCGCACGGAGGTGGCGGCCTTGGCCACCTGCTCCAGCGTGTCGCGCGCGTTGCGCTGCAGCGGGGCATCCTCGGAGAAGGCTTGGCGCGCGGTCTCCAGCGTGCGGCGGGCCTCGGCCAGCGTGTCCTTCATCTGCGGCGCCAGGTCGTTGTTGACGGTCTTGGCCAGCAGCTCGGTCTGCTTGAGCGTCGCGTCGAGCGAGTTCAGGGCGCGGTGCACGTCCTGGCCGATCTGCTCGAACGGCACCTTGTTGAGCTTCTTCACGATGCCGGCGATCTGGGCCTCGATGTCGTCGGTCGGATTGTCGGCGGTCGGGAACACGTAGGCGCCGTCGCGCTCGCGCAGGCCGAAGCGCGGCGGCGTCTTGCCGCGCTCGGCCGGCTCGACGAAGTCGAGCTGCACGAACTGCTGCCCGGTCAGCAGGCTGGCGCTCTTGAGCTGCGCGCGCATGCCGTTGCGGATCAGCGTGTCGAACTGGGTGCGGGTGTCGTCGACGGCGTGCGCGGCGGTGTCGTCGCGGATGTCCATGCCGAAGCGCGTCGGGTACAGCACCGCCGTCACCGGCAGCACGAACTCGTGGCGCTCCTTGCTGTAGTGGATGCCGATCGACCGGATCTCGCCCACGTTGATGCCCTTGAACTCCACCGGCGCGCCCACCGTCAGGCCGCGCAGCGAGCGGTGGAAGTACATCACCACGGTCTGCGAGACGTGCTCGGGGTCTTTCAGTGCCATCGCCTCGTTGCGCACCAGCTGGAACTCGGTGTTCTGCGGGGCGGGGTCGCGGTCGGCGTCTTCCGGCGACTGGAAGGCGATGCCGCCCAGCGCCACCGTCAGCAGCGATTGCATGTCGACCTTCAGGCCGCTGGCGTCGAGCTTGAGGTCGATGCCGCTGGCGTTCCAGAAGCGCGAGCTGCGCGTGACGAACCGGTCGAACGGCGCGTTGACGAAGATGTGCAGCGTCACGCCCTTGCCGTCGGCGTCGATGTCATAGCTGGTGACCTGGCCGACGCGCACGCGGCGGAAGTACACCGGCGCGCCGGTGTCGAGCGAGCCCAGGTCGTTGGCGTGCAGCGTGAACTGCTTGCCCGGCGTATCGGCGTAGATGGCCGGCGGGGTGTCGAGCCCCTTGAAGACGGACTTGTGCTCCTTGGTGCGGCCGCCGTCCACGCCGATGTAGGCGCCCGACAGCAGCGTGCCCAGCCCCGAGATGCTGCCCGCCGCCACGCGCGGGCGCACCACCCAGAGGCGCGTGTCCGCCACCGCGAAGGCCTTGCCGTCGCGCGTCAGCTCGATCAGCACGACGGCGCCGGAGCGGTCGTCGGTCAGGCCGACGGATTTCACCACGCCGATGTCCACGCTCTTGTACTTGACGCGCGTCTTGCCCGCCTCGATGCCCTCGGCCGAACTGAAGGTGACGGTGATCTGCGCGCCGCGCGCCAGGATCACGCGCGTCATCAGCGTGGCCCCGACGGCCAGGGCCACGATCGGCACCAGCCAGATCAGCGAGGGCAGCCAGCGCTTGCGCTTCATGCGGCGGGGCGGGGGGATGTCGCGGGTATCAACGGGATCGGTCATGCGGTGGTCTCTTCGGGGTCGGGCTCGTCGATGGCGTCCCAGATCAGGCGGGGGTCGAAACAGCGGGCGGCGATCATGGTCAGCACGACCACGCCGGCAAAGGGGGCGACGCCCGGGCCGGGCTTGATGACCGCCAGCGTGGACAGGTGCACCAGCCCGGCCAGCAGCGCGATCACGAACACGTCGAGCATCGACCAGCGGCCGATCGCCTCGACGATCACGTACAGGCGCGTGCGCGTGCGCGGCTTCCAGCGCCAGCGCTGCCGCACCGACAGGCACAGCACCGCCAGGATGCCCAGCTTGACCAGCGGCACGAAGAAACTGGCGATGAACACGATGATGGCCAGGTGCCATGAGCCCGATGTCCACAGGTAGACGATGCCGCTCAAGATGGTGTCCTGCTGGGTGCCGAGCAGCGTTTCCGTGATCATCACGGGCAGCATGTTGGCGGGCAGGTACATGGCGGCGGCGGCCAGCAGCAGCGCCCAGCAGCGCCTGAGGCTGTCGGGCTTGCGCACGTGGATCGGCGACAGGCAGCGCGGGCAGATCGGCGCGGCGGCGTGGTCGGGGGCTTCCTCCTGCGCCAGGGCGGCGCGGGCGTCCTCGCGCGCGCCGGGCAGGCGGGCCAGCAGGCCGCAGCGTTCGCAGGTCGCCAGCCCATGCGCGGCGGCGCGCAGCGGGCGAGCCGGCTGCTGCGGTTGCGGGGCGGGTGTGGCGTCAGCGGTGGTCATGGGTGGGCCTCGCCGCTGGTGTTGTCGTTGGGGCGCGCGGCGGCATCGGGGGCGTCGGCGGCATCCGCCTGTGCGGGCGGATGCGTCAGGCCGAGCTCGCGCCAGAACGGCCGCAGGTCGATCGACAGCGCGATGGTCATGAACACGGTCAGCATGGCGAAGGCCCACAGGCCGGTGTCCGCTTCCAGCGACACCATGTGCGCCACCTTGATCAGCGCCACCACCGCGCCCAGCATGAAGATCTCGATCATGGCCCACGGCCGGATCAGCGCGGCCGTGCGCAGCGCCAGCGCGGCGGACGGATGCCGCCGGCCGCGCGCGCGCGCGATCAGCAGCGGCGCCAGCACGACCAGGTACATCAGCGGGAACAGGCCGGTGGTGAGTGCCACCAGCACCGCCGCGAACGGCATGTCGTAGTTGTACAGCGCCTCGACGGCGTTCCACAGCGTGGTGGCGTTGCGGTTGCCGCCGCCGTCCATCTCGGCGATCGGGAACGCATTGGCGACGATGTAGACGATCAGCCCGGTGACCACCAGCGGCAGCAACACCGACAGCCGTTCGGTCTGGTTGCGGTAGAGCTTGACGCCGCAGCGCGTGCAGCGCGCCTCTTCATCCAGCGCGATGACTTCGTGCCGGTGCAGCGTGTCGCAGTGCTCGCAGGCGATCCACGCGTCGGGGTCGCCGGGCAGCGGTTCGGCGACCGGCGCGGCGAGCGCATCGGCAGGCGCGCCCGATGCGATGCCCGGCACGGCCCCGGACAGGGCGGCGCGCCAGGAGGCCGGCAGCGGAAAGGGCAATCTCACGTCGAACCACTCCATCGTCTGGTGGCGATACGGCAAGCGAAGCGCACGCGCCGGCCGCACCGGTCGGCGCATTATACATACAAGGTTGAATGTATAAGCGGGGGCGACGGTGCATCAAGCCGGATCGGATGTCGATGGACGATGCAAGAAGTCCGCCATGCGGGCACCGGAGCCAAAGGGGGCCGCGCTGGCCCGAGCGCCGGAATGAACCTTGCTGGCAGGTGCACGCAGGTTTCCATTCTTGCGGGAGGTTTTCATGACGTGTCTTCGCGTGCCATCCCGGTTTTCCCTGTGGCTTGCGATGGTGCTGGCCCTGGGCTGCGGCGTCGCCCGCGCGCAATTCACGGGCACGCCATCCGGCAACAGCGCCGACCCGGGAGCGGTCTCGCCCGATGGCGCTTCGGGCCGCCATGCCGGTGCGTGGCATGGCCATCGTGGCGCGCCGCGTGCGAGGGGCGGTGGCGCCTTCAACGGCGCCACCGGTCAGGCTGCGCCGCCCGGCCGGTCCGTGGGCGGCGGCGCCGGAAGCAGTCTGGGCGGTTCCGTCGGTGCGCCAGGCAATGGCATGGCCGGGGCGCCGGGGGACGGCAGGGTCGGCGCCCCGGGTGATGGGCGGGTCGGCGCACCTGGCGATGGCAGGGTGGGCGCACCCGGCACCGGCGCGACCACGGGCGGTGCCGGGGCCGATTGGGGCAACCGCTGAGCGCGGCGCCCCCGCTCGCTAGCCGGCACTACGCAGTTGCGCCGCGTGGTGCCGCAGGTGGTCTTCGATGAAGGACTGGATGAAGTAATAGCCGTGGTCGTAGCCGGGATGGCGGCGCAGTTGCAGCGGCTGCCCGGCCGCCTCGCACGCGGCGGCGAAGTCATCGGGGTACAGCTGTTCGGCGAGGAAGGTGTCCGCCTCGCCTTGATCGATCAGGATGCCGCCGGGAAACGGGTTGTTCGCCAGTTGCATCAGCCGTGTGGCGTCGTGCGCGGCCCAGGCGGTGCGGTCCTCGCCGAGGTAGCCGGTGAACGCTTTCACGCCCCACGGGCAGGCCGACGGATGCGCAATGGGCGCCAACGCCGAGACCGAGGCGAAGTGCTCGCGGTGACGCAGCGCCAGCGTCAGCGCACCGTGCCCGCCCATCGAATGCCCGAAAATGCCGACGCGCCCCGCCGCTACCGGGAAGGCGACCCGCACGAGGTGGTACAGCTCCTCGACGATGTAGGTCTCCATCCGGTAGTGCTCGCGCCACGGCGCCTGCGTCGCATCCAGGTAGAAGCCGGCGCCGACGCCGAAATCCCAGCTGTCCGCCTCGCCCGGCACGTTGGCGCCGCGCGGGCTGGTGTCGGGCGCGATCAGGATCAGCCCCTCGCGCGCGGCGATGCGCTGGGCGCTGGCCTTGATCGGGAAGGTCTCTTCGGTGCAGGTCAGCCCGGCGAGGTAGATCAGCGCCGGGCAGCGCTCGCCGGCCAGGGCCTGCGGCGGCAGGTAGACCGAGAAGCGCATCGGCAGCCCGATCGCCGCCGAGGCGTGCCGGTAAAAGCGCTGCACGCCGCCGAAGCAGGCGTGCTCCGAGAGCAGTTCGAGTGTCGGTGACTGGCTCATCGCGCCCTCCTCAGTACAGGACCACCGAGCGGATCGACTCGCCGCGCTTCATCAGGTCGAAGCCCTCGTTGATGCGCTCGAGCGGCAGCGTGTGCGTGATCAGGTCGTCGATGTTGAGCTTGCCTTCCATGTACCAGTCGACGATCTTCGGCACGTCGGTGCGCCCGCGCGCGCCGCCGAAGGCCGAGCCTTTCCACTCGCGGCCGGTGACGAGCTGGAACGGGCGCGTGCTGATCTCCGCGCCGGCCTCGGCCACGCCGATGATGATCGACTTGCCCCAGCCCTTGTGGCAGCACTCCAGCGCTTGGCGCATGACCTGCGTGTTGCCGATGCACTCGAAGGAATAGTCCGCGCCGCCGTCGGTGAGCTGGATGATGTGGTCGACCACGTTGTCGACGTCCTTCGGGTTGACGAAATGCGTCATGCCGAACTTGCGCGCCATCGCCTCGCGCGCCGGGTTCAGATCGACGCCGATGATCTTGTCGGCGCCCACCATCTTCGCGCCCTGGATCACGTTCAGGCCGATGCCGCCCAGGCCGAACACCACCACGTTGGCGCCGGCCTCCACCTTGGCCGTGTAGACCACCGCGCCCACGCCGGTGGTGACGCCGCAGCCGATGTAGCAGACCTTGTCGAACGGCGCGTCGGGGCGGATCTTCGCCAGCGCGATCTCCGGCACCACGATGTGGTTGGCGAAGGTGGAGGTGCCCATGTAGTGGAAGATCGGCTTGCCGTCGATCGAGAAGCGCGAGGTGCCGTCCGGCATCAGCCCCTTGCCCTGCGTGGCGCGGATCGCCTGGCACAGGTTGGTCTTGCGCGACAGGCAGAACTTGCACTGGCGGCATTCGGGCGTGTAGAGCGGGATCACGTGGTCGCCGGCCTTGAGCGAGGTCACGCCCGCGCCCACGTCGAGCACCACGCCCGCGCCCTCGTGGCCGAGGATGGCCGGGAAGATGCCCTCGGGGTCGGCGCCCGACAGCGTGTAGTAGTCGGTGTGGCAGATGCCGGTGGCCTTGATCTCGACCAGCACTTCGCCGGCGCGCGGGCCTTGCAGATCCACGTCTTCGATGGTCAGCGGCGCGCCGGATTTCCAGGCGATGGCGGCTTTGGTTTTCATGCGGGGCAGTCTCCAGTGAGGGGGTAGGCGCAGCAAACGTTTGGGATTGTAAGGCCCGCCCGGGCTCGTTTCCCGGGCCTGGACGGCAGCATCACGCGGGCTTCAAAAAAGTTCAAGAAAAGGCGCGGATGGCCGTTGTCATGGACGGGCTGCGTGGCTGATCCGGCTGCGTGCAGTGCGCTCTACATGGCAGGAACCCACATACCATGCTCCACTCCATCCGTACCCGCATTTTGCTGACCTGCGTCGCCATCGTGGTGGGCGCATTGACCTTCGCCGGCGGCCTCAACTACGTCGTCACCCGCTCCTACAACGACGACGCGATCCGCCAGAACGTGCAGTCCGTCGCGCGCGGCCATATCGCCGGCATCGACGACTGGGTGGCCTCCAAGACCCGGATGGTGGTGGCGCTGCAGGATGCGGCGCTGTCGGCCGATCCGGTGCCGGCGCTCAAGACCGTGGCCGCCTCGGGCGGCTTCATCAGCGTCTATGTCGGCTACCCCGACAAGTCATACAAGTTCGCGGACCCGACCGGGATTCCGCCGACCTACGATCCGACCGCGCGCCCCTGGTACAAGCTGGCCGTGGAGGCCGGCAAGCCGGTGGTGACACCGCCTTACATCAGTGCCAGCACCGGCAAGCTGGTGGTCACGTTCGCCGTGCCCATCCTGCGCGACGGCGGCCTGAAGGGCGTGGTCGCCAGCGATGTGTCGATGGACGCCGTGATCGCCAACGTCAAGGCCATCCACCCGACGCCGGCCAGCTTCGGCTTCCTGGTCAACGCCGCCGGCAAGATCGTCGCCCATCCCGATGACAAATTCACGCTCAAGCCGGTCACCGACCTGTCGGCCGGCCTGAACGAAGCGACCCTCGCCGCGCTTGCGCAGAGCGACAAGCCGCTGGAGGTCGAGGTGGGCGGTGCCGCCAAGCTGCTCCATCGCCAGGGCGTGCAGGGCACCGACTGGGGCCTGGTGGTGGCGCTCGACAAGTCCGACGCGACCGCCGGCATGCGTTCGCTGGTGGTCACGTCGATCGGCGTGCTGGTGGTGGTGGCGCTGGTGGCGGCCGCCATCGTCGGCGCGATGACGGCGCGTGCGTTCCGCCGCCTGTCGATGATCCGCGACGCGATGGACGACATCGGCTCCGGCAGCGGCGACCTCACCAAGCGCCTGCCCGCCGACGGCCAGGACGAAGTCGCGCAGATCGCCCGCTCGTTCAACGCCTTCGCCGACAAGCTGACCGCGGTGCTGCAGCAGATCCGCCTGGGCAGCGACTCGGTGCGCTCGGCCGCGCAGGAGATCGCCGCCGGCAACGCCGATCTGTCGCAGCGCACCGAAGAGCAGGCCAGCTCGCTGGAGGAGACCGCCTCCAGCATGGAAGAGCTGACCAGCATCGTGAAGCAGAACGCCGACAATGCGCGTCAGGCAAGCTCGCTGGCGGTCAGCGCCTCCGACGTGGCGACGCGCGGCGGCAGCGTGGTCGGCCAGGTGGTTCAGACCATGGGCGGCATCAACGAGAGCAGCAAGAAGATCGCCGACATCATCGGCGTGATCGAGAGCATCGCGTTCCAGACCAACATCCTGGCGCTCAACGCCGCCGTGGAAGCGGCGCGCGCGGGCGAGCAGGGCCGCGGCTTCGCGGTGGTGGCGAGCGAGGTGCGCAGCCTGGCGCAGCGCTCGGCGGGCGCGGCCAAGGAGATCAAGGCGCTGATCCACGATTCGGTCGGTCGTGTCTCCAACGGCACCGCGCTGGTCGACCAGGCCGGCGTGACCATGGCCGAGATCGTCGAGGCCGTGAAGCGCGTGACCGACATCATGGGCGAGATCTCCGCCGCGTCGGAAGAGCAGAGCAGCGGCATCGAACAGGTCAACCAGGCCGTCAACCAGATGGACCAGGTAACGCAGCAGAACGCCGCGCTGGTCGAGCAGGCCGCCGCCGCCGCGGAATCGCTGGAAGAGCAGGCGCGCAACCTGAACGACGCGGTCGGCTCGTTCCGCCTGTCGCGCTGACGGCGGCGGTACCGGTTGGGTTCAGGCGGCGGCCGCGCTCTGCTCGGCCGCCAGCGCCGCGTCCAGCGCCTGGGCGCGCTGGATCGCCGGCCGCGCCTGGATGCGGTCGACGTAGGCCCGGATCACCGGTGTTTCCGGCACCAGCTTGAACCCCACCATCCAGTGCAGCGCGGCGCCCCACAGCACATCGGCGGCGGTAAAGCGCTCGCCCAGCAGGTGCGGGCCGCGCGCGAGTTGCCCATTGATCAGGTTGTTGACCGCGTCGAAGTCGCCATAGGGTGACAGTGACGCGGGGGCCGGCGGGCGCTGCATCGAGCGGTCCACCAGGGCGGGCTCAAGGCACGAGCCGTAGAACACCATCCACCGCAGGTAGGGCCCGCGCAGCGGGTCGCCCACCGCCGGCGACAGGCCGGCTTCCGCATACAGCTCCGCCGCGTACATATAGACGGCCGCCTGCTCGGTGATCAGTACGTCGCCGTGGCGCAGCGCCGGGACTTTGCCCATCGGATTGATCTCGAGATAGGCGGGCGCGCGCTGCGCGTTCGTCTTGAGGTTGAGCGGGTGGAGCGTGTAATCCGCGTTCAGCTCCTCAAGCAGCATGCGGGCACCGGCCGAGCGGCTGTGCGGAGCGTGGTAGAGGATCAGGTGACGGTCTGTCGGCATGCGATGTTCCCTGGGGAAAATGAAGTCGTCCAGTCTACCTCCCCCGGGGAAACCGGCCGTTGCGGAAATCCTCGCTGGCGTGGCGTACCGCATGCGTTGCCGTTGCTGGCGGCAGGGCAACTTGCCCCGCATTGAACGCCGGCTGGCTCTGGCGAATCGTTAACAAATAAAAAGTGCCTGCTAAGCCAACGAAGAGTGTTGAAGGAACCCGAATGTTCCTAAGGCAGCGTTCGCCTGCGGATTCGTGAGGACGGACAGTTTTTCGCTGCAATGCAACAAAAATTTGCACTTTTGCCAATACTGCAGATTCCTCTATTGTCAACACAGGAAATCGAGATGAGAAGAATTGGCAAGATCGGTAGCCAGGTAAGCGGCTTGTTCAAAGGGAATTCACGTTCGTCCGGATCCTCCCGCGGCCGGACGCAGGAGTGGGACGAGGGTTCCTCCAGGCGACCCGCCCGTTCCCCTAGTCCGGAGGTTTCGTTGCGCAGCCGGTCCAGCAGTGCGGCCAATAGTGTGACCAATTCGCCCGCAATCAGTCGGTCCAACAGCGCAACCAGCTCACCCGTGCGCAGCCGGCCCATCAGTACGGTCGCCTCGCCGACGCGGTTCGATGCGCGCGGCAGAGTCACGGACCCAGGCCATATCCAGTACCAGCCCTCGGAATGGGAACGCGAGCAGTACGGATTGAGCGAGGCCCTCGGTCACTCGCGGTTCACCGGTTACGGTGCGCCTCGGCCGGAACGTTTCCCGGTCGATGGGCATCTTCCCAACGGCCAGTATTTCAACGTGACCGGTTTCCGGGGGCCGGCCATCAACGCAGGCGACGACCATGTGATTGATCGCGAACGAGCGAGCTATGTGATCGACCATGGCGAAATGTCTTACGAGCAGGCTGCCATGTACAGGGGGTATGAGAACCAGCCGGTCTTTAGTACCTACGAGACGAGCGGCTACGACCGAAGCAACTGCGTGCACGCCCATGCCGAATTGGGTCGGAATATGTTCGGTTGGGACATCCAACATCACCAGCATGCAACGCCGCAGGACTTGGCCGACCAGATGCGCGGCTTAAGGGTCGACGACTACAGCGGCTACAGCAGCTATAGAAACGGCAACGCTAGCGATAGCGAGTAGTGAACCGCCCGGCGCTGGACTGTATGCCTCCATGAGCCGGGTGCCCGGCCTTCCGCTTCATCCGGATCCACGGTGTTCTGAGATCGAAGTGTGAATAAGGAGTCAAGCCTCTTCGATTCCGCGTTAAGCGAATTGTAATGATAGTGATTTCCATTTACGATTCCCTCCGTCTACAGGGGGAGGAATTCACTCATGCGCTTCTTGCGTCGCTTGCCGGGTTTGCTGGGGGCAGCGGTCGTGGTCTCGGCGGGGATGCCCGCGGCCCATGCCGAAGAAAGCCAGTTCGCCTACGTCTACACGACCGACCTGCTGCCCAAGGGCGCCAAGGAAATCGAGCAATGGATGACCTGGCGCCACCAGAAGGCCGGCGGCTATTTCGACCAGGTCGAAGGGCGCACGGAAGTCGAATACGGCCTGACTGACCGGCTCCAGGTGGCCCTGTACGGCAACTACGCCTGGGCACGCGCCTATCACAACGGCCCGTACGGCGCGACCACGCCGCCCGAGCAGTTCGCCGACAAGGACGTCGACCCCGATGCGCGCTGGAGCGACAAGCGCTTCGTCGGCGTGTCGGCCGAAGCCATCTACCGCGTCCTCAGCCCCTATACCGATGGCGTGGGCCTGGCGTTCTATGTCGAGCCGACGGTCGGTCCGCAGTTCAAGGAACTGGAAACGAAGGTCATCCTGCAGAAGAACTTTCTCGATGACCGGCTGATCACCGCGTTCAATTTCACCTACGCGCCCGAGTGGCGCTACCTGGCCGACGATGCGGCGGCCTCGGGCAAGAGCTGGCAGGAAGAGACCGACATCAACTTCAACTTCGCCGTCTCGTACCGCTTCGCGCCGAACTGGTCGGCCGGCGTCGAGTTCGTCAACGAGCGCGAGTACAACAGCTATCGCTTCCGCAACCAGTCGAACGGTGGCTATTACTTCGGGCCGACCCTTCATTACGGCGGCAAGAACTTCTTTGTGACGGCCACCTTCCTGGAGCAACTGCCCTGGGCGCATGCGCACTCGGACACCGTCGACGGCACGCTGGTGAGCGGCCGCACCTTCGACAACGACTTCGAGAAGTACCGCGTGCGGATCAAGATGGGCTACTACTTCTGAGCGCGAGGACACGCAATGCAGCACGGACAATGGCTATGGGTGCCCCTGGCGGCGCTCTCCACCTCGGTCTACGCGACCACCTATTTCACGACCGAGCAGGCCCAGCAGGCGCTCTTTCCCGGCGAGAAGCTGACGCCCGCGTTCGTCACGCTCACCGCTGACCAGGCGCGCCAGATCGAAAAGGCCGCCGACGTCAACGTCCGCCACAAGGACATCCAGGCATGGAAGGCCGAGCATGGCGGCTGGTTCATCCTTGACGAGGTGGTCGGCAAGCACGAGTTCATCACGTACGCCGTCGCCCTGAACGCCAACGGCAGCGTGCGCCAGATCGAGATCATGGATTACCGCGAATCGTATGGCTACGAGGTGCGCAATCCGGAGTGGCGCAAGCAGTTCGTCGGCAAGACGGCGGCAGACCCGCTGCGCCTGAACGAAGACATCCGCAATATCAGCGGTGCGACGCTGTCGTCGCGGCATATCACCGATGGCGTGAAGCGGGTGCTGGCCACCTATGCCGTCGCCCTCAAGTAAGCTGCGCCGCGCCCGGCCGCTGCTCGGGACCCTGGTCGACATCGCGGTCAGGGGGCCGGCCGAGGCCTTGCCGGCCGCGCTCGACGCGGCGTTCGCCGCCGTCGAACGCGTGCAGCGGCTGATGCGCTTTCACGCGCAAGACAGCGACGTCTCCCGCATCAACGCCGCCGAGGCGGGCAGCGCGGTCTGCGTCGATGCGCAGACGTACTGCGTGCTGGAGCGCGCCGTGGCGCTGGGCGAGCTGTCCGACGGCGTGTTCGACATTGCCACGGCGGGCGTGCTGGTGGAGCAGGGCTTCCTGCCGCGGCATGCCGGCGTGCAGCCTCCCGCTCCGGGCGCGACCTTCCGCGATCTCGTCTTGCAGGCGGACCACCGGGTGCAATGGCGCCGCAAGGGCTGGATCGACCTGGGCGGCATCGCCAAGGGGTATGCCGTCGATTGCGCGATCGCGGCGCTGCGGGCCCATCGCGTGGACAGCGGCATCGTCAATGCCGGCGGCGACCTGCGCTGCTTCGGCCAGGCGGAACCGATCCATGTGCGCCGGCCGGATGCGCCGGCCACGCTGGTGCCGCTGGGGTGGCTGCACGATCTGGCCATCGCGACCTCCGGCGGCTATTTCGCCGGCATCGAGCGCGACGGCCGGCATATCGATCCGCTGGTCGACCCCGGCCGGCGGGCCTGCGCGGTCTGGGAGGACAGCATCAGCGTGGTGGCCGCCGACTGCATGACGGCGGATGCGCTGACCAAGGTGGTGCGCCTCGCGCGCGAGCGCGCGCCCGGGATCCTCGATCGCTGCCACGCGCAGGCGGTGGTGGTCGGCGCGCAGGCCATCGGCATGTGCGGCGCCCCGCTGCTGCGGAGGGCCGACGCACCATGAGTTCACCTCCAGTACCTGTGCTGCGGCTGCCGGTGCGGCTCAGCCAGCGGCACAAGCGCTGGCTGTATGCGACCGGCGCCGTGCTGTGCTGCTCGGGCCTGGGCTGGCTGGTCGCGCATGACCTGCTGGGAGGGCAGGGGCCGTTCGGCGATGCGCCGCATCCGTCCGAGCCCTGGTGGCTGCGTATCCATGGCGCCGCGGCCATGGGCTTTCTGGTGGCGTTGGGCTCGCTGCTGCCCGGCCACGTCGCCCGGGCCTGGCAGATGCGGAGAAATCATCGCTCCGGCCTGTTCATGCTGGTGCTGGCGGCGCTGCTGGTCGCGACCGGATATGGGCTGTATTACGCCGGAGACGAACAGACCCGGCCCTGGATCAGTTGTGTGCACTGGCTGCTCGGCGTGGCGGCCGCCGGTGTGGCGCCGCTGCATGTTTACCTGGGGCGGCGCAGGGCCGTGGCGGGGAGGGGGCTGGGACTCGGCAGGCCCGACGCCGATGTGCCGGAAGCCTCTGCCGGCGCCGGCGTTGCCGGGCAAGCACCACGCCCTGCCAAGCGCGATGCCGCCCGGCGTGCCTGAGCGCATTCCGGATCGCGGCCGGGCAAGACCGGCAAAGCGGCGATGCCGCCGGTCCTGCCCGCGCAACGGCAGAACGCGCCGCGATGGATCAGGCGACGATCACGGTCGGATCCCAGGTCACGTATCCGGCCAGTACTTGGTTTTCGTTGTTGTCGTCCACGGTGAAGAGCGCGGCGCACGCCCAGAAGTTCTGCGCCGTGCCCTGCGAGCTGACCAGCGCATCGCACCTGGAAAAGCTCTCCGGAACACTGTTGAACGGATAGCCGTTGGGGGCCGTCGGCTGCGCGGCGCCTTGCAGCGTGATCACGTTGACATGCGAGGGGTTGAGAACGGAGCCCCCACCCGACAGGGCGTAGATGAAGGCCGCGCGTTTGGGGCGATGATTGTGCGGATGCGATTCGGCGGCATGTTCGATGCGTGCCTCGCACTGCGCGCAAGGCGTCAAACGAAACGTGGGCCGGCGGGCGAGCCGGCTTAGCGGCTTGCTGAGCGGGGCCCGGCTATCTCCCGAGGCACGCCCGCTTTCGGAGCGCGCTCGGCAAACCGGATGGCGACCGACATCAAGGCGATGCCGAACAGCTGCACACCGCCCAGGCGCTGATCGAAGCACAGCCAGTCGATGACGATGGCAACCGCGGGGTAGGCGAATTGGAATACCGCGATGCGGCCGGTATGCAAGCGGGCCATGCCGACATAGATCAGGGTGTAGGCCAACCCCGTGTGTATCAACCCCAGGCCCGCCAGCCATATCCACGCCGCGCCCCATGCGGGCCAGCCTTGCTCCATGGGCCACACCCACAGCACCAGCGTGCCGACCGCGCATTGCCACCAGGCCAGGATTCCGGCGGGCAGGTCACGCAGGCGCTTGGCGATGAGGGTGACGCACGCGGTGCAGAAAGCGCCGATCAGGCATGAAGCGACCCCCAGCCAGTAATCCGGCCGAAGCATTTCGCTCGCGCCGAACAAGGCAGTGTGTTCCGGGAGCCCGGTTGCCAGCACCAGGCCCAGCATGGCGGCGCAGACCGAACCTAGGCGCCGCCTGCTGATCGGCTCGTTCAGCCACCACGCGCCGAGTACCAGCACCCACAGCGGCTGGATGTGAAACAGCACGATCGCCACGCCCGCGGAGGTTCGCTCGATCGCGGTGAAGAACAATCCCCAGCCCAGCACCATCAGCAGGCCGGCAGACAGGACCCAGGGCCCGGTGGCTCGGGTCAGGCGCAGGAAGCGGGTCTGCCGACGCAGCACCACCCAGAGCGTCAGGCCAAGCAAGCCGAAGGCGCAGCGAAACCAGGTCGCGGTCAGCGGGCCGGCATTGGCCTGGTGCACAAAGACGCCGATGGTGCCAAGCAGCGTGTTGCCCAGAAGAAAGGGGGCGGCGCCTGCCGCAAGACCATTGGCGCGCACGGGTTTGCCGGGCGCTGCAAAGCCAGACGGTTGATCCAGGCGCGGCGGGTTCGTATTCATGGCGGCAGTGTGTACCGCCATCGATTCGACGAAAAGCGCATAAGTGTTCTGTGTAAACGGATTAGAAGTTGAGGCGTTGAGCATGCAGGCAATCCGATGAGGTCTGCATACCGATGCGATGCGTGGTCGAGTTGAGCGAAGTGGAGAAGCTGACGTTGGAGCAATTGAGCCTGAATCACCGGCACCGCGACATCCGCACGCGCGCAGCGGGGATGGTCATGCTCGGCGACGGTTTGTCGGCCCCCAAGGTCGCGGGCCGGTTGGGCGTTAGCGTGCAGTCGCCCTACAACTGGGTGCGTGCCTGGAACGAATACGGCGTGTGCGGCTTGTTGAGCGGTCACGGCGGCGGCCGCCCCAGGTCGCTGCCCGAGAACATGGTCGCCACGGCGGTCGACGCTGCGCGCGCCGAATCTCTGACACTGGCGCAGATCGCGCAGCGCGTGCAGGAAGTTCATGGGCAACCGCTGCCATGTCAGATCGAGACACTGGGCGCGGCGCTCAAGCGCGAAGGCTTCTCTTTCAAGCGCAACCGCTACTCGCTCAAAAAAAACGGTGCGAAGAGGAGTTCGCTGTGAAAGCAGACGTGCTCGGCAAGCTCCAGCAGGCCGCGCGCGACCAGGCCATCCGGCTCCTCTATCTCGATGAGGCTGGCTTTGCAGCTTCGCCCGTTGTGCAGCGCGCATGGTCACCACGAGGGCTGCCCCATTGTGTTGAACCGCACAGCCACTGCCGACGTTCTGTGCTCGGTGCGTTCGACTACGGGCAGAACAGCCTGATTCACGCCGCGCATGCGCACAGCATCAAAGGCCCCGATGTCGAGCAGTTTCTCGATGCGCTGATTCGGCAAGACGACAGCCGACCCACCATCATCGTCCTCGACAACGCAGCCATTCATCACAGCATCAGCGAGGAAACCCGCGACCGCTGGTTCAGGGAACACAAAGCGCTCCTGTTCTTTCTGCCGCCCTACAGCCCCGAACTGAACATGATCGAGATCGTCTGGAAGCACTTCAAATATCACTGGCGTCGCTTCGTCAACTGGACACGCGACACCATCGACGCTGAACTAGCCGAACTCCTATCCGGCTACGGCTCCAAATTTCAAATCAATTTTTCGTGAACACTTAATTCGGAGATCAATCATTCGATTATCGAAAGCGAAAAGAACCGGATGACACCGCAAGATCTGCAGCTGGATTGGCTCAAGTGCTTCGTCGCCGTGGTGGACGCGGGTTCGCTGTCGAGTGCGGCAGGGGAGGTGCACCGCTCCCAGTCGGCGGTCAGCATGCAGCTCAAGAAGCTCGAGGGCGCACTGGGGAGCCGGCTCCTCGAGCGGGACTCACGCAAGCTTCAGCTGACCCCCGAGGGGCAACTGCTGCTCGGCTATGCGCGGCGCATCCTCGATCTGCATGCCGAAGCCCAGGCCGCGCTCAGCGGCGAGGCACTCACCGGCCGGGTGCGGCTTGGCGTGCCCGACGACTACGCGGCCAAGTACCTGACGCCGGTGCTCAAGCGCTTTGCGCCCAGGCACAGCGGCGTCGAGATCGAATTGGACTGCGAGCAGTCGACCTCGCTGATTCCGCGTGTGGCCAGCGGCGATCTGGACCTCGCCCTGGTGTCCCGCGACCACGCCCGGCGCGGCATCCTGCTGTTTCACGAGCCGATGGTCTGGGTGGGCGCCGTGCAGTTCGAACTGTGGCGGCGGGACCCGCTGCCGATCGCCGTCTACGAAGACACCAGCCTGGCGCGGCGCAGCGCGATCCACTCCCTGGCGCAGCAAGGACGCCGCTACAAGGTGGTCTACCACAGCTCAAGCCTGGCGGGGCAGATTGCCGCCGTCGAGAGCGGCCTGGCGGTGGCGGCGCTGACCCAATGCAGCGCACCCGGGCACCTGCAGATCCTGGGCAGCGAACACGGATTGGGGCCACTCGAACCCATGGAAGTGGCCGTCTATCGCAGCCGTGCTTCGCGTGGCTCGAAAGCGGTGGATAGCCTGCAGAGCCTGCTGGTCAGGACGCTGAGGTTGTCGGGCTCGGTCTGAGGCGGGGCTGGGTGCCAGGAAAAGGGGCGATGGCGGGGGCGCGTCATCGATGCAGCGATGCTTGCCGAGCCGGTCGTTCTTCTCGATGTCACGGCGAGCGATCCGGGGGAGGATGCCCCGCTTGCGCAGAGGTTGCCGACAGTGCGCGAAGCCGTATCCCTTATCCGCGTGAAGCGCGTCGGGGCAGCATCGCGGACGGCCACTGAGTCCCGGTGCACTCGGGACAGCAATGGCCGTCCGTACGGATGCACCGGAGCGGCAGCGCTGCGAACCGCTGCGCCGCCGTGAGGCGTGCCGGCGCGGCAGGCGTTAGCGCGACCCGATCTGCGGGGTTTCGTTTTTCAGCGCGGGGTCCCAGTGCTCGTCCGCCTTGCCGTCCACGATCAGCCAGGTGTCGTACCAGGTTGTCGTGTAAGACCCTTGCGGCGTGTTGACCGTCCGCGGATAGACCACGGTGACCAGATCGCCCTCCGCCATCACCGCCACGATGGGGGTGCTGAGCGTCAGGGCAACCGGGCGAGGCTTGACCTTCAGCACCTCGGTAAAGAAGCGGACCACGGCATCCCGGCCAGACTGGGCGTTGGGGTTGTGCTGGATGTAGCGCGCTGTCAGATACCGGTCAGCCCGCTCCCAATGCCCTGCTTCAAGCAACTCCCGGATGATCTGGTAGACCACCTGCTTGTTGGCGTGAAGCTTGGGGTCGCAACTGGTGAACAGGGCCTCGGCGTTCGGCGCGGGCCGCACGGCTTCTTGCGCGTGAGCGGAAACAATGCCCGCCATCGACAGGACCAGGGCAGCGAATGTGTGACGAAGCATTTTCATGGGTCGGATCGGGAGTGGAACATTCGTGGAGACAAGGCGCTTCGCGCAGAAGCGCGAGCGCCCCGGTTGACCGTGTTCGCCAGCCACGGCGGTCATCTGCCGTCATTACGCTGACAGCAGCGTGCCTCTCATGCTGGCTGGCACGATTGCCTGCAACCCCGGCCGTTTCCGTGGCCAAGCTATCAAAGCGAACGATCGAATTGACCTCTCGGCTCGGCTCGCGCAGTGCTTGATACCGTGGCGTATCGTTCAACGCCTTGTCCAGCGCCGAACCCGATACTCACGTAGTACGCGCCCGCTTTTCCGCCTGAGCACATTAGGCACCCCGGGGGCGCCCACGGATGCAGAGTAGGGCAGCCCCTCCCATTCCCTTGTTCGGTAAACGAAATTTGCGGCACGTCTGCGAACGCAGGTGGCCGGACTTGAGGAATGGACAGCACAGGCCTATCCGCATTTGCTGGCGGCTGCCCTCAAGCATCGAGCCAATCGGCAACACGATTTTCCAGCAGGGTCGGCGGTCCCGGTTCGACGCCTCTCTGCCGCTCGACTTTGATCCGTCCGAATGGCAGCAATGGGTCGGGAAGCGTCGCCGTCATTTAGAATCTCGCACTTTGCCCGGTACTCCCATGTGGTTCAAGAATCTTCAGCTTCATCGTCTTCCAGCGCCTTGGGCCGTTACCCCTGATCAGCTTGAAAAATGGCTGGCGCCCCACGCGTTTCAACCAGGCAACAGCGTCGAGAAGCAGCGTTCCGGATGGGCATCGCCACGCGATGACGGCGCGCTCGTGTATTCGATCAACCGGCAGATGCTGCTGGTGTTTCGCGCCGAAAAGAAGCTGCTCCCGGCGTCGGTCATCAATCAGGTGACCAAAGCCCGGGCGCTTGAAGTCGAGGAGCAGCAGGGCTTCAAGCCCGGGCGAAAACAGCTGCGCGAACTCAAGGAGCAGGTGACCGACGAGTTGCTGCCGCGCGCGTTCGCCATTCGCCGCGATACCCGTGTGTGGATCGATCCGGCAAACGGCTGGCTCGTCATCGATGCAGCTTCGCAGGCGCTTGCCGACGACGTTCGCGGCCTGCTCGTGAAATCGATCGATCAGTTGCCGCTCGCCAGCGTTCGCGTGGCGCTTTCGCCGGTCGCCGCGATGACGGATTGGCTGCTGTCCGGCGAGGCGCCGGGCGGATTCACCGTGGACCAGGACGCCGAGTTGCGCTCGAGCGGTGAAGGCGGCGCCACGGTGCGATACGTCGGCCACGCGCTGGACGCGGACGACATGCGGCGGCACATCGAAGCCGGCAAACAATGCATGCGCCTCGCGATGACCTGGGATAACCGGGTCTCCTTCGTGCTGACGCCGTCGCTGACGATCAAGCGTGTCACGCCGCTGGACGTGATCAAGGAGGCGGCGGACCCCACCGCGCAAAACGACGACGAACGCTTCGAGTCGGATGTCACGCTGATGACGGGTGAACTGGGACGGATGTTGACCGATCTTGTCGATATCTTGGGCGGCGAGCAGCAGGGCTCGGTGCCTCAGGCCGCAGCAGCCTGAACTGCGTCGGCGGTCGACGTTGATCCCCTCCCCTCCGACGGCGAGGTGTCGCGGCGACTCGACCGTTCGGGAGGGACCGTCGCCGCCGTTCGTGCAGCCAGGGCTCAAGCGGCAGGGATCAAGGGCGCATGACCTCATTGGCCGACAGCGGTGCAGCGTAGTTCGGATCTGCGCGCAGTAGCCCAAAGTGCGGCAGCTCCACGAACGGAACTACCCGGCAGACGGCGCTCTTGTGCCAGAGTTCCAACGACTGCGAGTGGATGGCCGAAGGCGTTGTGACTCCTGTGCGGGTGCATGAGTAGCGGAACCCAGGCGACTGTCTCAGTTCCGGTCACTTCGCGGGCAATTCGCGAGGCACTTGCACCAGCCGCTGTCATCCCGCAGGCATCGCCGCCGATGCGGTCGTAAATGCCGAGTCGGCTCAGTGCCGTGCCCGGCAAGTCAAGAAGTCGGCCGCGTACAATTCACCGATCGCTTCCAATTGATATTGGGTTCGACGTGAATCTAAGAAAAATCGCAAGAGCAGAATTTGTCGAACAAATCGAAAACTCCCTGGACATTGCACAGACGACGATCAGAGCGGTCCTAAACGATCCAACCGCCACGTTGGAGGTTGTTCCGCACTTTGAGGTACAGGCCGTGATTAGGGGCATCGTCTTAAGTGTTCACGAAAAATTGATTTGAAATTTGGAGCCGTAGCCGGATAGGAGTTCGGCTAGTTCAGCGTCGATGGTGTCGCGTGTCCAGTTGACGAAGCGACGCCAGTGATATTTGAAGTGCTTCCAGACGATCTCGATCATGTTCAGTTCGGGGCTGTAGGGCGGCAGAAAGAACAGGAGCGCTTTGTGTTCCCTGAACCAGCGGTCGCGGGTTTCCTCGCTGATGCTGTGATGAATGGCTGCGTTGTCGAGGACGATGATGGTGGGTCGGCTGTCGTCTTGCCGAATCAGCGCATCGAGAAACTGCTCGACATCGGGGCCTTTGATGCTGTGCGCATGCGCGGCGTGAATCAGGCTGTTCTGCCCGTAGTCGAACGCACCGAGCACAGAACGTCGGCAGTGGCTGTGCGGTTCAACACAATGGGGCAGCCCTCGTGGTGACCATGCGCGCTGCACAACGGGCGAAGCTGCAAAGCCAGCCTCATCGAGATAGAGGAGCCGGATGGCCTGGTCGCGCGCGGCCTGCTGGAGCTTGCCGAGCACGTCTGCTTTCACAGCGAACTCCTCTTCGCACCGTTTTTTTTGAGCGAGTAGCGGTTGCGCTTGAAAGAGAAGCCTTCGCGCTTGAGCGCCGCGCCCAGTGTCTCGATCTGACATGGCAGCGGTTGCCCATGAACTTCCTGCACGCGCTGCGCGATCTGCGCCAGTGTCAGAGATTCGGCGCGCGCAGCGTCGACCGCCGTGGCGACCATGTTCTCGGGCAGCGACCTGGGGCGGCCGCCGCCGTGACCGCTCAACAAGCCGCACACGCCGTATTCGTTCCAGGCACGCACCCAGTTGTAGGGCGACTGCACGCTAACGCCCAACCGGCCCGCGACCTTGGGGGCCGACAAACCGTCGCCGAGCATGACCATCCCCGCTGCGCGCGTGCGGATGTCGCGGTGCCGGTGATTCAGGCTCAATTGCTCCAACGTCAGCTTCTCCACTTCGCTCAACTCGACCACGCATCGCATCGGTATGCAGACCTCATCGGATTGCCTGCATGCTCAACGCCTCAACTTCTAATCCGTTTACACAGAACACTTAACGAATCCGATGGTGCTCTCCCGGGGGACAGTTCATGCGTCATTGTCAAAGGTGGTTTACGCCTTGGGCTAGTCGGCCTGAACTCGACCTACTTACAGCTCTTTGATGCCGAGGGGCCCAAGTTGGATCTCGACGTTCGACAACTTCTGGCTGTCACCAACGGGGATCCGGACGCATGGTGTCGGGCGAACCATGTGAACCTGTTGGTTACGCATCATCCGGCCAACTGGCTTGCAGAACCAGCACAGCGTCATCTTCATGCCGAGATATATCCCCCTGGCCGATTCACCGGTCACCTCTTCGGGCATATGCACGCTTCGTCGATCCAAACCAACCGAGTAGGTGGCAGTGCTGAGCGCAATTCCTTCCAAGCTGCTTCTTTGTACGGGCTGCGTAAGTGTGGCGTAGGGAAGTTCGACCGGGTTCACGGCTATACAGGTGCAAGGTTAGAACTAAATGAAGCACGCATCGTAGTTTGGCCACGCATTGCTATTGAACTCGACTCCGGCGCTCGAAGTTTGGTTCCTGACCTTCGCTGTGGCTTAACAGAAGACAACAACTTCGAGTTGAGTCTAGGAAAGTCTTTTGGGCCGCGTGGAGTGGCCGGACTTGAAGTGGTGCAGCCTGCAAAGAGCTTCGGTAATCCTCAGCAGGAAGCCGCGATGGCCGCTCAAGCGGCAGCACCCAAGATGACGAGCCATCCGCTAAAGTCAGCTGCCCACCATGCAACTGTTCGCCGGATCGAGCAACACAAACTCAAGGCCGCCATTGAAGGGCACCGCGTGGCTTGGCTCTCTGCGGACTGGGGTTATGCCTCGGACGAATTCATCTCGTCGGTTCTCGCTACGCTTCCCTCGCCGATGACCGCGACGTACCGAATTGATCTGCAGGACTATACAGATCGGCAGTCATTCTTCACCAAATTTGCATCGCAAACGGGGCATAGCTTCCAGGAGTTCTGCAAGTCGATCTCGGGTATCGATCGCGTTTTGCTCCTCTTGGAGGATGTCCCGGTTTCCCGCTCCACGGCACCCGAAAGCGTTACGTGGGAGGAAGAAATCAGAGATATCGTAGAGGCGACGCGGGAGTACTGCGCGAATAGCGTGGTGGTTCTTATCTCGCGCCAGCTTCCCAGCCTCGCCTCCTTCCCTACTGTCGAGATCAAGCCGCTGGACGAAGCCGATGTCCAAGCCTACCTGTTGAACCACCCATCAGGCGGGGCCAGTCTGGCCGGACCGCGTGAAGTTAGTGAAATACTGCGGATGACTGGTGGCTTGCCAGTTGAGATTGACTCGACGCTTCGAGAGCTAGAGTTCATTTCTCTTCCTGAGCTTGTGGAGCTTCGACTGACAACGCCGCGGCCAGCGTCGGATGCAATGGTTGGTCATGATTGGCTGTTGCCGGTCATCGAAGGTTTGAGGAGTTCGCCGAACCCCGACGCTTCGCGCGCGTTTCGATTGCTGGTGGCGTTGTCGGCCTTCCCATATGGGGAAACGCTGACCAGAATAAGGCGCTTTGATGCGCAGTTTGCGTTCTATCCAACCCAGGCCGCCATTCTGGCAGATCGAGGTTTGATTGAACCTGTAGTGACCACACCAGCACTGCAAGGCCAGTATCGCGGCCCCAGCGCTAGCCCGAAATTGATGGCAAAGCAGATCGTTAGGCAGGCAGTAGAATCCATTCTCTCTCCAGAAGAGATGGACCTGCGTAACAGCCGCGCTGCCGCCCTCTACTTTGGCGAAAGATGGAGTACCGGCGAACCGCGAGGCATTCGGTCGGAAGACTTAAAGAAAGCGCTGGGGGGTGATGGTGGGCTCGGCAACCCTCATGCAGTGATCAACGCACTGCTGCAGCGCGCGGCAGCGGTTGGGGACTCTGAGCGCACGAGTCGTGCGGTGACGCTTGCCCGACTGTTTGTTGCCAATCTCAATAGCGGAGACAATTACCGTAGCAACGTGGCAGCCTGTTTAGACTTCCTCAAGCTGATACCGGATACGGAAACATATGCGGACGATCGCAACTGGCTCAAATACAATCTCTCACGAAGTCAACGCATGCTTGGTCAGAGAGATCTGGCCATCGAACTTTTTGAAGAGCTAGAGAACTCCAATCTCGAGCGCCGAACCAAGCAGCGATTGCTGTTAAATTGGGCTTTAGCATTGCGAAACACCGATCCCCCCAAAGCGAAGGAGATTGCGAAGAAAGCGATTCCGATGGGTAGGGCTACATTTTCAGCATTGCAAGCAGAAGCGCTAGTGCTTGAGTTGAGTCCGGAAGATTCCGATCGTTTTCAGAAACTCAGAAAGCTAGAAGCGCGAGCAAGAGGAAAGAAAGCAATCACGGTGGCAAACACCATTGCATACTTCCTGGCGACCAATAGCAATGGTCCCGCTGGCGAGAAGCGCTCCAAGCTGCGTACCATTGCTGCGAGCGCCAAGCGGAATAGCGATTCGTATAGTGCAGCGCAGGCTATTGTCGCGGTAGCCGATTTGCTCAAGAATGGCAAGGAGCCTCTAACACCAGAAGAGCTTTCTGGCCTTATTGAAGCGTACCACTATCTATACAACGAGCGGATCAGCGCGTTGTTTCATCGATGCCATGACGGCCTTTGGCGGCATTTTCATGAAAGATCAGATGTTGAGAATTTGCTGAGATTGTTTCGCCATAGTTCTTTTATATGGAGAATCTATGGCGAAGATTTTCGAGAGCAGGCATATATTGAACAGCTAGGAAGTCTTCTTTCCCGCAGTGTGCGGATAGACAGTGCAGAGAGCGCATATCTGATGGTACGTGCCGACAGATTGCGGATTCCTCTGGTGGCGTAGCACAAACGAAAACCCGAGCAACAGCTGCGTGTGAACCAGAATGGGCATATCAATAACACTTCTTAGTCTCTAGTCCCAAGTGCAACACCCTGATGGAGGTAAGGTGTTGCGATGAAGAAGTACAAGCATCTGAGCGCGGAGGAACGTGCGGTCATCATGATCGAACATCGGAAAGGCAGCAGCGTGAGAGGGATCGCCCGATTGCTTGGGCGAAATGCCTCGACAATTTCGCGAGAGCTGGTGCGCAACGGAAATACAGCCGCGCGGCATTACGATGCGACGCAGGCTTCGTCGGCGTACCGCGTTCGTCGCCAAGGTTGCGTGCGTCAGCGCAAGCTGCGTGTCGACAATGCGCTGTATCGGCATGTGCATGACCGGTTGGTCTACTGGCGCTGGTCGCCGCAGCAGATTGCTGCCAGACTTCGCCGCATGCATCCCGATGATCCCGGCCAACGAGTCAGCCACGAAACGATTTACGCCGCCATTTACGCCCACCCGCGCGGCGAATTGAAGCAAGCGATGATTGAAGCGCTGCGCCAGGAAAAGCACGCGCGTGGACGTCGACGCACGACGCTTGCCGGCACGGGCTTCGTGCCAGAGGAACTGCGCATCGTGCATCGGCCCGAGCAGATCGAGTTGCGGCAGTGGCCGGGGCATTGGGAGGGCGACCTCATCAAAGGCGCCTTCAATCGTTCCTGCGTGGGCACGCTTGTCGAGCGCAAGACCCGCTTCGTCGTGCTGTGCCGCATGGACGGCTGCACGGCCAAGGATGCCCTGGAAGGCTTTACGCGCCAGATGAAGAAGTTGCCAGCCTTTCTGCGCGAGAGCCTGACCTACGACCGCGGAACGGAAATGACCTGCCATGTCGAACTCGCCAAGCGATTGAATCTCGATATCTGGTTTGCCGACCCGCATGCGCCTTGGCAGCGTGGCAGCAACGAGAACGCCAATGGTTTGCTGCGCCAGTTTTTGCCCAAAGGCATGGACCTCTCCGCTGTCACACAGACCCAGCTCAATGACATCGCCAAATTGCTCAATGGTCGGCCTCGCCAGACGCTCGGTTGGGATACGCCCGAGGAAGCAATGGCCAAAGAGTTGGAAAAGGCTGAGTTGGCTAAACGTTGCACTTGACTCTTGAGAGCACCCTTCCCGCAAGACTTCTCGATATCACTCAGTCCGACATAGAGCGGCTTGTGGTGGACCAGGTGCAGGAAGGCCCGCACCTGGACTTCAAGCGTGAATTGCCGTCCGCTTGGGATGACAAGGCGAAGCACCGATTCATGGTCGACGTCACCGCCTTCGCGAACGCTGGTGGGGGCGACATCATCTATGGCATCGACGAGGACGAAGATGCTCAGGCCGTGGCGATTGTTCCTCAAATGACTACCAGCATCGATCAAGAGGTTCGTCGCTTGCAGGATTTCTTGCTCAACCTTGCAGAGCCACGCTTGCCGGGGACTCAGGTCTACGCGGTGCCTGTCACGGTTGGTAGTAATAGCGGGCATGCCATAGTCATACGCATTCCAGAGAGTTGGGCAGGCCCGCATCGCGTCAAGACAAACCAGAACTTCTTCGTGCGAGACGGTCTGCGCAATCGGCAGCTTGATATGCCGGAAATCCGCGCTTTGTTCTTGCGGAGCGAGAATCGCGCACAGCGTATTCGTGACTTCCGCAGTAGTCGACTGGGCAAAGTCCTAACAGGAGAGACGCCATACAAACTCAACGCCAACACAGTGCTGGTGCTGCATTTGGTGCCGCTGCAGGCGGTGGTTGGTTTCGTTGATGTTGACCCAGTGCAATACCTCGGGCAACGTCGACAAATCCCAATAGTCGCTTCCCCATCCGGGGCCGTTACGTCGCTGGTGAATTTGGATGGTGTCGCGGGCGCACGGAACTTGATCGAAAGCGGCACAAACGGCTACACGCTGCTGTTCCGAAACGGGTTCATAGAATCGACCTGGGTACTCGGCTCCGGTAGCCCGGCATACCAAGCCGTATTGCCTGGTGGTGTCTATGAGGATTACGTGGCCCAGTTCGTCACAGCCGCACGCCAAGAACTGACGCATTGGGGACTGGACGGCCAAGCTGTTGTGATGCTGTCGGTGTTGAACGCGAAGGCCGTAACGCTCGGCATCCAACGCCCGTATGCGCAACCTGAGACAGGAAACTTCGACCGTGACGTATTGATTGTCCCAGACGTGGAATTGCCGGATAAGAGCGACATTCGAGTTGAGCTCAGGCCGCTTTTCGATTTGGTCTGGCAGTCAGCGGGGTTCTCAGGATCGCCGCACTACGACTCCGCCGGCAACTGGGTTCCTCTGCAATCCTGAGAACGTAGCGCGTGCCGATTTTTTGAGCTAGGTGCCAGTCGGAGAATCCTCGTCTGGCGACCACGCAGCGCGTGGTCCGGCATATAGATGTATGCCGCTGCCTTGCCGTTCTTTCAAAGATACATCCAGCCAAAAGCGCTGGCCGACTGGCCACGCAGATCGCATCGCCCTCGAGCATTCCACCCTCAGCCCTCCAACTTCAACACCTGACAGACGTTGTCCTGGCAACGCTCTCACACGCACCGCTGCGCTGGAGGGCTCTCCCATGCTGCGATACGTTTCCACGAGAATTTTCATCAACTGCCCCGTATCGTCGGACATCTGGCGCCACACGGTTGGCGGTGCTGATTTGCCGGCCACTCATTTCTGATGGTTCTCAGCTGGTGGTAGATACTGCGGCAACTCCCATGGTGCTTTACCGTTCCACTTGCGGTAGACCCCCTTTAGCCGTTCCTGTCGATAGCCTTCGAAGTCATGCTCGTACATGCAGCCTCGGAGATCCTCGCCTTCGACTACAGGACACTGCCCTAAGCGCATCCATGCACGAAACTCAGCGCGAAACGGCTCAGGGATGTCGACTAGGCGGACGTAGTGAGTTCTATCAGTTGTCACTCGCGCAATGTTCAATGTGCGGAGTACTTCCAGATCTGGTTCCATGGCAATGCCGCTCCTGCATGTGTCTGTGCGACTAGGTCGTACTCTGCGGTGAGATTTTCAGTCGAGGGCTCCGCATCTCCGTGGGCGATGGAGTAGAATTTTTTGAGTTCGCTGCCACTGGAGGTGTCATGCGAAAGAACTTGATCAAGCACGATGGTAGTAGTGGCCCTGAGGATACTGAACTTGAAAAATTTCAGGCCGCGCTGAAAGTGGTAGCTGCCCGCACGGGCGCACGCGACGTCGATTTCTCCGGCACGCCCATCTCAGTTTTCAAGACGCATGCGGCTGCTATCCTAAGGCGTATCAAAGCGGGCTCCATTGAGGTCGTTACGCAAAATGGGGTGCCGTTCGTCATTCTCAGCGCAGGCCAAATTTCAGCATTGCTTGCCAACAGAGGTGAGACACGTATGGCACATGAGCTGCTAGCTGGGCTTCCGTCGGTTTCAGCATCGCCGTCCGTGCCGCGCCATACGTCCTCCCCTCTCAGGGAGAGTCATCACCGCGTGCCTGGACGTGACGATGCTTGATCCAGTGGTTTCCTGCTTGATCTGCTACCAGAGATTCAGATCAACATGATGTCCGACGGCTGATGAACGCCTCGTAGGCCGCTTCGGCCCGCGAGGATCGCTTCTTCTTGAGCCAACGCTTTCGGTGACGAAGCAGGTCCTCGAGTGAACGCCGGCTCCCGTTCTGGACACAGTAAGTATCGATCAGCTCCTTCATGACGAATCTGAAGCGTTCTTGCTCCGGTCGTGGCGCACTGCGTGCCAGACAATCGTTGACTAGGTCGGGATTGTCGATGAGCCAAAGCATCAAGTCCAAGGAAAGGGTCTCCGGAATTTCGCTGAAGCGGAAACCACCATTTCTCACCGCCGACACGATCGCGTGTTGGACGGACAGCTTGGCCGGGGACACCCATACTTCCCTTACGCTTTCCCCGTTTGCCACCACTAGCGCCTGCTTGCACGCTGCGCAGTACAAGATGCTGGGCGCTTCGTCCCCTGAGACGCTCGTGCATGGTTTGGCTCCCTGGATCTTGACACCACACGTCGGGCAACACTCAACCATCCTGCAGCGGTGCTTCGGGCAAACCTGCCATGCTTTGAACCGCCATTGAATGCGAAGGTATGGCACCGGGTCTGCCGAGAGACAGCCTGGGCAGAACCGATAGGTGGGTGTGTTGCCGTCGAAGTTCAGTAACCGCTTCAGTTGCGGGTTTTCGCGTACGACGTGAAATATGTCAGCAAGCGCCTTGAGCCGTTTTGGCGAAACAGATGTTCCAACGCCGATGTGACACACATGATCGTGTGGCACGGCCAGATCGGGATCTCGGGTCGGTTTGAGCCCCAGGTATCCAGCTAGCGCTTTATAGGTGGTGCCGTGGAGTTGGCAGGTCCGGTGTATCCAGGACGCAGCAGACTCATCCGGAAATGGATATGGCGCATGCACTAGGCTAAGCGGTCGGCTCATCAGCATCTCCAAACAACGACATTTGTCGGTCAACAGTGGTCAAGCGATGCAGCGGTTTAGAGGGTGTGAGCTTATGCAAGCGCGAGATGAGCGACGAGAGGCAGCGTTGATCATCTTGCGTTGTGCACTCGTCATACAGTGCACGCATTGCCGGCATTGGCACGCGGATCGCCTCTCGCAACGGACGGCGAGCGATTAGCGAGACGAGGCGATCAAACGCCCGACACACAACAACTGCGGCCTCTTCAGTCGAGAGACAGCGGTTAGCGCAATTCGGGTGATCGCGCGGTTGTTGTGGGGCGACGATCCCAAAAATCCAGAACACCCGAAGAAACGTATCGATTGAGAGGTTGCCGAGGCCTGTTGGAAGCCAACTCGTGGATCGAGGGGCTGACAGCCACGGGCCAGAGGCTAGGACATCCGCAATATGGCTGCTGACGGCAAGCTCACGCGCATCGGCTGCGACGGTCGGCTGGTCCCGAGTGGTTAGGCGCAAACCACACTCACAAATATCGAGCGCGGGACGACGCCAGCGAACGGCACGGCCGCACTGGCATCTGTCACGGAGTTGGAGACCGTGCTTCGGGCAGGACGTTACGAGGCCAACAGACCATGCCGCTAAGGCGCGGTGACTCTCTTCGATGCACGCCGGGCAGATTTGAGGGCAGGCTTGCCGGAGGTGGTATGGCCGAAGGAAGTGATGATCGAGGAAATCAGCCGCTTGCACCCCGTGACGGGAACTTCGGACAACAAACGCTCTTCTCAGCCGCGCCGGAGTGCAGCCGAACATGAAGGCGACTGATCCGCAAGCAGTGGCGGGAAGATGGAGGTGGCCCGGCGACGCCAGATGTCGGGCCAGTTCACAGAATGTCAGGCCGTTCGCGATCGCCATGCGCAATGCAAATCCCACACCGTCCTCGTCTAACGAGATCTCGTCCTGTCGCGGGAACGGCATGATTTCGGTGCGCAGCATCAGGCAAACGGATTTCTTTTGCTTGAGCCTGTGCCGACCAGCCTCTGGAACGCTAGCTTGAGGTGCTCCCTCTCGACTTTTGTCGAGTTCGCATCGACTGCGACCATCGCCGTCTCAATGATGAGACCCTTCAAGGTTCGCATCACGCCTTCCGTAGCGATGAACATTGGCTTGGCGTACTTGTTTAGCTCGGACAGGTCTATATCGGTTGTTCCCGTCACAAAACCATTCAGTACACCCAGCCAATCCTTGTCCTTGAGCGAAGGCAGCTGGAAGATGGACGATATCCGGGTCGTCAATTGCGGGTCTGCTTTTTCGATAATGCGTAGTTGGTCTGTGCCGGACAGCAGTACTGGACGGGAGGTCACGGTCATAAGTCTCTTGATCCAGTCGTTGATGGCAACGCGTGCCTCGTCCTTCCGGGAGAGGAAGACATGCTGATACTCGTCGATGGCGATCAGCTGAATGTCGTGTTGCTCAATTGCCCCGACCAGGACATTGAAGAGGGTTGCGTTTGTCTTTCTTCCGGTCCTTGGTGGGATGGCATATTTGAAAGCGGCTAGGAGTTCTTCCTGAATCTGCGCTACTGTCGGCGCTTCCTTTAGGGACGCGACCAATACGCTTTCCGGGCGAAGAAACGACCAATTGCAGACGTTGTGTTGGACGGATTCGATCAGGAACG
Organism: Ralstonia pseudosolanacearum; assembly: GCF_024925465.1. Lineage (NCBI taxonomy): Bacteria > Pseudomonadati > Pseudomonadota > Betaproteobacteria > Burkholderiales > Burkholderiaceae > Ralstonia > Ralstonia pseudosolanacearum. Next base: position 3,138,057 of record NZ_CP103852.1, on the reverse strand, counting down.
ACTTTCCGGCGCCAGACGGCGCGATCACGCAGGCACCGACCGGATGCTGCAGGTTGTTCCCCAATTGGATAACACGCCCTACGCCGTCCAGAGCCTCCTTGAATGCGGTGTGGTGTATGCGGATTTGGCTGATGCGAGAACCGACTTTTATTGCCTGCGGGCTGTAGCTCATGGCGCGTCTCCGGTGAACACTTCGAAGGTCGGGATCTCGACGTTGTCCGGTTGGGCATGGTCTGTATCTGCCACCATTGGAATGGTTGGCTGGTTTAGGAAGCTTTGCTGCGAAGGATCTGTCGGTAAGGAGCTGAGGCCCTGCAGCAGCGCCAGATCGCGCGCACCCCGTTTGATACGTTGCCCACCCCGAATGGCCTGAGCCCAATGATCTTGCAACGTCAGCCGCGCTTTCCTCAGCACAACTTCGGCATTTGCCGCCGTCAGCTTCTCTTCGGCGGCCTTTCGGATCAGTCGATGTTGCGTGAGAGTCAAACCTTCTGCGTATTCCTTGTCTCGAGCTCCGACAACTGTCCACAAGCCGCTGTGAGGATGCTGCACATACACGCTGCCAAGGTTGTATGGGTTATATCTGGCGGCGGCCTTGAATTTCGTGCCCACTTCTCGGCGCATCATCGCTAGGTCGTCATTTGCGTATTGAATCCACCCATTCACACAACCACCATGGTCCACTGTCACCGTGGTGCTAAGACCAGCCAGGACATCAAGGGAGCTTGTCTCGTCCATGAATGTGGGCGCGGGACAACTGGCGAGGCCCTCTCGAAAGAGGTCGATTGGCCGTGCCACCTTGCGGTCGTTGATCTCGAACGGGTGTACGTCGACAACCCATTGCAGGACGCCGAAGCACAAATCGCTGAACGTGATGCAGGCGCTTTTGTTCGGGTCGACGGGGTCGGGACCGGTTCCGGGCTTTTTGGGCCTACCCTTTGCTGGCAGTTGGCGTGTGAGCTCCCCGAGGTGACGTTCCACAACAGGCTTGAACCACGGCATACGGACCGGGCAATACTCGATGTCCATACACAGATCGCTTGCGACGTGGCGGAGATGCGGAGAGTGGAATGACAGCGAATTGTCGAGCACGAGCGTTTCCCACAACCCCATGGCATGCCATGGGTTGGACAAGCCTTGGCCAGTGATGAGCGCATCCTTGGGTTGAACTGCGACCTTTATGCTCTGTACAACGCGGCCGACTGTTTCCCCTTCGAAAGAAATGAAAAATCCAAGGATGTAGCCACTGAAGCTGCAGACGAGGAACGTGATCACCGGGCGACCAAGTGGTATGCCAAGCCGATCGTCGATGACGACTAAATCCAAAATCGTGTGGTCCATCTCGACCCGTTCGACCGGCCGGGTCGCGTACAACCCTGGTTTGGCGAAGCGCCATTTGGCGCGCGCTTCCGCAACTCCCAGTCGAGCTCTGTCTCGATCAAATGGGGAAGTCTCACCAGCGATTCGCCGAACGGTTGACAGGCTAACGGACGTCGGTGCGTCCCACGATGCTTTGCCGTTTGCGGCTTCTTTAAGCTTGCGGAGCACCTTGTCGTGCGCTTCGCGCAATGTGCAGCCGTCGGGAACGAAGTAGGAGCGAGCCAGGACTTTCCTAATGACTTCTGTGACTGCGATTTCTGTCCGGCGGGAGGTACGGCGGTTCGTGTGGCGAGATACTAAGGTGGCGGGATTGCCGCCACTCTGTTCGTAGAAGCGCATCCATCGCATGACCGTTGGTGTACTCGGAGGATCATCATCCTTGAGCTTCTCGGCGACAGATGGGATGGCTGTGGAGATTCGCGTGCGCTGACCTTTTGTGATCCCGCGCTTAAACATATGCCGAACATAGTCGTATGCGCGCTCAAATTTCCCCTTGTGTTGAGGCGGGAGTGTCGCCGTACAGATCACCATCTGGTTCGGGGAGCGCGTCTCTCCAGACGGTCGTTGTCCGCTATCTCTTACGACGGTCAGTTTCTGGGATGCAATGTCGCTCGCGAGCTTTCCGATGCGTTCGCGGCGGATGCGACCGGTGGACTGGTTCTCCAGTTGAACGTACTGGTCGTCCAGCACACGCTGGACGCGCCACTGGGCGTCGCCGCTCTGCACGACCAGATCTGTATCAAGGGTGTAGATCGACATCGACGCCTCCGACAGGGTAGACCAACTTATCCTCATCGAAGTCAAACGCCGTGTTGATCCGAAGGCGTCTACGCCCGATCAAATGCAGAACCGTCTCAACCGAGGTAGATGCCTCACACGCCAGATCGCGAATGGAGATGCCTTTGGGAGAATGCGAGGCGGCTGCGATGATTCGCGCCGTTATCACTTGCGACACATGGCTTCGTGCATGCCGAAGTAATACTGAGGCGCGATCGTGGCGCTTGCCTCGACGGATTTGTTTCTCTGTCGCTACGACGAACTGGAATCCCTTCTCACCGAGAAGTTGCTTGGCACATTCCAATCGTGGTTTGTTCTTGGCGTTGTGCGCTCGATGGTCAGGCTTCACCTCGACCACTACTTTCTTATCGGGACCGACCAGGAGGAAGTCGGGAAAATAAGTGCCGAGTTCTCCAAGGTTCAGCGAAAAAGGCTGGTGGGAGATCGAAGAAATTTGGAGGTCTAGAAGCGCCAAGCGCACAAAGTCGCGCTCAAGCAGACTCTCGTATTCGATGGGGGTGGGCTGGAACCACGGACAGGCGATAAGGCCCACTCGCCGGTGCGGCGAACGGGTGACGACCTTTCTTGCGGCAGGCATGAGGTCTCTCCAGGCAAAGGGATTCCCGCTTCCCAAAGGGAAGCCTTGAAGAGGACTTGACAGGTGGGATAGTGCGTTCGATACTGACTGCGCCAACAGAGGTATCGAAAGATATCTCCACGCCGCCTAGTCCTCCGGGGTTAGGTGGCGTTTTTATTTTCTACATGGGTATCTCCTTCGCGGGCTCCGATGCGCGGCTCGCTTGGGCTACCGTGCGGTTGCCGCGCTGGAACACTTCCAACACCGCAGACAAGGCTTTGACGTCTGCTGGACTGAGGTTGGGTAGCACCTGAGAAAATTGCGCGCACAGGTGGTAAGCCGACGCCGGCGCACCACGCTGCGGTAGGCTGAAGTGACGCGATACCTCGAAAGCGCTGCGCAGAGTTGCTTCATCCGCCGCATCCAAGTCCAGGACGCGAACTATTCGCTGGATGAGCTCTATTTCCTTCGGAAGTTTTGAGCCGCATTCGAGCGCGGAGATGTACGACTGGCGATAGCCCAGCCGCGCCGCGAATTCTCCCTGTGCAAGCTCAGACTTCGCACGCAGCGTCCGTAGAACTATCGAGAATGGGCTCATCGGAGAGTCGACAAGTTCTTTGCGGACAAGCCTAAGAAACGGCGGCCCTGTTTTCAAGGAATGTCACGGAAATTTCACGGAAATTTCGGTCGGCCTAAATTTGCTCGGTGGCGCTCAATCTCCGGCGATGCTCAGGGAACGCTGTCCCGGTCTGCGTAATCTCCGTTGTAGATCACATCGAGGTGCGCCATGTTGGTGGCAACCGGAGTGTCAGCGCGTTTCGCTTCATCCAGTGTTGGGTCGCTGCCTTAGACGCGACGCGCTTTAACAGGCATAAATTGGCCGCTTACAGGGGCGAGATCGCCGGTCCATCGGCTCAGAGATCAGCACCCACGGATGCGGCATGAAAAAAAAAAGCGTCGATTTGCATCGACGCCCAAAGCCACGCGCTCACAGAGAGACGAGCGCACGGAGACACAGCGATTATTCGAGCGATGATTACCGTCTAGTTAACTCGACGAGACAGGAAACGGAAAGTTGCTGGAGCTTCGAGTCCATACAGAAGCGTTTTTGCTACCAGGCGAAATGCTGCTTATCGAGCTTCAATGCGGAGCTGACATCCTCATAGAGCGGCAAACAATCGACTCTCATGTTGCGGTTGGCGTTCTAGTCCGCCTCGATTGGTCTCACCCCGCTGGCGAAACGTATATCACCAGCCAGGTCAAGCTATGCCATCTGCAGTACAACTTTCCCCTTTGCTCGGCCGTTTTCAAGATAGGCAAGTGCTTCCTTTGCTTGACTGAATGGAAACACCTTGTCGATCACCGGGTGAATAGCTCCAGCATCGATAAGTTCCGCGATTTCTGAAAGCTGGTGGCCATCGGGGCGAACAAATAAGAATGAGTAATTTATATCGCTCTTATTTGCTTTTCTAATTATGCTTCCGCTAAGCAGGCCAAATACAATTTTTATGAAGAAGTTCATTCCTCTGGCCCGAGCGAACGCGGCATCCGGCGGGCCGATTAGCGAGACGACGTTGCTGTTGGGTTTCAATATCCGAAGGGATTTTTCAATTCCATCTCCCCTGACTGTGCCAAGGACGATGTCATATCCTTTTAGAACGGTTTCAAAATCTTGCTTTTTATAATCGATGACTTCATCAGCTCCGAGGTCGCGAACCAGTCGCACATTGCCCGTACTGGTAGTCGTTCCAACCTTCGCTCCCAGGTGTTTGGCTAGCTGAATGGCGAATGTACCAATGCCTCCGGAGCCTGCCGGGATAAATACCTTTTGGCCGCGCTTGAGACGTGCCCGCTCTTTAAGCGCTTGCAAAGATGTGAGCCCGACCATCGGAACCGAGGCTGCTTCAACGAAGTCAAGGCTTGTTGGCTTCATTGCGGCCGCGCGCTCTGGAAGGACAGCAAATTCGGCGAAGGTTCCGATATTGAGGTCGAAGGTACTCGCGAAAACTGCATCACCTGGCTTGAACCGCGTCACGCGATTCCCGACCTCAACCACCACACCAGCAACATCGCTGCCCATCGTTGTCGGCAGCTTAAACTTCAGGATTGGTTTGAACATTCCTTTCGGAATCATGTAATCAATGGGGTTCACGCCTGCAGCGTGAACCTTAACGAGGATCTCGTCCGGGTTTATCACGGGCTGGGGAATTTCTGAAAAATCGAACTGATCGATTTTTCCATATCGTTTTAATATTAATGCTTTCATAATTAGTCAATGAATATTTGTGTCTAGATATTGGGTGGGTGCTAAAGCCAGTCCAGGAAAGGCGGCGTTGGCACCCACGACGAATTTCGATCCACTACTTATGCAAGAGCGGCTTCGTCGCTCTGGTTATGGCTTGTTTGTATCGCCAACGCGCGAGGTTGCCGTATCAGAGCTCGGCCCAAGGCTGAAGAACGACCTTCCCCGTGGTCCGTCGCCCCTCCATAAGCTGATGAGCGAATGGCGCCTGTGAGAGCGGTAATACTGCCCCTACCTGAAGCTTGAGTTTTCCTGTAACGATAAATCCCATAATTTCATTCAGCGTTGACCGGACTAGGTCGGGGAACGCCAAGTAGGCACCGATGTAGAACCCGGTCACAGTGCGGTTCGGCACGGTGAGCTGCCAAGGATCGATCTGGGTGCTTTTTCCGCTGGACTGTCCGAGGAAAACCATCCGGCCGAATGGTGCAAGGGTGTCAAGCGCTTGGCCGACCACGTCACCTCCAGCCATTTCCAACACGACGTCGACGCCGCGACCGCCCGTCAGCTGTCGCACGTTGTCAGTCCAGCCGTTCATGGTGTAGTCGACCGACGCATCAGCTCCGAGACGTTCAGCAATAGCTCGCTTCTCCGGCGTGCTGGCTGCGGCGATGACTTTGCCGGCGCCATACAGCTTGGCAAGTTGTACGGCGAACGATCCAACGCCGCCTGCAGCCGCTTCAATCAAGACGCTTTCGCCCGCCTTCAGTTGTGCTGCTTTCCGCAGCGATAGCGCGGCGGTCAGGCCGTGCCCTACTAGTGCTGCCGCTTGGACGGAATCGATGCCAGGAGGCAATGGCATGACCAGCGCCGCGGGAACACAAATGTATTGCGCGTATCCCCCTGCGCCTGGGGTCGCAAGGACAGGTGTCCCGACGACTACCGAAGTGACGCCATTTCCAACGGCGACTACAGTACCTGCGACTTCCGCTCCCAACGTGAAGGGCGTAGGGGACGGATCCGGATAGGCGTCCCCGCGCCGTCGCATGACGTCCGCGAAGTTCATTCCAACCGCTTCGATCCGGATTAGAACTTCGCCATCGTTTGGTGTCGGGTCAGGGACGTCCTCGTAGGTGAGAACTTCAGGGCCGCCTGTGTTGTGAAAACGTACAGCTTTCATTTGCTGCTCTCCGAATCAGAGGTGTTAGTAGCGCTATGCGCTCTGCTGTAAAAGGTTGTCGCTCAGGTCAGCATCTGCCGTCCTTTGCAAACGAGGGCAAGGCGATCGAATCGCTGCACCAATTTCGCTACGCTTCTTACGAAGCGATGCTCCGCCGATGGACTTGCGTGCGTCATTGACTGCAATTACCGCGCGGTTGCGGTTCGGTAGTCGATGATGTTTCTACGTTTCTATCCCTGTCGTCGAGGATCGCAAAGCTCTTCGCAGTGTTTTGCCGACCGCTGACTTCGGCAGCTCAGAAACAAACTCAACAAACTTCGGTTGCTTGTACGCTGCCAAGCGAGCACGACAGTGTTCGCGGATCTGCTCTTCTGTCAGATCCGCATGCGGCTCCTTGACGACAAACAAGTGCACCGCTTCGCCTGTCTTGCCGTCGGGAACACCAACGCTGGCTGACTCCAGCACACCGGGACAGGAAGCGACCGCGGCCTCGATTTCGTTGGGAAACACATTGAAACCGGAGACGAGCACCATGTCCTTTCGGCGGTCGACGATCTTGATGAATCCGTTTGCATCGCATATGGCAATGTCACCGGTGCGTAGAAAGCCGTCAGCCCAGAAGGACGTGGCATTGTCTTCTTCACGGCGCCAGTAACCGCGCATGACTTGAGGGCCGCGCACACAGAGTTCTCCTGGCTCCCCGATCGCGACTTCATGTCCGTCATCGTCGCGCAATGACACATCGGTCGACGGCAATGGAATGCCAACGGTCTCCGAGAAATCCTCAAGATGCAGAGGGTTCAAGGTGACGATTGGGGAGGTTTCCGACATGCCGAACCCCTCCTTGATGTGCTTTCCAGTGAGCGAGTGCCACTTGTCCGACGTCCCTTTCAGAATTGCACTTCCCCCTCCAAGAGCCAGGCGAAGGGAAGAGAAGTCAATTTGATGAATTCGGGGATGTGCCATCAGGTTGGCGAACAAAGTATTGACGCCCGTGACGACGGAGAAGCGATGCCTCTCAAATGTCGCGACGAGTGAATCGATATCGCGTGGATTGGCTACGAGTACATTCTTTGCGCCTGCCGAAAAGAAGCTCAGGCAGTTCACCATCAACGCAAAGATGTGGTACAGCGGTAACGCAGTGATCACCAGATCGCGGCCTTCCTCGAAAATGCCCGGCGCGAAGGACTTGAACTGCAGGATGTTCGCGATGAGGTTGCCGTGCGAGAGAGCAGCGCCCTTGGGGACACCCGTCGTGCCGCCGGTGTACTGAAGATAGATCAGATCATCGTGATTCAGGTCGACCGGCTCGAAGACGAGTCCAGCGCCTGCATCGATTGCGTCAGAGAACCACGTAAATTTGGTCAGCTCCGGCGGCAATGGGCTGTGTGGAGAGGGGCTGTGTCCAAGGTCGCCGGCCTCGGCAACGACGACATGGCGGATCGATACGGACTCCATCGCTTCGACCAGTGTTTTTGTCGCTCCGGAAAAAACGATGACTGTGTCGACGTCCGCATCCGTCAGCTGATGTGCAAGCTCATGCGCCGTGTAGAGGGGGTTGACGTTCACCTGCACCGCGCCCGCGCGGATGATGCCGAACATGGCCACCGGGAAGGCCAAGATGTTCGGGGACATCAACGCGACGCGATCCCCCTTCTTGATTCCAAGCTCGCCCTGCAAGTAGGCCGCGAACTGCCGAGACAGACGATCGACGTCCCGGAAGGCGAGTTCGCCACCGAGCGCGACAAAGGCCGGAAGATGCGAGTATTGCTCCACCGCCTCCTGAATGAGTTGTGCGACTGAACGGTAGCGGCGATGGTCGATCTCGGATGGAATGTCGCTCCCATAGATCTTGTGCCAAATTCTTTCCATGCTGTCCTCGCTGTGACTACCGGTGGGAGTTGCCAAGCGTTGTGGCTGGCAGTTGCTTTTCATTGGCACGACATGCCCGCAATGATGTCCGTATGATGATTGTCATATTTTTGAGCAAAGGAATGCCGCAGAAGTAGCGGCATTAATGGTCAGTTGCTGTGGGTGGGGCCCAGTTGACTTAGCGCGGCATCACGCAGGGCCTCGGAAAGCTTGGCGTCGTCGACGGCACGTGCGAGCGTTAATGTACCGACCATCATGGCGACGATAACGAGGGCTTGCTCATGCGCGCCAGGTTGCCCCCAGTTGGGTAATTGGCGTGCTACGAGGTCAATCATCTCCTTGATCCGCCGCGTGGCGGCTCGCCGGACTTCGGCTGTTTGTCGGGGCATTTCCGAGACAAGCGCCGCAGTACCACAACCGGTTTCCATGCCCTCCAAGTGCTCTTGGGAAAGATACGCTTGGGCCATCGCCCGCAGTGTTTCTTCGGGTGGAGTAGTGGCAGCAACGTGCTCCATCATCGCCACGCTTTCCGCCCCTGCGCGGTCAGCCGCTTCGGCAAGCATCGCCTCACGAGACTCGAAATGCGCATAGAAGCCACCGTGCGTTAGTCCAGCGGCCTTCATGATATCGGCCACACTAGTACCGTTGTAACCGCTGCGCCGAATTGCACGCGCGGCGGCTTCGACGATCCGTTCGTGTGTGATTTCTTTTGGGCTTTGGGTGATTCTTTTCATATGATGGCTAGCATATTCCAATGCGCCCCGAAGTGCAAGTTGAGGTTTCGTTCCGCCGCAACCTCCCCAGAGGACCGATCTACAACGTCCACCGTTCCAGGAACGTCAGAGGCGGCGCAACGGGGAAACCTTCATCAAAGTTAGCGGTGCTAGGCGTGTCAGCTACGGTGTGAAGTCTCCGGCTGCTCTCGTGGTCGATCAGCGACATCTACCAAATTTCCCTTGACCATCTATGATGCTCGTCATATGATGATCCTCATATTTGTGAGTTAGTGATTAATGAACCGCTGCCGAAGCCGACGCAAGGAAGAGACACATCAGCGCATCCTCGATGCAGCTGCGCGAGTTATTCGCAGCCGAGGCTACGAGGGGTTCGGAGTTGCTGAGGTGATGAACCAGGCCGGGCTGACGCACGGCGGCTTCTACGCGCACTTCAAGTCGCGAGACGCACTCTTTGTGGAAGCGCTCGAGCGTGCCAGTCGCGACATCGCCGTCGAGGCCGCGCTCGTAACTCGGCAATGGGCTGGCCCTGAGATTAGCGGGTTTCGCTGCCTAGTCGAGGTTTATTTGGCGGATCGGTTTTTGAGCTCACTGGATGGCGGTTGCCCTGTTGCCGCGCTCGCGACTGAGATGCCACGGCAATCGGGATCCGTGCGGCAGGCCTCAGTTGTGCATGTGCAGCAGCTTATTTCGGTGGTGCGCTCCACGCTTGCAGCATCGCATCGTGAGGCGGCAAGTATGGTGGCTGGATCGCTCATCGGTGCATTGCAACTCGCGCGCACGTTGGGGGATAACCCCAAAGGGCGTTCACTTTTGGCGGCGGCTCGAGACTCATTGATTCAGCTCTACGACACGCCGACACAGGCACGCTCGGCCCCTCGGTAGGGCGCCAGCGCTTCGCAATTTTTTCGGGCCGCGCCAAAATATGATGAATATCATAATTTTGGCTGCGCCAGCGCCTTTGGAGGCGGACTTGAAGATTGGGAACGCAGTTGTGAGCAGACGACCTTCTTGTCGATGTCCAGACCATGCGTCTCCGGCGAAGTCTAGTCGTGATTAGTCCATGTACTGCCCCATGGCCTCGTATCGTCCCGCGTTGAGCACGGGACCAGCCGTTTTCGCAAACTTGGTGGCAATCGGATATGGATCTGGATTGCTGCCGGTGTCGGTCAGGAAGGAGCCTGGCCGTTGCAGCACCGTCTGACATTGGCTGCGAGTTCGGCTCGTCTAGTCAGAACGAATAAACCATAAATTGGAGACAAATGATGAATCTCTGGGGCCCCGAAGCACGCTCTGGTCGCACCGCAAGCCTGAGCTCAAGGTGCAGGCTATGAGCATTTCCTATGACTTCGACTACATCGTGATTGGCTCTGGCTTCGGTGGCAGCGTGTCTGCCTGCCGCCTAACCGAAAAGGGCTATTCAGTGGGCGTTATGGAGATGGGAAAGCGTTGGGCGGCCAAAGACTTTCCCAAGAGCAACTGGGACGCACGACGGTGGATGTGGTTGCCGGGCATGAAAATGCACGGCTTCTACAACATGCGGTTGTTTCGCCACGTCATGGTCTTAAGCGGCAAAGCGGTTGGCGGGGGCTCTATTACCTATGCCAACGCGCTGCTAGTTCCCCCTGACAAAGTTTGGGATGAAGGTTCCTGGGCCGATTTGCAAGACTGGAAAAACATCATGCCACGGTACTACGCCATGGCGGAGCGGATGTTGGGCGTGACCGAAAACAAGCTTTTGGGCGAGGCCGACCAGCGACTCAAGAAAATGGCCGAGCTTCACGGTGTAGCCAACACCTTTCACAGCGGCCGCGTCGCAACGTTCTTCGCGCCAAATGGAGAGCCCGGCGGTACAACCTATCCTGATCCGTATTTTGATGGCGATGGTCCCGAGCGGGGGACTTGCGTTGGATGCGGCGGTTGTATGGTGGGTTGCAAGCACAACGCCAAGAACACGCTCGACAAGAATTATCTCTATTTCGCGGAAAAGCGCGGTGCTCAAGTCTTTGCCGAAACCACGGTGGTGGACGTGCGCCCGCTCAACGGAAAGGAAGACGGCAGCGAAGGCTACGAGATTTTCACCGAGCGCTCCACCTCTTGGTTTAACAGGCAGCAGCGCAGCTTCCGCTGCCGGGGTGTGGTGTTCGCGGCCTCCTCGTTGGGCACGATGGAACTGTTGTTTCGTCTGAAACAACGAGGCTCCTTGCCGCGCATTAGCGCCGACCTCGGCAAGCGCGTGCGCACCAATGCCGAATCGCTCGTCGGCGTGCGCTTTCCAGCAAAGGACAAGAGCATGTCACATGGCGTAGCTGGTGGCGCAGGCGTCTACATCGACGAGCGAACGCACATAGGAGCGGTGCGTTATCCGGAAGGCTCGGACGCCACTGGCCTCATGATGACCTTGTTGTGCGGCGGACGTGCTGGATGGACGCGAATTTTCGCGTGGCTGTGGACTCTTGTGACGCATCCTGTCCAAGCGATCCGCGTGCACAACCCCATAGGGTTCGCTCGGCAAACCGTCCTGTTTGTAGTGATGCAGACAGTTGATGCGTTCATCAACATGCAATTCAAGCGCCGCTGGTATTGGCCATTCGCAAAGCAGTTATGCACCAGCGGTAACCCGATCCCCACCTTTATCCCTGAGGCAAATGCGTTTGTTGAAAAGGGGGCAAAGGCACTGGGCGGCATCCCTACGGCGTTCCTAACCGAGATTCTGTTCAACATTCCTACGACAGCCCATTGCATGGGTGGCTGCGCAATGGCGAACTCTCCGGAGCACGGTGTGATGGATGCTCAAAACCGCGTCTTTGGTTATCAAAACATGCTGATCTGTGATGGCTCGATGCTCAGCGCCAATCTCGGTGTGAACCCGAGTTTGACTATCACCGCGCTAACCGAACACGCAATGTCCCACGTTCCACCGAAAACACCCGCTGCACGCACCTTCTCGAGTACTTCTCATGTCCAGTCAGTCCACATCTAACGCCAGCCTGTTGAACCAGCCCTTGCGCTTGCCCAATGGCAGCATTGTTCGTAACCGTCTCGCCAAATCCTCCATGAGCGAAACGCTGGGGACGTACGACAACCATGCGACGCCTAAGCTAGTGGAGTTATACCGGCGTTGGGCTGCATCGGGCCTTGGTCTACTTCTGACCGGTAACGTGATGATCGATCGCCACGCGCTGGGCGAACCCGGCAACGTTGTCATCGAAGATGAATCCGACCTGCTCATCCTGCAGCAATGGGCCCGCGCGGCTACCGCTCAGGGTGCGGCTGTCTGGGTGCAACTGAACCATCCCGGAAAGCAGTCGCCCAAGGGGCTGAACGCAAGCAATCTATCGCCCTCGGCTATCCCATTTCGTGAAGACATGGCAGCGTTTTTTGAAACGCCGCGAGAAGCCACAACCACGGAAATCGACGACATCATCAAGCGTTTCGGGCGCAGTGCTGCCATCTGCAAGAAGGCGGGCTTCAGCGGCGTGCAGATTCATGGCGCCCATGGATACCTCATTAGTCAGTTCCTATCCCCTCATCACAACCATCGCACCGACGAATGGGGTGGCACTCCCGAGAAACGTCGCCGCTTTGTAATGGCCGTCTACTCGGAGATCCGTAGCCAAGTCGGCGCAGATTTCCCGGTTGGGATCAAACTCAATTCAGCAGACTTTCAACGCGGCGGCTTCACCGAAGAGGAGTCGATGGCTACTATCCGCGCGCTCGTAGAGGCTGGCATCGACTTGATCGAGATCTCCGGTGGCACCTACGAGTCGCCAGCCATGAGCGGTGCCTTCCAAAAGCCGCAAAAAGCTTCGACGGCGGCACGCGAAGCGTACTTCTTGGAGTTTGCAGAAAAGGTCAGAGCTGAGGTCCAAGTGCCGCTGATGGTGACCGGGGGCTTTCGCACGGCCGAGGGCATGAACGCCGCGCTCAGTTCAGGCGCACTCGACATCGTTGGCGTCGCTCGCCTATTGGCGATTGATCCTGATGCGCCGGCTGCTTTGCTAAACGGACGCGACAGCTCGCAGCGCGTGCGGCCCATCAAGACTGGTATCAAGCCGGTGGATCGCATGGGAATTATGGAGGTCCTTTGGTATACGCGCCAACTGAAGCGTATCGCGGAGGGGGGTAACCCTCGCCCGAACGAAAGTGCCCTAATCGCATTTCTCAAAAGTTTGGTGAACAGCAGTTGGGGCAACTATCGCACCAAGCGCATGAGAGCTTGATTGCCGCCCCTTCTCCTTTTGATGGTCGCTATGCCGGCGACGCAGCGCGGACACAAGCAAGAACTTTATCGCAAGTGCCGAATTTCCTTGTCGGGAGTTCCGAGTGGCGGAGGCCACAAAACACTCCTTTGGCAATTACCTAACCTGGAATCAAAGCCATGCATCACCTACTGAAGACAAGTCTGCTCGGATTCGCCTTGGCAGCAACGCTTATTTCAACGACGGGGGCGGCAGCCGACGCTCCGCCGGACGGTCCGAAGATGGCCTCTCCAGCGGAGCAAGAGCAGGCGGTCACCTGGAAGAATGTGCCAACGCAAACCATCAAGGTTGGCGGAGTCGACTTCGCATACCGAGAGCTGGGAAAAAATCATGGCGGCACGCCGGTGGTGTTCCTAACGCACCTGGCGGCCGTACTCGACAACTGGGACCCGCGTGTCGTGGATGGTTTCGCGGCGGAACATCACATTGTCACGTTCGACAATCGAGGCATCGGTGCGTCCAGCGGTTCAACGCCGAGTTCGATCGAGGACATGGCAGATGACGCAATCGCTTTCATCAAAGCTATGGGGTTCAAGCAGGTCGACCTGTTGGGCTTTTCGATGGGCGGAATGATCGCGCAGGAAATCGTGCTCAAAGATCCGCAACTCGTCCGCAAGATGATTCTCGCCGGCACGGGTCCCGCTGGCGGTGAAGGTATCAGCACGGTATCCGGCGTAACGTTTTACGACATTCTTCGTGGCGCTCTCACCCGCCAGGATCCAAAGCAGTATTTGTTCTTCACCCGCACGCCGAACGGTATTGAGGCCGGCAAGGCATTCCTGGAGCGTTTGAAGGAACGTTCGGAAAATCGCGACAAGGAGATCGCCACATCTGCGTTCTTGACGCAGTTGGAAGCGCTGCGTGTCTGGGGATTGAAGGAGCCAGAGGATCTATCAGTTGTCAAAAATTCGGTGCTCGTCGTAAACGGCGATAACGATCGCATGGTTCCGACTAAGAATTCAGAAGATCTGGCGCGGCGTCTGCCTAACAGCAGCCTCATCATCTATCCCGATGCTGGCCACGGGGGGATCTTTCAGTACTACACGGAATTTGTTCCTAAGGCGCTGGAATTCCTTGCTCGATAGCCTGTTGCTCAACTTCCCTTTCGCGTGCAAATCGTTACTGAGCCCGCAAAAAGGGTGATCAAGTTAATTTAAGAATGGGATTTGTCGCCTGATTTCCTCATCCAGTGCGACTCTTTCCCTTCATACCGGAAGATCAACATGACTTATACCCACCTCACTGCCCCGACGCATTACGTGGAAGTCGATGGCAACAGATTTGCCTACCGCCGTTGGGGTAATAGTGCGACTGGTGAGCCGCCATTGTTCTTCCTCCAACACTTCCGTGGTGGAATGGATCATTGGGATCCACTCATGACGGACGGCTTGGCCGCAGGGCGTGAAGTGATCTTGTACAACGGCCGCGGCATAGCTTCCTCTTCTGGAAAGCCACGCACCAGAATTGAGGATATGGCAGATGATGCGGCCGCCGTTATACGTGCGCTCGGTCTTCGCAAAGTTGACGTCTTAGGATTCTCGCTGGGCGGTTTTCAGGCTCAAGATCTGACGCGGCGCCATCCCAGTCTCGTGCGAAAGCTGATGCTTCTTGGGACGGGGCCACGTGGAGGCAATCCTGACATGGACCCAGGTGTGATGGATGCGGCGCCGCGTCCGGTACCCACCGTGGAGGACTTCTTGTTCCTGTTCTTCGGTCGGTCAGAAACGGCGAAACAAGCTGGGCTTGACTTCTGGAAGCGCAGGCATGAGCGCGTTGACCAAGATCCGCCTAGTTCACCGGAGGTCACGCAGGCTCAGCTTGAAGCAAACATGTATTACTTGCCGAAGCTCGATCCAGAAGATCCCTTTGCACATTTGCGCGAGATCAAGCAGCCAACATTCATTCTCAATGGCGTGAACGACATCATGGTTCCGACAATTAATTCCTGGCACATGGCGCAGAACATTCCAAACGCTCAATTGTTCATCTATCCAGACGCAGGTCACGCAGCTCAGTTCCAGTATCCGTCGCGCTTCTTGATGCACGCCATACAATTTCTTAATGAATAGAGTTGTCTAAACAGTCTAATTAACTTGATTTAATTTTTTGGTTAAGAGATCGAGATAAGATCATGTTCAGGTTCAAAATTGTTCTGCTGGTTCTCGCAAAGCTGTTGCAGCGGGCGGCAAAAAGCAATCCCGATTGCGTGAGCCACGTAAAGGGCAAGGATTTGACATTTCAGATCCGAACGATTAAGGGGGACGGCCGGTATTTCACGGTAAAAAATGGAGAAATAAAGTCGGCTTCTGGGCTGGTGAAAAATCCGAAATTTACGTTGACATTCAGAGATGGAAGAAGCGGATTCTCTGTTCTTTCGGCTAAGGATGGGAAAGAGGCATTTCTCTCCGCGCTGCATCAGCAAGACCTCGTCGTCACCGGTGATTTTGTTGAGGTAATGTGGTTCCAAAGATTGGCTGATTATTTGAAACAGTAATAATGTAAAAATTTGGCCTCGAAAAAGATGGGTTCCGCGTTATTGGGTTGTGGGTCTTATAGGTCGCCAATTTTTAATGCCAACAAGCCTTGGAGGAGATTTTGCTTAATAAATCTGAAGCTATCGGGTCGCAGTATTCGACGAAACAAGCGGAAGCCTTTGAAATGTGGATCCGGCGTTTCGGCGCTGTAACTTCAAAGGAACTCGATCTTGGGCTGTTGATGACCATCCACGAGTGGGTGATGGAAGGCAGGGTGCCAGCCGATCAAAGCGAAGGGCGATAGTGGGACTCAGACGATCGCCGGGGGTCTTCTTTTGTTGGCGCCGATCGTCTTTGCATCTCCGCAAACAGTCTTGCTGCAGAGTTTCGTCATTCAGTTCGATGCGTGAATTTCCGCGGCTCTGCCCGGTGCCGACTGGTGTCGGCGCGGGCTTCGCCAGACCGGTGGTCACCGCGAACTGGTGCATCCTCCGGCAACTTTGCCTGAGCCGGTGTCCGCCTGCGCGTCAGTTTCCGCCAATTCTTTCGGAGGATAGTCAAAGCGCCTTTCGGTGACCCTCAGTGTCGACATAGCGAAGGAAACTAAAAAAAGACGCCTTCTAGGTTGATGGAGTAGCGAAGTGGGTAAAAAGAATAGCGGAGCAGCTTGAACTGCAAACTGATTTCGTCCGTTCTCGAACCAGAAGCTGCCGGTGTATTTCCTTTGGGGGCGCAAGCGGGTTGGCACGCTTAATAGAGCGGACGGCTTGGATGCTGGGAATATGCAGAGCTGGTACAGTCGGCGATACGAGGGTAGTCGCTTCTCCTTTTCTGCAATGTGCGCAGTTTCCCGAGAAAAAAAAGGAGCGTAGATTTGCATCGACGCCCCAATCCAATGCGCCCTCAGAGAGAAGAGCGCCTGGAGACACAGCAGATTCTTCGCGATGGGCGGACGCACGGCACTCCACCCTATGGCGCAAACATCCAGTAGCGCTAGTCCTTGCTCACCACCACCAGTTTGCGGTTGGCGAACTCTTTGATGCCGGCCTCGCCCAGTTCGCGTCCATAGCCGGAGCGTTTGATGCCTCCGAAAGGCAAACTAGGTCGGGATGTGGTTGGTGTATTGATGAACACCATCCCGGTTTCAATGCGTGAGGCTAGGGTCCGTGCGCGGTCGGTGTTGCGCGAAAAAATGGTGCCTCCAAGACCAAAAAGCGAATCGTTCGCTTGGGCGACTATCGCGTCGTCGTCATCGACAACGAATATCTGAGCTACCGGCCCGAAAAATTCCTGGTAGTAAGCTGGGTTGTCCGCGGTGATGCCGACAAGCACCGTGGGCTCATAGAAGAATCCCTGGCGACTCGCGTGTTTGCCGCCCGTGAGGGTCTGTGCCCCATGCTTGACGGCATCGTCTACTTGCCGGATGAGTCCTTCCAGCGCTTCGGGCGATGAGAGCGGCCCCAGCGCAGTCTCTTGCTGCAGCGGGTCGCCCATGGGCACGCTTTTCATACCTGCAACGAACGCTTCGGTAAATTGCTGAGCAACGCTGCGCTGGATGAGGAACCGCTTAGCGGCTGTGCAAACCTGGCCGGCATTGGCCAGCCGGGCGGAAATGCCCGCCTCTACCGCCTTCTGGATGTCGGCGTCATCTAGAACGACAAAGACATCGCTGCCGCCGAGTTCCAGCGTGGATTTCTTCAGCATCGCGGACGCCTTGGCGCCAACTTTGCTGCCAGCGCCCTCCGAACCCGTCAATGCGACGCCCTGAATACGGGGGTCACTGATGAGCTGCTCAATCTTGCTGGCCGACACGAGCAGGTTCGTGGCGGCCCCGTCGGGGGCGCCTGCCTGCCGTATGAGGCTCTCAAACAACGCGGCGCATTGCGGCACGATGCTGGAGTGCTTGAATATGACGGGATTGCCAATAGCGATGGCGGGGATTACGACACGCGTGAGTTGGTAAAGAGGGAAGTTCCAGGGTTCAACCGCCAGCACGATCCCGATCGGGTGGAACTCTACCCATCCCTCCCAGATATCGTTCTCCACCGGCTGCGGTTTCAGCAGTTCCCGCGAATTGGTGGCGTAGAAGCGTGCGATCCACTCACAGAGATCGACCTCAATCTGCCCCTGTGCAACCGGCTTGCCCATCTCCAATGCCATCGTTTGGGCGAGTACGTTGCGATTTTCTTTCAGTAGAACCGCGAATTTTTCCAGGACCGCGAGCCGCGGCCCAATGTCTCCTTTCGACCAGGGCGACTGGTAAAGAGCGTGGGCACGTGCCAACGCTGCTTCGACCTCGTCATCGGTGTGCTCGGCAAATTCGCGAACAGTTTGTTCGGTAAAGGGATTGAGAGTTCTGTATGCCATGATCGTTGCTCAGGTCTTTTAGTACCTTGGATGCAAGCCAATAGGCCATGGGTGGACAACGCACCGGGGCTCGTGGGCATCTTTGAGTCGAAGGAATTCCCCGGAGCCCCTCCGCCTCAACTGTTAAGCGGCGCCATTGGGGGCTAGGTAGCGTGGTGCCGGCTGCGAATTGCTGAAGCCTTGGGCGAGAATGCCCCGCGCTTGTTCGAAAGCATCCCAGGCAGCGACATCCGGAACTGGGGGAATGGTCACCAATTCCTTCCGGTCGAAGCCGACCAACGCTGCATCCACCAAATCTTCAACCTCCATAACGTTTGGCACCTTGCTGATGTCGCCTCCTGCACGGTCGTAGATCTCAGTGCGGGTGGCTGCGGGCAAGACTGCCTGAATGTAGATTCCCTTCGATGTAAGCTCGGCCGCCAAGCTTTGCGACAGCGTAAGCACGTAAGATTTCGTCGCCGCGTAGATGCCGTGCGAGTACTCGGGAAGCAGCGCCAGGACGGACGCGATATTGACGACCGAGCCGCTGCCGCGCCTTACCATCCCATCTATTGCCGCGGAAGCAAGCAACGTTGGCGCGAGGACGTTCAGTCGCAGCAATTTGTGCATATCGGCGCGGTCTGCGTTCGCGAAGTCGCCGATCAGCCCTGCGCCAGCGTTATTGACAAGAATGTCAATGGACGGCTCGGCGCGCAGTCGCTTGAGTACTGGTTCCAACCCAAGGCTGTCGGTCAGATCGGCGGTAATGACTTCGACTCCAACGTCATGCGCCTCACGGAGTTCGGTCGCGAGAGCGTTGAGCCGATCAGTTGAGCGTGCGACGAGGACCAGATTGTGGCCTCGCGCTGCGAAGCGACGGGCGTAGATGGCGCCGATGCCGCTTGAGGCGCCCGTAATGAGTGCTGTAGTCATATGGTTCCTATTTGGCTTGCTATCACTGCTATGCCATGAAGGTGAAGGGCCTCTCGGCCATTCAGCCGCGCGCTTTCAGATGGAGCATGGTGTAATGCTCATAGTGGCCCACGCCATGCTTGACGATCGGATCTGCCGAAGTGAGGTCCGAGATGTCCAGCTCATCGGGGATTTGGTACAGGGACACCCCGTAGCCGCCTGTCGCATCAATGACAGGGCCATGGGCAACGATGAGCCCTTGATCAAGAAGCCTATTTAAGTACTCGCCGTGCTGCTTCATCCATTCCTTCTCATCGGATGACATGGTTGCCAGAAAATCGGAACGCGGCGGAATATATTTGCAGAGGTAATATTTCAAGACTGACTCCAGTGTTCAGGATTGACGTTTCCGCCCCATGCAGAAACTATTTATTGACGTGAATGCTGCAGAACGATAGGCCCTCGTGCTAGTCGACCGTTGGCATCGTCTTTCCGGTAACAATGTACGGCGAGAGTGATCGCCGCTTTATTCGATAAACGAACGCCGGTGGGAAATTGGAGAACGTCCCCCCCAGGCGAGTCGCTTTCAATCCCAGTCGATCTAAGACTCTCCTTGGAATGGGGCAGAAGTAGCCGTATGTAAAGAGATAAAAGGCTCCATCCGGTCTTAGTTTCCGGAAGCTACCCGAGAGGATGGCCAAGACTTTCCGGAGAGACATAGACAGGAGCGGAAGGCCGCTGACCACGGCTCCGACGTCCAGATCGTTACGCAGTCGCACCGCTCCCAACTTTGCAGCGTCCATTTGCAGGACTGATGCGCCGGGGAAAAGCATGCGCAGTCGACCGATAAACTCCGGTCCGCTCTCGACCAACACAATGTCTTGCTCCGAGACGCCTTGATTCAGCATCGCCCTTGTGAAAACGCCTGTACCTGGGCCAAGCTCAATAACTGGGCCCGTATCCGCCGATATCTCTTTCGTAATGAGAAGCGACAAGCTGGTACTGGACGGCACCACTGAAGCTACCCGCAACGGGTTAGCGACCCAAGCCCGAAAGAAACGAAAACTTTCCGAAGTCCAAGCGGGAGAAAACATATCCTCTCACCGTGAGAAGAGCTCTTACGGAGCGAACGAACGCAGCATTGTTGATCGCGTCCTCACAGGCTTAAGTGTTCACGAAAAATTGATTTGAAATTTGGAGCCGTAGCCGGATAGGAGTTCGGCTAGTTCAGCGTCGATGGTGTCGCGTGTCCAGTTGACGAAGCGACGCCAGTGATATTTGAAGTGCTTCCAGACGATCTCGATCATGTTCAGTTCGGGGCTGTAGGGCGGCAGAAAGAACAGGAGCGCTTTGTGTTCCCTGAACCAGCGGTCGCGGGTTTCCTCGCTGATGCTGTGATGAATGGCTGCGTTGTCGAGGACGATGATGGTGGGTCGGCTGTCGTCTTGCCGAATCAGCGCATCGAGAAACTGCTCGACATCGGGGCCTTTGATGCTGTGCGCATGCGCGGCGTGAATCAGGCTGTTCTGCCCGTAGTCGAACGCACCGAGCACAGAACGTCGGCAGTGGCTGTGCGGTTCAACACAATGGGGCAGCCCTCGTGGTGACCATGCGCGCTGCACAACGGGCGAAGCTGCAAAGCCAGCCTCATCGAGATAGAGGAGCCGGATGGCCTGGTCGCGCGCGGCCTGCTGGAGCTTGCCGAGCACGTCTGCTTTCACAGCGAACTCCTCTTCGCACCGTTTTTTTTGAGCGAGTAGCGGTTGCGCTTGAAAGAGAAGCCTTCGCGCTTGAGCGCCGCGCCCAGTGTCTCGATCTGACATGGCAGCGGTTGCCCATGAACTTCCTGCACGCGCTGCGCGATCTGCGCCAGTGTCAGAGATTCGGCGCGCGCAGCGTCGACCGCCGTGGCGACCATGTTCTCGGGCAGCGACCTGGGGCGGCCGCCGCCGTGACCGCTCAACAAGCCGCACACGCCGTATTCGTTCCAGGCACGCACCCAGTTGTAGGGCGACTGCACGCTAACGCCCAACCGGCCCGCGACCTTGGGGGCCGACAAACCGTCGCCGAGCATGACCATCCCCGCTGCGCGCGTGCGGATGTCGCGGTGCCGGTGATTCAGGCTCAATTGCTCCAACGTCAGCTTCTCCACTTCGCTCAACTCGACCACGCATCGCATCGGTATGCAGACCTCATCGGATTGCCTGCATGCTCAACGCCTCAACTTCTAATCCGTTTACACAGAACACTTACTTGGCCGCTTGTACGCTTTTGAGGATAGAGCCTTCGAACATCTTCGGCGCGTAGCTTTGAAGAAAAAGGATCATGCCCGTCATCTTCCCGACCGGGTTGCTGAACTTCGGCTCCTTAGAGTTGATCAGCTTGGTAATGGTATTGACTACCGCGTCAGGAGCTTCCGCTTCATCCATGCCCTTCTGCGTCGCGGCGGTGACCTGCTTCCGATACGCGTTGTAGTCAGCAATCTTCCCGTTCGTCACATTGGTGGAATGCTTGCCAAGGTTTGTCTTGAACCAGACCGGCTCCACCATACTGACTTTGATGTTGAATTGATGCAGTTCGAAGCGCAGGGATTTAAAATAGCCTTGAACCGCATGTTTTGATGCGGTGTAGTAGGAAAGATTCGGGGGGCCGATCAAGCCAACAATCGAGCTTACGGTAATAATTTGTCCGTGTTTTTGCGCACGGAAGTGTGGCAACAAGGCATTTGTTACCTTCACTGTTCCCCAAAAATTGGTCTCGAACTGCTTGCGACCGAGGTCGACCGATGTTTCTTCGGCAATTCCGGTGAGCATATAGCCGGCATTGTTCACCAGTACGTCGAGCTGCTTGGTATGCTGGAACAACTCTTCAACAAAAAAATTGATTGAATTTTCGTCATCAATATTCAGCTGAAGCAGTTTGAAGGGCACTTTGTCCGCATATTTTTCGGGTTCACGACTGGTCCCGATGACATTGAGGCCTTGTTGGTGAAGATGCTTTCCCAGCAGCAGACCAAAGCCGGAGGATGCGCCTGTAATCAGGATCGTCTTTTTCATTTGAATACGCTCCAAAAGATATAAAGTTCTCTTACTCTCTGTAGTCCGGCGGCATTAGATGGCGACGCGATGAAGCAGACGGCACGCACGGACCTTGGCGTAGCCGCGTCAATACCTAGATGGCATTTCTGCGGCCTGACAGCGCGGGGGGAGATGCGTTCCACGTCAGCGCACTTGGTTTCGAAGGTGTCGATCCCGGTGCTTCGGGTGGGCCCGACTACTTGCCAAAGCAACACTGGTTGGGCGGTGATTGCGATGGGCATCACCTACCGAGCTGGACCCGATTGTGGGCATGGAAGCGAGGTGGCGCACTCGCGGAACGCGCCAGTTAACAGCAGAACGCGCCAAAGTTGCGTGTCACGTAGGCGCGTTCGGCTAGTGCGTCGTCGCGATCCGCAACTTAAACTCCTGCCATGGACAGACAAGGCAATTCCCCATCCCATATGAGCGCCAATTTGGCGTCCGGTTATTCCGTGTGGCCCGGGTGGCGGCTGTTAATGCAGGATGCGGGATTGGTCACGCCCAACGTGCTACGCCGGGCACAGCTTCCAGGCGACTTATTCGCTCGGGAGAACGTCCGTCTGGACTCGACAAACTTTTTCAAGCTTTGGCGGGCTATCCAGGCCGAATCGGAAGCAGTTCACGGCGAATGTCCGGCTCCGCTGAATATCGCAAAAGTGATGTCCTCCGACTGGTTCGACCCGGAGCTGTTTGCTGCGTTATGCAGCGCCAACTTGGGTGGAGCATTGGACCGCATTGCCAAGTACGTGAGGTTGGTCGCGCCGATTGCGATCAAGATCGACCGTTCATCGACGCAGTCCACGGTGACCATTGATTTTCTGGACCCCGTCGAAGCGCCACCAGCCGTGTTCCTGGCGTTCAAGCTTGTCTTCTTTGTGCAGCTGGCACGATTGGCGACCCGTTATCCGGTAAACCCCTTACGCGTGAGCTGGCCCCTAGCGGGGGAGCCCGAGCCGGACCTGCTGCAGTACAAAGCGTACTTCGGCGTTCCTGTTGGAAACAGTCCGTTAGCGACACTGGTCTTCGCGGCAAGCGACATAGATCGCCCGTTCCTGACGGAAAACCACAAGATGTGGTCGTTTTTCGAACCAGCGCTTCGGCAGCGGCTTGCGGATCTGGACCGGAGCGCCAGCATGGCGGAGCGGCTGCGCAGCGTGCTTCTTGAGGCGTTGCCGGCCGGCGACCTTTCGATGCGAGTGGTCTGCAGTAAGTTGGGGGTTAGCACCCGAACACTTCAGCGGCGATTGAAGGAGGAAGGCACGAGTTTCCAGGAGACTCTCGATGGTTTGCGAGAATCGCTAGCGAAACACTACCTTCAGAACTCGGCCATGTCTGCCGCTGAGATCTCCTTCCTGCTTGGCTTCGAAGATCCAAACTCCTTTGCACGCGCCTTTCAAGCCAGAACAGGAACAACCCCGC
This sequence comes from Ralstonia pseudosolanacearum, assembly GCF_024925465.1. Taxonomy (NCBI): domain Bacteria; kingdom Pseudomonadati; phylum Pseudomonadota; class Betaproteobacteria; order Burkholderiales; family Burkholderiaceae; genus Ralstonia; species Ralstonia pseudosolanacearum. The sequence goes on along the minus strand of NZ_CP103852.1, from coordinate 3,114,805 downwards.
AAGCGGTACGCATAGCCGGAAGCGACAACGCCGCTTCTTGACCTAGCGCATTTGGGGAAGCGTTGGTGATGAAGACCAGACCCTACACGTCGACGCTGCACATCGGTAGCGGTATACGTTGCGGTCGCCCTCCTAAATTTGGGCGAAGATCAAACAGACCGGGCTGCCCGTCTGAAGGGCCAGTGACCAGCTTCCCGCGATCAGTACGCTGACGATGTAGAGTGCGTTCCGCAATCTCGCCACAGCACTTCCTGCGTTGCGAACGATTGCGCCACCAGATCTTCTTTCGGTGATCGCATACAGAGAAGCCCGTCCCAGTCTTGGGAGATCGCCGTCACAGTAGAAAGATTGAAGCTCCTTTCCGCTAAAGACTGAGGGGGCAGTCTACTGTGCGTACATCCGTTGTTTTCACAACCGAGCGTCCTTGCGGTCTCGGAGCGGAGTATTAGCATTCGGGATCTTGACCATTGCACGGGCGCATTTCCTGGTTGCGCCATTCCTTAACGAGTTGACGGCGGTTTCGCGTGTAGCGATTAGCAAGGACTTGTGCGCCGGCAATGCTGTCCATGCCGATCACGCGGAACACGGCATCAAGCTCACACCAGGCCGCGATAAACCGCTTGCCATCCACGAAACCGAGCATGATCGGCCAGATCACCTGTTCGGCGGCAACATCATGTGGCGCGGATAAGGTGATGCGCACCTTGCGCTGTTCCCGTAACGCACGCCGGATTTCACTGAGATCAAGCGGCATGGCGGCTTTTGTTGGAAGCCCCACGTAAACCGTGTCGTCATCCACAGCTGACCGCATGTTCGGCGGCAGAATCGCGTAGATCTTGGCCAGTGCGTTCTTCACAGCGAGCGCGAGGTTGTCATCGGTCTGGCGGCTGACCCACTGCGCGCCGATCACCAGTGCCTGAATCTCCTCTTCCGTGAACGAAAGCGGCGGCAGAAGGAAGCCCGGCTGCAGGATGTAGCCGACACCGGGCTCCGCGTCGATATCAGCGCCCATACCCTGGAGTGTCGCCACGTCACGGCGGATGGTTCGAAGGGACACGCCCAACTCGCGCGCGAGCGCTTGTCCCGACACCGTCCGGCGGTGTCGACGCAGCGCTTGCATCAGATCGAACAGCCGATGACTTCTGGACACGATCACTCCATGGCCACGAGGCCTTTTCCACCGAGCTTTCGTCCCGCCTCCAGCTCCGTGATCAACTGGATCGCACCGCTCAGTGGAACCGTTTCGCCTACCGGGATGCTGAATCGCTGCTCCACCGCGGCTTCGGACAGCTTTTCCAGAATCTCGGCGCGCGGCGCACCGATCACCGGTTTCAATCGCCGGTCGAATAGCGCCCGCATGAGCTTGCCCGGTCCCGGATTCAGATCCAGATACACGCCACCTGGCCGCAACATAGCAATGCCCACCGCGACCGACATCGTCGCGGAAGTGTCATACACGACATCGAAACGCTCGGCGATCTGCGACAGGTTTGTCGTTCGATAGTCGTAGAGACGCTCCACGCCTAGGGACCGGGCGCGCTCCATGTCGCGCGCACTACAAGTGCCCCAGACCGTCGCGCCGAAAAGCTGGGCGATCTGCACTGCTGCTTCGCCAACTGCGCCAGCGCAGCCATTGATGAAGACGCGTTGCCCGGCCTTGAGCTTTGCCTTGTCGATCAAGCCGTTCCAGGCGGTGACCCCAGGTGTGCCTAGACACGCGGCTTGCTCGAATGGAACGTTGTCCGGCTTGCGGGCGAGGAAGGCCTCCTTTGTGACCACAGCCTGCGCCAACGCGCCGCTCTCCTTGAAGCGTGCGAGCCCAAACACGGGGTCACCTATCCGAAAGCGAGTCACACCCTTGCCGAAAGCCATGACAGTTCCGGAGAAGTCCATCCCCATGCCCCGGGGAAACCGGCGGCCCGTCACAATCTTCATCTGCCCGTTGCGCAGCTTCCAATCGATGGGGTTGATAGCAGCGAATTCGACACGCACTGCCACCTCACCTGCCTCTGGCGGGGCAAGATCGAACTTGCGGATGGCCATGCATTCCGGCCCACCATACTTGCTGTATTCAATACGTTGCATAGATGTCGCTACCCGAAGCGTTACGCCGTGCACAGACCGGGTACGGCCACCTTCTCGAATAGATGCGGGCGCGCCGTCACCGATGGCGGATGCGCCTTGAGCCGTTCCTGAAACTCGGGATGCCGGAAGGCGTCGCGCCAAGCCGCCACGTTGTCGAAGACCGCGTAGTTCACGTAGGTCGGGTTGTCGCCAATCGCACGGTGCAACTGCGTGGAAATAAAGCCGGGCTGGCGTTTCATGAAGCGAGAGTCCTCTGCCCAAGCGGCGAGAAATGCGTCTTCGTCTTCTGGCGCCATCGTGCAGAGGTTGAGCATCACAATGGGGCCCGTGTCGATCTCCACTTGGCGGGAGACCGGAAAGCCAGGATCAAGCGGTTCAAATCTGGACATGTCGAGTTCCTTCTTCAGAAGCCGCACACGAGACACTCAATGTGTCTGTGCGCGGTGAAGTCACTCTACCGGCCAGTGGTGCCAGATTCTGTCACCATCATGAGAAGGGGCTCCGAATCGACCGGCATCAGCGCGCACGGCGCTTGCCGCGTGGTGAAGGCGCATCGCCGGCGGTGATGCGCGGCTCATGCCACCCTGGGCGCACGATGGGGGCCTCCACGCCCATGACAAGCGGCAGCTTTTCCACGAGCGTGTCGATCAGCAGGCGCACACGCAGTGGCATGTAGTCCGTTGCCGGCCAGATGGCATGACTGTCCATGGAAGCCGTAGGCCGGCCGGCCCACAGCACGGCGAGTGCCCCCGCTTCAATGCGGTCTCGCACCAGCCACCGCGGCAACCACGCGATGCCCAGGCCCGCCACGGCGGCATCCGCCGTGACCTCCAGATCGTCAAACCGCAACCGCGACGCGAGCCGCGCTTCGGTCAGGCGTCCGTCCGCATCGGGCAGCAGCCACGGATAGGGGTGGCCCGTGCGCCAGTGGATCAGCAGATCGTGGCCGGCCAGGGCTTCAATCGTGTCGGGCTCGCCGCACGCCTTGAGATACGCAGGGGCCGCGCACAAGACCTTGGGCTGCGTGGCAAGAGGGCGGGCGCACAAACCAGTGGCCTCGCCTAGCGCACCATTCCGGATGCCTAGATCAAAACCTTCTGCAATCATGTCGACGGGTCTGTCGCTGAAACTAAGTTCAAGTTCCAGCTTGGGATGCTGGCGGGCGAAATCGAGCAGGATCGGCGCTATGCAGTAACGGCCGAAGAGAACGGGCATCGTCACGCGCAAGCGCCCGGCCACTTCGTGCTTGCCGGAGTCGAGCAGCGATTCAGCCGCGCGGAGTTCCTCGATCGCGCGCAGGCAGCGCTCGTAGTAGATCTGCCCGTCTTCGGTCAGGTTTTGGGTGCGCGTGGTCCGATGGAAAAGCCGCACGCCAAGGCGAGTTTCCAGTCGTGCAATCGCTTTGCCCACGGCCGAGCGTGAAAGCGCAAGCCGTTCGGCAGCACGCGCAAAGCCGCCCGCCTCGACCGCTTCCACGAAGACAGCAACGCCGTCCAGCCGGCCGCGCATGTCGGTTTTCATGAAGACATCCCCCCGTCAAAAATTGCATCCGCGCCCTTGGCCTACGCGTGCCAACCATAACCGCGCAGAGCCCTCGCTTGGTAGCACTCAGTTCTACAAAGGTGGGAAAAACCATCGCCACTAGCGCATGCCCTTCCACAGTAGCATCGTCTCACCCCCGAAGCGTGGTGCCTGCCGGTGCCTCTCTTCATTTCCTCTTCTCGCTCAACAACATGCCGATGCAGATTTCGATCGTCTATGACAGCGGCTACGGCCACACCGCGCGGCAAGCCCATAGCGTGGCGGATGGCGTGCGGCGTGTCGCGGGTGCCCAAGCGCTGTTGGTCCCCGTCGCGGAAAACAATATCCCCTGGGACACGCTCGAGACGAGCGACGCGATTATCTTCGGCGCTCCCACCTACAACGGTGCCCCCAGCGCCCGCTTCAAGCAGTTCTGCGAAGACTCGACCAAGCGCGCCTGGATCGACATGAAATGGCGCGACAAAGTCGCTGCCGGCTTCACCAATTCGGGCGCGCAGAACGGCGACAAGCTGCACTCGTTGATCTCGATGGCGCTGTTTGCCGCCCAGCACGGCATGTTGTGGGTGGGGCTCGACCTGAAGCCCGGCAACGACAGCAGCAGCGGCACAGTACATGACCTCAACCGCCTGGGAAGTTGGCTCGGCGCGATGGCGCAATCCAATGGCGACCAGGGCCCCGACGACACCCCCATCCAGAGCGACCTCGACACCGCCGCCTACCTCGGGCAGCGCGTGGCCGAGACGCTGCGCCGGCTACAGCCGGCCTGATACCAAACCGCATATCCACTGGAACCTCTTCCCATGAAATTCCTCTGCCTCGACATCCCGCAACCCGGCGCCACTTTCGAGCAATACCAGCCGCACATGCATGACGAAACCCGCCATGCGTGGAAGCTCTACACCGGCGGCATCGTCCGCGACTTCTACTTCCGTCAGGACCGCCCCGGCGTCGCTCTGATTGCCGAGGCCGACTCGGTTGAAGCCGCACGCGCAGCGCTGAACGAATTTCCGCTCGCCAAGGCCGGGCTTATCGGCTGGGACGTGATCCCGCTCGGCCCCTTCACGAGCTGGCAACTGCTCTTCGCGCCGGGTAACCCCTGACCTTTCCTTTGGAGTGCCCCATGAACGTTTCCGGTTACGCCGCGTCATCGGCCACCAGCGGGCTCGCGCCGTTCGCTTTTGAACGGCGAGCACCCCGGGTGGACGACGTTGTCATCGACATCCTGTTCTGCGGGGTGTGCCATACGGATCTGCACCTTGCCCGCAACCACGGCGGCTTTACGACGTATCCGATCGTGCCGGGCCACGAGATCATCGGCAGGGTCCGACAGGTGGGTAGCGAGGTCACACGATTCAAAGCAGGCGACATGGTTGGCGTTGGCTGCATGGTGGATTCGTGCCAGCACTGCCAGCCTTGCCTGAAGGGTTGGGAACAGGATTGCGCCGAAGGCCCCACTTTCACCTACAACGGCATCGACCGGCATGACGGTTCCGTCACCTACGGCGGCTATTCGGATTCGATCGTCGTCCGCGACAAGTTTGTGCTGTCCGTTCCGGATCGGCTGGACCCCGCCGGCGCGGCGCCGCTGCTGTGCGCGGGCATCACCACATGGTCGCCGCTGCATCGCTGGAAGGTGGGCCCGGGCAGCAAGGTCGCGGTGATTGGCCTAGGCGGGTTGGGCCACATGGCGTTGAAGCTTGCCAAGGCGCTCGGCGCCGATGTGTCGCTATTCACGCGTTCGCCGGGCAAGGAGGAGGATGCTCTCCGGCTCGGCGCCGATCACGTGGTGCTGTCGAGCGATCCAGCCCAGATGGCCGCCGTGGCAAACCGGTTCGACGTGATCATCGACACGGTGCCCTACGACCACGACGTCAATCCCTATATGCCGACGCTGGCACTCGAAGGCGTGCTCGTGCTCGTCGGCTACCTGGGTCCGCTTGGGACACCGGTGAATGCCGGCGGTGTTGTGCGTGGACGTCGCGCCATTTCAGGCTCGTTCATTGGCGGCGTGCCGGAAACCCAGCAGATGCTCAACTTCTGCGGGCAGCACGGCATCGTCTCGGACGTTGAAGTCATTGCCATCCAACAGATCGACGAAGCGTATGAGCGCCTGGTGAAGAGCGACGTGAAATATCGCTTCGTCATCGACATGGCCTCTCTCAAACACTCAGGAGCCGCTGCATGAGCGCAACCATCAAGCCTGTTCTGTGCGTTGTCACGAGCCACCCGATCCGCGGGGACAGCGGCGAGCCCACCGGCTTTGCCATGGTGGAGCTGACGCACCCGCTGGCTGTCTTTCGCGAGGCCGGCATTCCGACCGAGATCGCATCGATCCGTGGCGGGCACCCGCCCATCGACTTTTTCGACCTCAGCGATCCGGTCAACGATCGCTTCTGGCATGACGCCACGTTCCGGGGGGAACTTGCGCATTCCCTCGTGCTGGGCGAGGTGGACCCTTCGCGCTACTCCGCCGTGTTCTTCGCAGGAGGCCACGGCACCATGTGGGACTTTGCCGACAGCCCCGCAGTCCAGCACGTGATTCGCACCATCTACGAAGCAGGCGGCATCGTGTCGGCCGTGTGCCATGGCCCTGCGGCACTGGTCAACGCAACGCTGTCGGACGGCAGCCATCTCGTTGCCGGTAAAAAGGTCGCTGCCTTTACCGACGAGGAAGAGGCCGAAGTGAGGTACACCAACGTCGTGCCCTACCTGCTGGCAACGACGCTCAAGCAGCGTGGCGCGCTGCATCAGCCGGCTCCCAACTGGACAGCCAACGTGGTTGTGGATGGCCGTCTGATCACCGGCCAGAATCCAGCATCGGCGCATGGCGTGGGCGAAGCGGTGGTCAAACAACTCACGGCAGCGGCCTGACATGAAAATCATCGCCATCGAAGAGCACGTGTTGCCCGAAGCCGTCCGGCAGGCGTGGGGCACGCTGCCTGGCGCCGACGATGGCACACTTGCTCTCAATGCCGGCCAGCTTGGCGAGCGGCTGGCTGACTTGGCCGAACAGCGGCTGGCGCTGATGGACGAAACCGGCGTCGATGTGCAGGTGCTCTCGCTCACCACGCCGGGGCTGAACAACCTCGGGCATCACGGCATCGATCTGGCGCGACGCGTGAACGACCTCTTGGCTGAGACAGTTGCGGCCAATCCGTCGCGCTTTCAGGCGCTGGCCGTCTTACCTTTTGCCGACGGCGAAGGCGCTGCGCTAGAGCTGCAGCGCTGCGTCGAACAACTCGGTTGCAAGGGCGCCATCGTCTATGGCCGCGTCGGTGAGAAGAACCTCGACCACGCGATGTTCGATCCGATGTTTGCCTGCGCGGCAGCGCTCGGCGTGCCATTGCTGATCCATCCGCAAATCCCTCAAGCCGGCGTGCGCAACGCTTACTACGCCGGCCTGGGCGCGCCGATGGACCTTGCGCTATCGACGTTCGGTATCGGATGGCACTATGAAGCCGGCATACAGTTCGTGCGGATGGTCGTCTCCGGTGTGTTCGACCGGCATCCGGGTCTGCAGGTGATCCTCGGCCACTGGGGCGAACTCGTGATGTTCTATCTGGAGCGTCTGACCATGCTCGATCGAGTATCGACAGTGCAGCGCCCGTTTGTCGAATATGTCCAGGACCACCTGTACCTGACCGCCAGCGGCATGTTTAGCACCGCGTATCTGCGCCAGGCTATCGAACTTGTGGGGCCCGACCGGATTCTGTTCTCGACCGATTTTCCATACCAGTACCGCCCCGGCGCGGACGCCCGACGCTTTGTCGAAACGCTGCCGCTTGGCGACGAAGACAAACGAAAATTTGCGCATGCCAACTGGGACAAACTCACAAAACGAGGCCAGCCTTGAAGCCGGTGTTCTCCGCCGTCGGCGCATGGCTGCGCATCGCTTTGATCTTGCTAGGCTGCGCCGCCGTGCAGATCGCCGCCGCACAGGCACCCAACCCGCGATCGGGAGACGCCACCATGCAAAACCCAGGTCTGTGGATTGCTACTGACCACACCCAAAGCGCCGGCGCGCCGTACGTGCGCATCGCGCAGCTCGAAGTCGATCCGCGGCGTTTGGCGGAATTCAAAACCGTGCTTGAGCGGAGCGTGTCGACCTCCGTGCGCGTGGAGTCCGGCGTGTACACGTTGTATGCGGTCGCGCTGAAGGCACACCCGAACCGGTTTCTCGTCTTCGAGATGTATAAGGACGAGGCGACGTACGCCGCTCACCGAGAGACACCGCATTTCCGCACGTTCTTCGAAGCCACGCAGACCATGGTGACTTCTCGCACGTTCCTGGACGTCGATCCTGTTGTGCTGGGCGCAAAGGCGTACTGGCGTCCATCGGGCGAGTGACGACGTGGCGCAACGCCCCTACATTCCGCCACCAATTCCCGTATCCCCATGACCACTGAGACCGCCGAAACCATGCTGCTGCCTCGGCAACTGGCCATCGTCCCGATCGCTGCGCACGCCGCCACTGGCGATATGCCACGTCTGAATGCCGCCTTGAGCCGAGGACTGGATGCTGGCCTGACCGTCAGCGACTGCAAGGAAATCCTGGTGCAGATGTACGCATACGCGGGCTTCCCGCGCAGCCTCAATGCGCTGGCCGAACTCATGCGTGTGCTGCAGACCCGCAAGAATCAAGGCATCGAAGATGCCCCTGGCCGCGACCCGGGCCCAGTGCCGGAAGGCGCGGCACTGCTGGCGATCGGCACGGCCAACCAGACCCAACTCGCGGGTGCACCGGTCAAAGGCCCCGTGTTCGACTTCGCCCCGGCCATCGACCAATATCTGAAAACCCCTCTGTTCGGCGACATCTTTGCCCGCGACAACCTCGACTGGAAAGACCGCGAGCTCGCCACGGTCGCCGCACTGGCAGCCATGTCAGGCGTGGAGCCCCAGTTGCGGGCCCACATGCGCCTGAGCATGAACGTGGGCGTTTCCGACCAGCAGTTGCGGCAGGTGGCGCAGGGCCTCGCCGATACGGTCAGCGCCGACGCCAGCCAGCGGGCGCACGCCGCGCTACAGACGCATTTGCCGCAGGAAGGGCGTCATTGATGCGCCTGGCACATTGCCGACCGACAGGGAAAACCGACCATGACATCTCTTGCTGTTCCGATGGGCGTGCGTACGCTCGGGGCGCTGGCCATTCTGCTTGCCGCGCCACTACAGGCCCAAACGCGGGCCGAGAAGCCAGACATGCCGCGCGCGTACTACATCGCTGAGTTCGAGCCGACTGTGCCCGGAGCCATCAGGTCCTACAGCGAGCGTGTGGAATCCACGCTCGAACCGTTCGGCGGCCGCTTTATTGCCCGTGGGGGCACATTGCAAGCCTTGGAAGGCCCGGCGCCCAAAGGCGTGGTCGTCATCATCGAATTCGACAGCCTCGAGCGCGCGCAGGCGTGGTATCGATCGCCGGCTTATGCGGCGCTTAAGCCGATTCGCCAGCGCGCGGGAAATTCTCGCGTCTACATCATGGAAGGCGCTAGCCACCGGCGGGCTGCGCACAGCAGCGCAAATGCAGGCGGATGATCTTGTCGCCCTGCGCACGGAACGCGAGCAGATGGCGGCGGAGCTGGCCAAGCCGACGGCGCGCCTCGAGGTGCAGCAGACGCTGCTGGCCGACTACCAAACGCGGCTTGGTGTAGTCGAGTCGGGCCCGTAGCATGAAATCTGCTCGCGGCGGCCTCCGTACAGGCGCACTTGCCCTCAGTGAACGACGTCGCTGATAATCTCCGCAACAACTAACCCGCAGGTTTCGTGTGCCACGTGCGCCGGGATGGCGAGAGGAAAAGCCGGCGAAAGCCGGTTTTTTCGTTTATGGCGCCGCACAACCAGTGCGCCACGGCGACGACTCAGGCAGCGTGAATATTCGTTGGAAACGGCATATTCACTGCGCAGAAAATATTCCAGCCCGACCAACGGTCAGAGTCAAAAAACCGTAAGAAATCGCCTGAAAAGGACGGCTCCCCTGTCTTGCACGGCGTTGACCGGATCGGACCTACTCCCCGCGATTGGACGGTTGGCGATGAGAAGTCGGTTCCCCCCGAGGAACGGTTATGAAGAGATGACTCGCTGGTTATCACGACGCAGCTCGGAGCCATTGGAATACCGGCGCAACTGTTCGCTGCCGGTCATTTCAGCGCTGCTGCGCTGCTCTCATTGAGCGAGAGGAATTCCAATGCCTTGGGGACGAAGTCTGCGTAGTGCTGAAAGATCCCTCCGTGCCCTGCGTCTTGGTAGATGACGAGTTGCGCATTGGGAATGCGGCGAGCCATGTCGTGGCTTAGCGCAGTAGGGACCATGATGTCGTTATCTCCATTGGCGATCAGGACAGGCATCCGCAGGCTGGTAAGGTTCTGCGGCATTTGCTGGCCCCAGGCCTTGATCGCTTTGAGTTGACGGAGGAAAGCGCGAAGTGTCGGCCCCTTGTCGCGACCTTTCTTGCGTTCCTTCAGTCGCTGCAAGAACGCCTTTGCTGCCTGCCGACCATTGGCCGTGGAGGTAAAGAATAGATAAGTCTTGGGATCACGCAGCGTCAGCAGGCCCTTAAGTATCAGTGGCCAAGAGATGGTACCCACACGATCGATGCTTTGACCACCCGCGGGACCAGTTCCCGTGAGGATGAGTTTGCGCACCAGAGTTGGCGCTTTTAGAGCCACGTCCTGCGCCACGAAGCCGCCGAGCGAAAAGCCGAGCAGATCGACCTGATCGAAACCCATGGTGCGGATCAGTGCGATGGTATCGCGGGCCATTTCTTCCACGGTCACCGGTGCGATGCCACCAGATAAACCAATCCCTCGGTAGTCAATGGCAATAACGCGGTGCTTGCGAGCCAAGCCATCAACGATACGAGGGTCGAAGTTGTCCAGCACTGCACCCCAATGGTTGAGCAGAATTAGAGGGACTCCGCCGTGTGGGCCTAGTTCTCGGTAGGCGAATGCTCCTCTCTCTGTCCTGACAATCTTGTTCGGTGCTTCGGCATAGGCCATTGCCGATTGGGTATCTGGATTGAACCTGGTCATCATTGCCTTCTTTGCGTTTCGGTTTTCATGCGTTGACATTGACAACGGTGCGACCTCGCACTTGGCCTCGGAGTACTGAGTTAGCAATGCCAGGCACTTCAGTCAAACCGATCACCTGTGTGGCGTGTGCAAGTTTGCCCAGGTCCAGATCGGCGGCAAGGCGTTCCCATGCCTGCTGCCTGACGTCCTGCGGTGTGTTGACCGAGTCGATGCCTGCTAGGGTTACGTTGCGCAGGATGAAAGGGAGGACGGAAGCGGGCAGGTCTGCGCCCTGCGCGAGCCCGAAGGCCGCCACGGCGCCGCGGTAGCGCGTTTGCGCCAACACATTGGCCAGTGTGTGGCTTCCCACGGAGTCGATCGCGCCGGCCCAGCGTTCCTTGGCGATCGGTGCGCCAGGCTCCGACAGTGTGCTGCGATCAATGACTTCAGCAGCACCTAGCTCCCGTAGGTACTTGGTTTCTTCCAGGCGCCCAGTGGAGGCCACCACCTTATAGCCGAGCTTGGACAGCAAAGCGATAGCGATGGACCCAGCTCCACCACTTGCCCCAGTCACCAGCACATCACCTTTGTCAGGCGTCAGCCCCATGTGCTCGAGTGCGAGCACAGACAGCATTGCGGTGTATCCAGCCGTGCCGATGGCCATGGCATCGCGCGTCGAAAACACTTCAGGCAGCTTGATCAGCCAGTCGCCGCTGACGCGTGCCTTCTGCGCGAAACCTCCGTGATGTGTTTGACTCAGACCCCAGCCATTGGCGACAACGCGGTCGCCCACCGCGAATCTTGTGTCCGACGATGCTTCGACGATGCCCGAAAAGTCGATCCCCGGAATTAATGGGAATTCGCGAATTACCGGGGCGCGTCCAGTGATCGCCATCGCGTCCTTATAATTCACCGCCGAATATTCAATCGCGATAGTGACGTCGCCCGGCATCATGTCGACTTCGTCGAAGTCGACCAAGGTGGTAGAAATTGCATCGCCCGTCTTGGCTGCGAGAAGCGCTTTGAATGTCATGGTCATGGCTCCTTGGATGCATTGGGTTCATCTGTCGACCCCATGCGGATGTGAAAAACTGAGCGACGGGCTGCCCGATCAGCCGACAGGGTGAGATGCCCTGGCACCGCCATCACCGGCGTCGTTAGCGGCTCTTCTTTCATCATGCGCACTGGCAGCGCCACTCCAACGGGTGAAACAAATGCCGCCGGTAGCGCAACGCCGTAACTTGTCGTACTCGGCAAATAACCTACGGCATGCGTTTCGAGAAAGACGGGGTGAGTCTCAGGCGTGCGGCAAATAGCGCTCGGCCGCGTGTGCTTGTCGAATGTCCGACATCAGTCCTTGGCGTGCGCCATCTAACGCGTCCCAGCGCTCTGCAACATGTAGCGGCGGGATCGTGACCAATTCGCGGCGGTCGAAGCCAACCAGTGCCGCATCGACTAGTTCGTCGACCTCCATCACCTCGGGGAGGCTATTGACGTCAATGCCGGCGCGCTCCCAGATCTCGGTGCGGGTCGATGCCGGAAGCACCGCTTGCACATAGACGCCCTTGGGCGACAATTCCAAGTTCAAGCCTTGCGACAGGAATAGCACGAAGGCTTTGGTGGCGCCGTAGATGGACATGCCGAACTCAGGGGCGAAACCCACCACCGACCCAATGTTGACGATCGCGCCCGCACCGGACTGTGCGAAGCGCGTGGCAACCGCACCAGCGAGCCGCGTCGGTGCCGTGGTGTTGAGTGTGATCAGGCGTTCGATGCCTTCAGCGGTCTGTTGGACGAAGCTGCCCGACTGAGCCATTCCGGCGTTATTGATCAGGACGCCGATGCGCGAGTCATCGCGCAGGCGAGTTTCGAGCGCGGACAGGTCGGCGGGGTGTGTGAGGTCGGCCTTTACGACTTCGACGGCCACATTGCATTCTTCGCGTAGACGTGCTGCCAGGGCATCCAGGCGCGACTTGTCACGCGCAACCAGCACGAGGTCGTGGCCACGGCGGGCGAAGCGGTTGGCGTAGGCGGCACCGATGCCGCTGGAGGCGCCGGTGATAAGGACAGTCGGAAGGCTGGTCATGGGTCCTCTCCTTTTTTAAGGGTCGTTGTGGCAAGGCGCAGGCACTGGTGTGCTTCAGCCTGAGATGGTCGGGTAGTCGATGTAGCCCGCAGCGCCACCACCGTAAAGCGTGGTCGGGTTGATCTGTGTGAGCGGTGCGCCGGTCTTCAGGCGTTCAACAAGATCGGGGTTGCTGATAAACGGACGGCCGAAGGCGAACAAGTCAGCCTTGCCATCGTTCAGCTGTACGGTGGCAGATTCCAGGTCATACCCGTTGTTGGCCAGATAGGTCTGCTTGAACTGCCGGCGTAGCGCGTCATAGTCGAACGGGGCGATAT